>NZ_DATMLH010000200.1:0-6559 GCF_035570115.1 Mycobacterium sp.
GCCGTTCGGCCCCGCGGCGGTGGTCGAGATAGCGGCCGACTCTACTGATGACGGCAGCGTACTGTCCTGGCGCCATGAGATATGGAGCGGCAGCTATATGGGCCGCCCCGGGACAACACCGACGAATGCGTTGTTGGCGGCGAGCCACCGCGTCGGCGGCGAGCCCATCCGTGCCGGCGGCGAGCCGCCGCTCGAACGAGGTGGTGGTGCCGGGCGAAATGCCCTGCCATCCTACGACTTTCCCGCTTACTTAGTCACCAACCACCTGTTGACCGAGATGCCGCTGCGAACCTCGGCGCTGCGTTCGCTGGGCGCCTTTCTCAATGTCTTTGCAGCCGAGTCGTTCATGGACGAACTCGCTTCGGCCGCGGGCCGCGATTCCCTCGAATTCCGGTTGGCCCATTTGTCGGACCCGCGCGCACAGGCAGTCCTGCACACCGCGGCGTCGGGGGCTGCTTGGGCGGAATGGACGTCACGGGAAGCGGTTGGGCACGGCATCGGCTATGCGCGATACAAGAACTCATCCGCCTACTGCGCGGTCGTCGCCGAGGTCGAGGCGATCAACGAGGTCCAGGTGCGACGGCTCGTCATCGCCGTGGATGCCGGTCTGGTCATTAATCCCGATGGTGCGGTCAATCAGATCGAGGGCGGTGCCATCCAGGCCACCAGTTGGGCGCTCAAGGAGCAGGTGCGCTTCGACCGATTGAATGTTACGAGCGACACCTGGGAGACGTACCCGATCCTGCGGTTCTCCGAGGTGCCCGCAATCGAGGTCGAATTCGTCGCCGGACAAGGCAATCCACCGCTGGGAGTCGGCGAGTGCGCACAAGGCCCGACGGCCGCCGCGATCGCCAACGCGGTTTACGACGCGCTCGGCGTCCGGGTGCGCTCGATGCCCCTCACCGCCGAACAGCTCATCGCCGCGATGCCCGACTAGCCAGCGCCACAAACAGCTGGCGCAGGCCGGTCAGCGAGTGCGCCGGCAGGAACAGATCGCAGTAAGGCAGGGCCGCCGCCATCGAACCGGCAAGTGGCTGGAATTCACCGTGCGCTGCGCGCGGGTTGAGCCAGACCAGCAATTCGGCGCGCCGCCGCACCCTGGCCAGCGCATGCTCGAGCACGTGGGGCGGATCGCTGTCCCAGCCGTCTGACGCGATGATCACCACCGCGCCGCGCAACACGCTGCCGTGCGGCGGGGCCAGCAGTGCAGCGATGCTGCGGCCGATGAACGTGCCGCCGTACCGGTCGGTGACCTTCTCGTTGGCCCGTTCCAGCGCCACCTCGGCCGAGCGGTGGGACAGCACCGGGGTGAGCCGGGTCAGCGACGTCGAGAACGCGAACACCTCGGGGCGAACACCGGCCCGGCGCAGCACCGTCGCCCGCATCAAATGCAGATAGATCGCGGCGTATGGCTGCATCGAGCGGCTGACGTCGCAAACCAGGACGAGCCGCCGGGGCCGGTGCCGCGGCCGCGTTCGCGCCAGCGTCACCACTTCCCAGCCGGTCCCGCGTGACGCGTTCATCGTCGCCCGCAGGTCGATCCTCTTGCCGTGCGGGCTGGATTCGAATCGCAGGCTGCGGCGCCGGGGCCAAGCATGAACCGACGCCTCCAGCCACGAACCGAGCAGGCGAAGATCTTTGGGGTCGAATTGGTCGAACGGTTCGTCGGCCAACGCGGCGATGCGGCTGGGCAGCAGGTCTGGCAGGAGGATGCCCGCGTCCGCTCCGCCGTCCCGGTCGGGCGCGGTCCGGGTGACCCACGGCAGTTTTGCGGCGTGCGGATTGGCAGATTGGCTCGCCGCGGTCTGCACGATGCCAGCTGCGGGTGCTGCGGGTGTCTTGGGACCGGCGATCGGCAGGACTGACTCCGGGCTTCGTGTGTCGCCGGGTTGGACACTCCCGAAGACCTCTCGCAGCACCGCGTCGAAGGCGCCGAGGTCGTCCATCCGGTTGACGAGGGTGAGCCTGGCGGCCCAGTACAGCGCCACCGTGGTTTGCGGTGCCAAGTGCTGGAGCGCCTGCACGAAACCACCCTGGCCGCTGGCGGACACCGAGACTCCCGCGCTGCGCAGGCGCGCTGCCAACGCCGCCGCGAACGCCGCCAGATCGACGCCACGCAACAGCAACGGGGTGCTCACGAGCGGCTAACTTCTCCGACGCAGCACCCAGATCAGCACCAGCCCGGCGAGCAGCACCGCCGCCGCCGAGCCGTATCTCATGAGCTGGCCGCCACCCGCGAGCTGCAGCAGATCGATGGGCTCTGGCTCGGGAGCGGGGTCTTGGCGGGTGCCCGGGACCGGATTTGCCGGCCAGGCCGGGATCGGCTCCTCGGCGCTGGCCTCCTCGGTCGTATCGGTCGAACCCGTTGGGACGCCGGCATTCTCGGCGGCCAGTTTGGCTTCCAGGGACTCCACGAACTGGCCCAGTAGCTTCTCCGACACCTGTTGCAGCATTCCGCTGCCGAACTGAGCAAGCTTGCCGACGATCTTCAGGTCAGTGTCGACGCTGACATTCGTGCGACCCCCCTCCTCGTGCAGCTGGGCGGTGACCGTGGCGGCCGCGTTGCCGGTCCCGCGCGCCTCCTTGCCCTTGCCGTCGATAACCGCGCGGTGCTGGTCGCGGTCTTGCTCGACGAAACGCACCTTGCCGCTGAATTCACTGGTGACGGGCCCGACCTTGACTTTGACTTTGCCGAGGTATTCGTCGCCTTCATGGCCGATCAGCGCCGCACCGGGCATCAGCGGAATCACCTGCTCCAGGTCGCACAGCACGTCCCAGGCCTGCTCAATCGGCGCGCCGACGGTGAACTGGTTGGCGATCTTCATACTGTGATTCCTCTCATCTGCGGCTGTATTCGATGAACGCGTCGCGGATCAGGGTGCGATCGTCGGGCGTCTTGGCCAGTGCCCCAAGGCTGGCCAGCGCCGAATCGACCGAATCGGCCGGGGCAATATCTGCGACGCGCAGCGACACCAGAGCCGCTACCCAGTCGATGGTCTCGGCCACGCCGGGCGGCTTGTCCAGGTCGAGATCACGCGCGCTGCTCACGAATTGGGTGGCATGCCCGATCAGCGGTGTCGTCGCCCCCGGCACCGTCCGGCGGACAATCGCGGCCGCCCGGGACGGCTCCGGGTAATCGATCCAGTGGTAGAGGCAGCGCCGCCGCAGTGCGTCGTGCAGGTCGCGGCTGCGGTTGGAAGTGAGCACCGCGATCGGCGCGCGCTCGGCGACGAAGGTGCCCAACTCCGGGACGGTGACCGCGGCCTCACCGAGGAACTCCAGCAGCAGCGCCTCGAATTCGTCGTCTGCCCGGTCGATCTCGTCGATCAGCAGCACCGGCGGTGTCGGACCCCGATGCCGCACACACTGCAGGATGGGCCGATCCACCAGGTAGGTCTCGGTGTAGAGATCCGCTTCTTCGATACCGGTGCCGCGCGCCTCGGCCAGCCGGATAGCCAGCAGCTGGCGCTGGTAGTTCCAGTCGTAGAGCGCTTCGTTGGCGGTTAGACCCTCGTAGCATTGCAGCCTAAGTGGTGTGGTATCGAGCACTGCCGCAAGGGTTTTCGCGGCCGTCGTCTTGCCGACGCCGGGCTCTCCTTCCAGCAGGAGCGGTTTGCCGAGCGTGACTGCCAGATAGATCGCGGACGCCGTTCCGGTGTCGAGTAGATAGTCCTGGGCGTCGAACCGGCGGATCACGTCGTCGGGGTCCGCGAAAATCATGATGGCACCGATTCCAACAATCGCAGGTAATCGTCCCAGGTGTCGACGTCGAGTGGCACCGGGCCCTCTACCGCGATCTCGTGTACCGGGTGCCGGCCCGACTGGACCAGCTTCCAGACTCCCTTGTCGCCGTGCAGCTGCGAAAGTTCGCCGAATACATCGCGGCTGAACCAGAACGGATGCCCGATGCCGTCAGCGTAACGGCACACCATGACGTCGGCGCTCGGCGCAGCGGCGACTATCCGCTGCACGGTTGCGGGAGCCACACGTGGCTGATCGCCGAGCATCAGCACAATGCCGGCAGCCCGCGGGTCTACCCGTTGTAGCGCGACACGCAACGACGCCGAACAGCCGGTGCCAAAGTCGTCGACGGCTACCACGTCGGCCCCGTCCAACGGCACCACGTCGCGCACCGCTTGGGCAGCACCACCCAATGTGACGATGATTTGGTCGAATCCTGCGGCGCGGGCAACGTCGAGGGTGGCCCCCAGTATGGTCGTCTCCCGGTATGGCAGAACCTGTTTAGGCGTCCCTAGCCTTCGGGAGCTGCCGGCGGCGAGCACGACGCCGGTGATCCGCTGCGCTGTCATACGCCGGCTTTCCCGGCGGCAAATGCCGTGCGGCATCCTGGGCAGCAAAACCAGTAGTCGGCGCCGCCCAATTCCAAGTGTTCGGTGGCGGGTCCGATCGGCACCGTCATGCCGCACACTGGGTCGACCGCCTCACGGGCGCCGCCGTTCACCGGTGTAGCGGAACGGATCAGGCGGCCGTCTCGGACGGCGGCAATGAGTTCAGCGGCGATGGATACCGCGATCTCCGCCGGTGTCTTGGCGCCGATGGGCAATCCGACCGGGGTATGTATGCGGGCTCGCTCGACGTCGGAGAGTTCGAGTTCGTTCAGGATCGAGGCGCCGCGAACCTTGCTGGCCACCAAGCCGATATACCCAACGCCGTTATCTAAGGCGGTGCGAATGAGTTCGGCTTCCGGGCCGCCATGGCTGGCGATCACCACCGCGGAGGTGTCGGCCAGATCGGTAGTCTCCCGCGCTTCGCGTTGGACATCGTAGCCCAGCACGCCGCACAGCTGCATTAGCGCGTCTGCGATCGGCGTGGCTCCATAGATGCGGATGAGGGGAGGGGGCAGCTGCGGCGTCAGGAAGATTTCCAGCGATCCGCCGGACAGGCACGGGTTGACGACCACGCAGGCGCCGGGCGCCTCGGGAAAGTGCACGTCGCCGTCGGGAAGCACCCGCAGCAACACACTTTCGCCCGCCTGCAGCACACCCAGCGCCGCCTTACGGACTGAGTTTTGTGCGCACTGGCCGCCGACGAAGCCCTCGATCGTGCCGTCCGCCAACAGGATTGCTTCGTCTCCCGGGTAAGCGGAAGTGGGCGGCTGGGCCCGCACCACCGTTGCGTGCACAAACGGTGTCCGCGCCGCCAACAGTTGCTGAGCTCGCTCGCTGATCGTCATATAACCCTCTAGATCGGCGGTCTGGCGCGGCCCTGCATGGCCTCCCAGACCCGGGACGGTGTCAGCGGCATGTCGGCGTGGCGAACCCCGAACGGCGCCAACGCATCCACCACCGCGTTGACTACCGCGGGCGGCGATCCGACGGTAGCCGATTCGCCGATGCCCTTCGCCCCGATCGGGTGGTGCGGCGACGGCGTCACGGTGTGCCCGGTCTCCAAGTGCGGCACCTCGAGCGCGGTCGGGATCAGGTAGTCCATCAGCGACCCGCCCAGGCAGTTGCCCTCTTCGTCGAAGGCGATCATCTGCATCAAAGCCATCCCGATGCCGTCGACGATGCCGCCGTGCACCTGACCTTCGATGATCATCGGGTTGATGCGGGTACCGCAGTCATCGACGGCCAGGAAGCGCCGCACTTTGACCACCGCGGTGCCCGGATCGACGTCCACCACACAGAAGTACGCGCCGTATGGGTAGGTCAGGTTCTCCGGGTTGTAGCAGATCTGGGCGTCCAGGCCGCCCTCGATGCCCTCGGGCAGGTCGCCGGCCCCGTGCGCGCGCATCGCGATGTCCTGGATGGTCACCGCAGCAGACGGGTCACCCTTGACGTGGAATTTACCCTTCTCCCAATCCAAGTCGGCAACCGACACCTCCAGCATTCCCGACGCGATGATCTTGGCCTTGTCGCGGACCTTGCGCGCCACCAGGGCCGCGGCCGCACCCGATACCGGCGTGGACCGGCTGCCGTAGGTGCCCAGCCCGAAGGGCGTCTGGTCGGTGTCGCCGTGCACGACGTCGATGTCGTCGGGCGGGATGCCCAGTTCCTCGGCGACAATCTGGGCGAACGTCGTCTCGTGGCCCTGGCCTTGGGTCTGAACCGAAAGCCGCACAACGGCTTTCCCCGTCGGGTGCACGCGCAATTCGCACCCGTCGGCCATGCCCAGGCCGAGGATGTCCATGTCCTTGCGCGGACCGGCACCGACGGCCTCGGTGAAGAAGGACATCCCGATGCCCATCAGCTCGCCGCGCGCCCGCCGCTCCTTCTGCTCGGCGCGCAGCGCGTCGTAGCCGATCATGTCCATGGCTTTGCGCATGGTGGTCTCGTAGTCACCCGAGTCATAGACCCAGCCGGTCTTGCTCTTGTACGGGAATTGATCGGGCCGCAGCAGGTTTCGCAGCCGTAGCTCGGCCGGGTCCATCTTGAGGTCGAAGGCCAGGCAGTCCACCAGCCGCTCGACGAAGTAGACGGCCTCGGTGATCCGGAACGAGCACGCGTACGCCACCCCGCCGGGTGCCTTGTTGGTGTACACCGCGGTCATATGGCAGTAGGCGGCCTCGATGTCGTAGCTGCCGGTGAACACCCCGAAG
>NZ_DATMLH010000201.1:0-5704 GCF_035570115.1 Mycobacterium sp.
GGGGTCCCGGCTGGCCGCGCTGGCCGCGAGCAGCACCGTGTCGCCGGTCTTCATCTCGATTCCGTCCAGGGTGTAGTCCGATGTCAGGGTTCGGGCGGGCGGAACGATGGGATAGACGCGCAGCAGCTCCTCGAGCGCGGCCGGTATGGCCTCGGGAGAGGAGCGCAGGTGATGCTGCAGTTCGGGGTGGCGTGCCAGGTGATGGAAGATGACGCTGAGCTGGTTGGTGACGGTGTCCAGGCCGGCGATGAACAGCAGGAATGCGGTGTCGAGCACCTCTTCGGTGCTCAGCGGGTGCCCATCGACGCCGACCGTGATCAGCGCGCTGATCAGATCGTCCTTGGGGTGGGCGCGCCGCTCGGCGATCATCTCCAAGAGGTAGTTGACGACGCTGGTCCCGGCTTGAGCAGAGCGCTCGGCGTCCCCGGAGTGCAGCAGTTCCTGGGTCCATTCGGTGAACACGTCGACTTGTTCGAGCGGAAGGCCGAACAGGTCGAGGAAGACCGACGCCGGCAGCGGCACGGCCACCGCGTCGACGAAGTCGATCTCGTCTCGTCCGGCGACGGCGGCGATCAGATCGTGGGCGCGGGCGCGCACGGATTCGGCCATCGGCCGAATCGCGGACGGTTTGAAGAATGGGCTCAGCAGCCGTCGGTAGCGCAGGTGGTCGTCACCGTCGAGTTCCTGCGGGATCAGCTTGCGTGGCCAGAATTCGTTCAATGGCGGGATCCCGGTGGGGTAGTTGCTGAACACGTCCGGACGTTGGAACGCCTCCCTGACCTGTCGGGAGCCCAGCACGATCCAATGCCCGCCGAGCCGGGAGGACCACAGGATGTCCCCTTCGTCGCGGAGCCTGTCGAACGCCGCGTAGGGATCGGCCAGGACCTCCGCATCGTTGATCATGTCGAAGTCACGCACGAGTTCCGTGGGGATGTGACTGGGTAGCTGATCGGCTACAGGTGACACCATTCTCGGGCCTCCAGTGGTCGTGTCTGAGCCGGGTCATAGATATCATAGGTATATATGAAGTCGGAGCGCAAGCGCCTGATTGCCGTGCGCTCGTAGCGTGTCGGGTAGCAGCCGTAGGTTCACATCGGGCACGGTCTCGTATATCATAGTTATATATGATGGGTCAGCCGTCAGGGTCGAAGGAGCAGGACGAATGGTTGTGTGGCACCCCAACGACACCGACACGGTCAACGCCGTCTTCGACCGGGCCGTGCTCGAGCATGCCGACGACGTCTTCCTGGACTTCGGCGGGACGTCGTTCACCTACGCCCAGATCTCACACCGGGCGGCGCGGACGGCGAATCTCCTGCTGAGTCTCGGCGTGAAGCACGGCGACACCGTGGTGACGTTGCTAGACAACAACATCGACGCGGTGACGAGCTTTCTGGGCATCAACAGGATCGGCGCGATCTGCGTACCGGTGAACACCGCCTACCGTGGGGAGTTCCTGCGGCACCAGATCTCGGACGCCGCGGCCGCCGTGGTGATCGCCGAATCCGACTATGCCGCGCGCGTCATGGACGTCGCCGACGGAGTCGCGGAACTGTCGGTGGTTCTTCACCGGGAGGCGCCCACCGCCACCGTGGCGTCACTGACCAGAAGACCCGGACTCACGGTGCGTTCGCTCGAGGAGGCGTTGGCGTCGCGGGCCACGGTGATGCCCGAGTCCGACGTCCGTCCCGCCGACCTGTCCACCCTGATCTACACCGCCGGGACCACGGGCCCCTCCAAGGGATGCATGATCACCCATTCCTACACGCTGAACATGGCGCGCCAGTATCTCGAGGTCACGACGCGACGACCCGACGAGGTCGCGTGGACGTCACTGCCGTTGTTCCACTTCAATGCCTGGGCCTGCACCGTGGTCGCCACCGCGATGCTGGGATCCACGGCGAGCATCGCCCACCGGTTCTCCGTGTCGGGGTTCTGGCCCGAGATCGAGCGCACGAAGGCTCGGGTGGCCACGCTGCTGGGACCGATGGCGTCGCTACTCGCGCAGGCCGAGGACAGCGCGGCGACGTCCCGGTGCTTCGGGCAACTCCGCGTCGTGCAGAGCAGCCCGTTTCCGCGCGACTACACCACCATTTGGCGCGAGCGGTTCGGGGTCGAACTGGCCGGCAGCAACGCCTACGGCCTCACCGAATGCTGTCTGACGACCCATCACCGGCTGGATCGGCCCGCCCCCGCGGGATCCTCGGGTCGCGAAAACGATGACTATGACGTCCGCATCTTCGACGATGACGACAACGAGGTCCCCGTCGGGACGCCCGGTGAGATCGTGGTGCGACCCAAACGTCCCCACGTGATGTTCGAGGGCTACTGGAATCGGCCGGAGGCCACGGCAGCACTGCTCCGCAATCTGTGGTTCCACACCGGCGATATCGGCCGCTTCGACGCCGAGGGGTTCTTCTACTTCGTCGACCGCAAGAAGGACTATCTGCGCCGTCGCGGGGAGAACATCTCGTCCTTCGAGATGGAGACCGCCTTCCTGGCGCACCCCGACATCGTCGAGGTCGCCGTCCACGCGGTGTATTCGGAGCTGGCCGAGGACGACGTGAAGGTCACCGCGGTGCGCGTCGTCGGCTCGACGCTGACCGAGGAAGAACTCTGCCAGTGGTCGGTGGAGAAGCTGCCGTACTTCGCCGTACCGCGTTACGTCGAGTTCCGCGACGAGCTTCCGAAGAACCCGGTCGGCCGGGTGCTCAAGTACGCGCTGCGAGAGCAGGGACGGACCGAACGGACCTGGGACCGCGAAGCCGCCGGGATCGCGATCAGCAAGAGGTGAGGCTGGACCGGCGGTGCGCGGCGAGCGCCGCGCATCGCGGTGCCACCTAGCGCACCATCCAGTGAATGGTCTTGTGCTCCAGGTACTCCGAGAGTCCCTGGTCACCCCACTCCCGACCGATGCCACTGTGCTTGCGACCCCCGAAGGGGCCGTGCGGGGACAGGTACGGCCCTCCCCCGTTGACGTCCACGTACCCGGTCTGCAGCCGCCGCGCGATGGCGATGGCCTTGCTGGTATCCGCCGACCAGACGCCACCGCCAAGTCCGTAGTCGCTGTCGTTGGCGATCCCGATGGCCTCGTCCTCGGTCTCGAACGGGATGACCACGCCCACCGGCCCGAAGATCTCCTGCCGGGCGATGGTCATGGCATTGTCCACACCGATGAACAGGGTCGGCTCCACGAAGTAGCCGACGTCGAGCCCGTCGGGCCGGCCCCCACCGAAGGCCACGGTGGCGTCCTCCTGGCGACCTCGTGCGATCAGTGCCTCCACCCGCGCCCGCTGGACCGCGCTGATCAGCGGACCCATCGTCACCGCGGGGTCGCTGTGGTCGCCCACCGTCACCGACCCCAACTGATCAACCACCCGCGCCACTAAGGCATCGTGCACCGAACGGTGGACGATCGTGCGGGTGAGCAGTGAGCATCCCTGCCCGGCGTGGGCAGTCATGTTTCGCACCACCTGCTCGGCGACCGCGTCCAGATCAGCGTCGGCCATGATCACGTTCGCCGACTTGCCGCCCAGTTCGAGCACCACCTTCTTCAGACTCTCCGCTGCCTGGGTGTACACCCGACGTCCCACCGCATCGGACCCGGTGAAGCTGACGATGTCGACCATGGGATGTCGGGTGAGGTACTCGCTGGCCTCCGCATCGCCGGTGACGATGTTGAGCACACCCGGCGGCAGGCCGGCCGCCTGGGCGATCTCGCCAAGCACGAACGCCTCCAACGGGGTGTTCGGTGAGGGCTTGAGCACCGCGGTGCAACCCGCCGCCAGCGCCGGGCCCAGTTTGCACATGTTCAGGAACAGCGGAAAGTTGAACGGTGTGATGAGGGCGGCGACGCCGATCGGTTCCTTGGTGACGATGCCCTGTCCCACACCCATACCCGGCTTGTCATAGGGAAGCATCGGCTCGTCGAAGTCAAACCGCGGCAACACCCGCGCGACGAGATCGCGGAAGTGCTCCACAGGCGTCCCTACCTGGAGGAAGTCGGCGAGCATACGGGTGCTTCCAGTTTCGGCCATGCAGATGGCCACCAGGTCCTCGTAGCGACGCTCCAGCTCCTCGGCGAACCTGCTCAGATGCCCGGCGCGCTCACCGACGCTCATCCGCGGCCACGGTCCGTGATCAAACGCGCGCCGCGCCGCCTCGACGGCACGATTCACCTCCGCGGTGCTCGCTTGCGGAACCGAGCCGACAGCACATTCCGTGGACGGGTTGACCGCCGTGACCACCTCACCGCCCGACCCGCCCTCCCAGGCCCCGTCGATGAAAAGTCCGTAGGTCCACTGCGAGATCATCATCGCTCCTCCACGTCACTGCCCGGGCATTCAATGCTAACTAGGTTATATATGACATGGCCAACCGGCAATCGTCGGTGGTCAGCGGTATGCTGCTGGCGAAGTAATTCTGCAGGTTGCATGCGTCCACGACGAGACCGGCCGCCAAGAAGGACGTCATCGCGAACTACGACGTCTTGGTAAACTTGTTCAACTACGAGGGTCGCTCCACCACCCAGCAGCACCGGAGCGAATAAGAGACAAGGGCTCCGCGATGACGCTTCAAGACTACGGATTGACCACACCCGCTTCCAACCGCCGGGTGCCCAAGATCTCGGAGATCGTCGCCGCCGAGCTTCGGCAAAAGATCCTGCGCGGTGAGATCCCCGAGGGCGAGTCGTTGACCCCGGAGTCCGAACTGGTTCTGGAGTACAACGTCTCGCGCCCGTCCCTGCGCGAAGCGCTGCGCCTGCTGGAGTCCCAAGGCCTGGTCGCGATCAGACGAGGGTCACATCGGGGACCGATCGCGGCCAAGCCCGACACCCAACAGGTGGTCAACGCCTTCACGATGCACCTGCAGCTGCGCAAGGGCACCCTGGCAGACATCTATCGATTCCGGATGATCTTCGAACCCGTCGCCGCGCGGATGGCTGCCGAGGCTGCCACGGCCGCCGACGTGACGAGGCTGAAGTCCATTCTCTCCCAGGAGCAGGGGGCGGTGTCATCCGGAACAGACTTCGGCGCGATCGCCTGGCGCTTTCACAGTGAGATCGTGCGCATCTCCGGCAACGTCACCATGTCCCTGCTCGTGGAGACGCTGGAGAAGATCTCGGCCCGGCATGCCTCGAAGATGCTGATGGGGTGGGACGATCAGGAGGAACAGCGTGGCCGCGCCTACCGAGCGCACCGACGTCTCGTGGGTCTCATCGAGCGGCACGACGGCGAGCGGGCAGAGCAGTTCTGGTCCAAGCACATGGCCGAGGTCGGCAAACGGCTTCTCGACAGTGACGACGAACTGAGCCTGATCGAATTGCTCGACTGAGACCTCGACATTCGACGGCGCCCGCTCGTTTAACGTCTCGAGCCGGAATACCTGGTCTGTAGAAGAACTCGCGGTTCGCGTGACACGGCTCGTCATCGATCCCCAATGCCCGGGCAGCGCGCCAGCAGACTCCCCCCGGGGCGATCCCGGGCATTCGAGTTCTGCGGAGTGCACGCCGACCGACACCCAACTGACCCTTGCCCTCATATATAACTATCATTACTATGAGCGATGAGGGTCTGAGACGAAAAGGGGTTCGACGTGAAGGTCGCCGTGGACAACGCAAAGTGCGTGGGGCACGCCCGCTGCCATTTCGCCGCTCCCGAGGCCTTCGATCTCGACGACGACGGATACGCGGTCGTGATCGCCA
>NZ_DATMLH010000202.1:0-13263 GCF_035570115.1 Mycobacterium sp.
TTCGACCAGTGGCAACGCCCGCCGATCCTTCCCCCGTCCGGCGAGCAAGCCATCGACGCCTGGGGGCAGTCGGTGCTCGACGCGGCTGATTACGTTGCACCGCAACCAGATCGGCGTACCCGCCGGATCGACCGGGTGCTGTTGCACCCGCTGTGGGGCACCGTCATCTTTTTCGCCGTGATGTTCTGGTTCTTTCAGGTCCTGTTCACCGCCGCCGCGCCACTGCGGGACGGGATCGCCCGGGCGCTCACCTGGCTGGGCAGCCAGGTTGCCGAGCACATCGGTAATCCGATCATCCGAGGTCTGCTCGGCCAGGGGATTATCGGCGGAGTCGGCACCGTGCTGCAGTTCATCCCGCAGATCGTGTTGCTGTTCCTGCTGCTCGCGTTTCTGGAGAACATCGGCTACATGTCGCGGGCGGCGTTCTTAATGGACCGGGTGATGGCCAAGACCGGGCTGGAGGGCCGCGCCTTCGTCGCGATGCTCTCGTCGTTCGCCTGCGCGATCCCGGGCATCATGGCCACCCGGACGTTGCCGTCGTCGCGCGACCGGATCGCGACCATCGTCACCGCACCGCTGATGACCTGCTCGGCCCGGCTGCCGGTGTACACGTTGCTGGTCGGTCTGCTGGTGGCGCCGCAAACGCGATGGTGCGGGCTCGACGCACAGGGCGTCACGATGTTCCTGCTCTACCTGGGCGGCGGGATTTCCGCGCTGATCGCTGCGTTGCTGGTCAAGTCCACGATACTGCGCGGTGATGTGCTGCCGTTCACCATGGAGCTTCCGCCCTACCGACTCCCATCCCCACAGGCGATGCTGGCCGCGATGTGGAGCGCGGCCAAGGTGTTCTTGCGTAAGGCGGGAACCATCATCCTGGCCACGTCTCTGATCCTGTGGGCGCTGCTCAATCTGCCGCTTCGCGAGGCGGAAACCCGGGGGCTGTCCCCGACCCACTCGACCGCCTATGTCATGAACCACAGTTACGCGGCCGACGTCGGCAGGGCTATCGCGCCGGTGTTCACACCGCTGGGCTTCGACTGGCGCACCGATATCGCCCTGCTCGGTTCGCTCTCGGCGCGCGAAGTGTTCGTCTCCACCCTGGGCGAGGTGTCGGCGGCGACAGACCCTGGCAATCCGCGTCAAGCCTTGGCCACCATGACCGACAATCACGGCCAACGGGTATTCACCGCACCGACCGTCATCGCGCTGATGATCTATTTCATGTTCGCCCTGCAGTGCATGTCGACCATCGCGGTGATGCGCCGCGAGACCAACTCGTGGCGATGGCCGGCGTTCGCGTTCTCCTACATGTTTGTCCTCGCGTGGGTGATGGCGTTTGTCGCCCGGTCGATTGCGGTAGGCCTGGGCGCATGATTCCCCTGCACGCCACCGCCACCGCGGACCCGCAACAGGTGCGCTGGGTGATCGCTGCCGAAGGCGTGCCGCCTGCCGGCACCGTCCGCCACGCCCCTGGCCGTCTCGGCGCCTTGCTGGATAGCGGGGTGATCGACGAGATGGTGGTCCGCACCGACTCGAAGAAAGGCGAAGTGTTGATCACCCTCAGCGCCGGCAATGGCTGGCGAGAGCTGGGCGATGACGTCCGCCAGGCACTCAGCGACGCCCTGCTGAATCCGGCCGGATGGCGAGTTGACGCCTCAGATAACACCTCGCAGCTGGCAGCAGTCGCCGCGGAGCTACTCGCCGGTCCCATCGGCGCACTCGCCGAATCCCACGGCGGGTCGATCGAATTGATTTCGGTGGTCGGCGAGACCGTGACCGTTCGGATGTCGGGCGCGTGCCACGGGTGCCTGGCCGCGGGCTCCACCCTGCACGACAAGCTACAGCGCGAACTGCGCCGCCGGGCAGGTCAACAGGTGACTGTTGTGAGCGAAAACAGGTCGGCTGCAATGCCATTGGGTAGGAAGTTGCTGTCGTTGCTGGTCCGCTGACGTAGCTGCCACGCGTTATTCACCGGTGGGCCGTACTCTTGAATCCCGTGACGGCGGACGCCACCAGCAGAATTACCGACGCGCTGCGCGGCCTGGCCGCCGCAGTCGTCGCGACGACGCGTCAGGTGTCCAGGCGGCGGATGGTCGTCACGGGTGCGGTGATCGCCATCATGATCGCCGTGGCGCTGCTGGTTCCGCTGCCCACCGCGGTGCAGATGCGGGACTGGGCGACGTCGTTGGGCCCGTGGTTTCCGCTGGCTTTTCTGGCCGCCCACATCGTGGTGACGGTATTCCCCTTCCCCCGCACTGCGTTCACGTTGGCGGCCGGTCTGCTATTCGGGCCGCTGCTCGGAGTGACGCTGGCGGTGGTGGCCAGCACGGCCAGCGCGCTGATTGCGCTGGTGTTGGTTCGGGCGGCCGGCTGGCAGCTCAGCCGCCTGGTTCGCCACCAGGCCGTCGAGACGCTCGACAGCCGGTTGCGCGACCGCGGCTGGATTGCCGTCATGTCGCTGCGACTGATCCCCGCAGTGCCGTTTTCGGTACTGAACTATGCCGTCGGCGCCTCAGCGATCCGTGTGCTGCCCTACACGTTGGCAACGTTGGCCGGTGTCCTTCCCGGGACAGTGGCTGTGGTGATCTTGGGCGATGCGCTCACCGGTCACGTCAGCCCGCTGCTGTTTCTGGTGTCGCTGTGCACCGGCATCGTCGGGCTGGCGTTGTTGGCCTACGAAATACGGCACCACCGGCGGCATAAAACTGCACCGGCGGCGGAAATCGACGCCGCGGGCGAGCCGGCGCTTCGCGGGTAACCGACCTTTCGCTCCGCCGCGCATATCCAGCGCGACCAGTGATTTCGGCCTACACTCAAGAGGCGTAGCAATTCGCAGCGTCGAGACAACGGCGTCGCTGTTTGCCGTTGCGACCATGCGTCCGAGCCCAGCCGCCCGGGAGCCGTTAGTCACCGTGGTGAGAGTCTGGGAGGAAAACAGGAATGGACGGTAAACGCTTAGCCGCTGCGGCACGGATCGCGGTCGGTGTTGGCATAGCGACGCTGGCGGGCGGGACAGGACAAGTCAACGCTGCCCCGTTGGACCCGGCCCCGCCATGCCCGACCTGCCAACCGAATCCGAATCCGGCTCCGCCGGCGGGCACTCCAGCCAAAAAATGCTGGCAAGGCGGGCGCCAGGGGCCGGGAGGTCCTAAGGGCGGCGGTGGGGTGCCGGTATACCCGCCGCAGTGCCACCCAGCCGCACCGCCGGGCTGACCGGTCCGAGCTTTCTCTCGCCGCGCGACACGTCGGCCTCACCGCGTCCGCAGGCCTGCGGCTAAGGCCGAGCCGGCCCCTTGGCCGTCAGCAGCGCATAGGTGACCAAAAACGACGCCGCTGGAACGGCATTCACGATTCGGTCGCGTGCGCGCAGGTGTGCGCCGACCGCTAGCGCAAAGTACAGCGTCAGCATCGCCGTGGTCAGCCGCGCCAACGCCGGGATCCTGCTGGCCGCGAGCAGACCGACCACCGAGGCGGCTTTGGATGCCGGAAGGAGCCACCGAATATTTTGTGGGATGTCCAGCGCGTCTAAGGCTTTTGCGATTGGAGGCACCGGGATTGCGCACGCGACCGCGTCGGCGGCCTGGAACGCCGCAAGCGCCGCATACGTTTTCGGCGAAGTCAGAGCGCTCATGTCACTGATTCAGTTGGGGCGGCGGCGCGAAGGTGCCTTCCACCGGCTTATGCGCGTCGGCCTCGGCTTTGGCCACCGCCTGCAGGAGTGCCGGGTCGGTCTCGGTGGAGAACCAGTCGGCCATGTCGTCATCGTCGTCCTTCGCGTGCTTCGCCGCTTGCTCGTCGACCGGTGATGGCACAAATCGGAACACCCCGTCGTCACCCGGAGCGCCGAGCAGCTTGGTGAAACCTTGTAACGCCGTTCCGAAGTCGCTGGGCACTACCCACACTTTGTTGGCATCGCCCCGCGCCATCTGCGGCAACACCTGAAGGTATTGATACGCCAGCATCTCCGGGGTGGGCCGACCGGCCTTGATTGCGGCGAACGTCTTCTCGATCGCCTTGGCCTGGCCCTGAGCTTGGAGGTAGGCCGCGGCTCGCTCACCCTGCGCCCGCAACATCCGGGATTGCCGGTCGGCCTCGGCGGCCAGGATCGCGGCCTGCTTGGCACCTTCGGCGGCCAGGATCTGGGCTTGCTTGGCACCTTCGGCCTCTGTAATCGCGGCCTGCCGGCTCCCCTCAGCGGTCAAAATGATCGCCCGCTTCTCCCGGTCGGCCTTCATCTGCTTTTCCATCGACGCCTGGATCGACGGCGGTGGGTCAATGCTGCGCAATTCCACCCGTGCCACCCGCAGCCCCCACCTGCCGGTCGCCTCGTCGAGCACGCCGCGCAACTGGCCGTTGATCTTGTCGCGGGATGTCAGGGTCTGCTCCAGCGTCATACCGCCGACGACGTTGCGCAGCGTGGTGGTGGTGAGTTGCTCGACGCCAACGATGTAGTTGCTGATCTCATAGACCGCGGCCTGTGGATTGGTGACCTGGAAGTACACCACGGTATCGATGTTGAGCGTGAGGTTGTCCTCGGTGATCACCGGCTGCGGCGGGAACGACACAACCCGCTCACGCAGGTCCACCCGGGCGCGGACACGGTCGATGAACGGAACCAACAGGGTTAGCTGGCCACTAATCGTGCGGCTGTATCTGCCCAGCCGTTCGATCACCGCCGCTTCAGCCTGCGGAATCAGCGCCACCGACTTGGCCACCACGATGGCGGCGAAGATCACTAGGACAGCCAGCAAAAACAAACCGGCAACTGCACCTTGCATCTGAATTTCTCCTATTGCTCCAGAGGTATTACGGGTTCCTCCAGACCACTGCGGTGGCCCCGTCGATATGCATGACGGTCACCAGCTCGCCGGGTTCGAAGACATCGCCCTCATTCAACGGCCGCGCTGTCCACACCTGGCCGCCTAATTTCACCTGACCTTCGTCGCGGGCAACGCGGTCCAGGACCAGCGCGTTTTTACCCTCCAGCGCCTTGACGCCGGTCGGCAGGTCCTTGGCGGGGGTCAGCCGCCGCCGCAGCGCAGGCCGGACCAGCAGCAGAAGAAGGACCGAAATCACCAGGAAGACCGCCCCGTCGGTCCAGACCGGCAGGTCCAGCAGCCAACTGGAACCGGCTGCCGCCAGCGCACCGCCGCTGAGCATGAGCAAGAACATATCGCCGGTCAGCGCCTCCGCGCCGGCCAGCGCCAGTGCGACGATCAGCCAGATCACGGCCGCAGGCATGCCGCCAGGATATCCTGTGAGCGGCCTTTGCCACGGCGAACAACTAGACTGCGAAACCATGTGGTGCCCCAGCGCAACGCTCTCGGCCTGGGCCAACGCCTGGCTTGCCGGCAAGGCCGCGCCCGACGACGTCCTCGATGCGTTATCCTGTTGGGCACCAATACAATCGGTCACCGCATACGATGCTGTCGCGGCGGGTCACACCGGACTACCATGGCCGGACGTGCACGACGCAGGTGTGGTGTCACTGCTGAAGACGCTGCGGACAGCTGCCGGCCGGCCGTCGACGGGCGCATCCTCGATCACGGTGGTGCTGCCAGTTCCGGGCGACGTCCGCGGGTTAGCGGCAGGCACACAGTTCGAGCGGGATGCTTTGACCGTAGGAGAAGCACTGATTGTCGGCAATCCCGACGATCCCGGTGTGGCCGTGGGCCTGGTGCCCGAATTCGGATATGACGAATCTGACGACGAACTCGCCGTACCCGAACTATGCGCGATGTCCTGGACGGTGTACTCCCTGCCGGATGCCCCGGTCATCGACCGCATGGAGTTGGGTGAGGCCGAATACGCGCTCCGGCTGGCGGTGCGATCCGCCGCCGACGCGCTGACCACAATCGGGCTGGGTACCAGCGGCGTCGACGTCGACGATCCGCGCGGGCTCGTCGAGCAGCTGCTGGAATCCGCGCGGCAACACCAAGTTCCCGAGCCCGCGCCGTCGCGCGCCTTGCGGGTGCTGGAGAACGCCGCACATGTCGATGCGATCATCACCGTCAGTGCGGGGCTGACCCGCATCGGAACGCAGTCGTTGTCGGAGGCCCAGATCGCCACCGATGCGCTGCGTCCACTCGCCGCCGTGGTGCGGTCGGCGAGAATGGCCGCGCTCAGCGCGATTCTGCATGCCGCCTGGCAGGCCTAGCCTCCGATCAGGCCGGACGGTCGTTGGCGACGCAGTGCGGCGGACGGCATGGCTCGCCGTTGACGCTGGCCGCGCAGCCGGGCACCGGATCGGGTCCGGTCACCCGGGCAGGCGCACGGCCATAACGCAATTCGTCGATCAGGTCCACGGCCATATGGGCGAATCGCGGGTCGGCATTAGGTGTAGAGGCCCGCACGAACGCCATGCCCGCCGCCTTGGCCTGGGATCGCAACTCCTGGTCGAGATCCCACACCACCTCGATGTGATCGGCGACAAACCCTATCGGGCAGATGATGACAGCCTTGGTCCCCGCCGCAGCCAATGCCGAAAGGTGTTCGGCGACATCGGGCTCCAGCCATGGCACTTGGGGTGGACCCGATCGCGACTGCCAGACCAGGTCGAAATCGCGGTATCCGGCGGCCGCTGCGACCAGCCTTGCGGCATAAGCGACCTGGCGGCTGTACAGTTGCGGGCCGCAACGCTGGTCGGCGACCACCGGGATCGAATGCGCGGTGAACACCACCCGCGCTTCGGTGAACAGCTCAGCGGGTAAGGCGCCGGCGGCCGCACCGATGGTGTCGGCAAAGATCTGCACGAAACCCGGGTGGTCAAAGTAGGGGCGCAGTTTCACCAATTCGGGCGCGTCGGGCCCGGCCGCCCGGCGAGCCCGGGCAATGTCCTCGACATACTGCGTGCAGCTGGAATAACCGCTCCATGCCGACGTGGTGAACACCGCCGCGCGCCGAATACCGTTGTCGCGCATGGTCACGACGGTGTCTTCGACGTAGGGCTCCCAGTTGCGATTGCCGAAATAGACCGGCAGGTCCAAACCGCGCTGGACGAGTTCTGCGCGCATTTGGGCGATCAACGCCCGGTTGATCTGGTTGATCGGCGACACCCCACCGAAGTGCAGGTAGTGCTCGGCGACATGGTCGAGGCGTTCGGGCGGCACATCGCGACCACGCGTGACGTTCTCCAGGAACGGCCGAACCTGCTCGGGCCCTTCCGGCCCACCGAACGACAGCAGCAGAACCGCGTCGAAATCCATTAGCGCCCGGAGCAATCTGCGTTTAAAGCAACTGCGTGCTGGCGCCGCCGTCGGCGTAGACGATCGTGCCGGTGGTCGCCGGCAGCCACTCGGAGAGCAGCGCACATACCGTCTTTGCGACCGGCGTGGCGTCCTTCATGTTCCAGCCGATGGGCGCGCGCTGGTCCCAGCCCTCTTCGAGCAGCTGTATCTGGGCACCAGCCTCGTCACCGAGCGCGCCGCCGACGATCGCGCTCATGGCCAATGTCCGAATCGGGCCTGCAGCAACAAGATTTGACCGCACGCCATACGTTCCTGCCTCACGCGCCACGAATCGGTTGACCGACTCCAGCGCACTCTTGGCGACCGTCATCCAGTTGTAGGCCGGCATCGCCCGGCTCGGGTCGAAGTCCATGCCGACGATAGAGCCGCCGGGGTTCATGATCGGCAACAGCGCTTTGGCCAGCGAGGCATAGGAGTACGCGGAAATGTGGATCCCCTTGGAGACATCCTCGTAAGGGGCGTCGAAGAACGGGTTGATGCCCATCCCGCTCTGCGGCATGAAGCCGATCGAGTGCACCACACCGTCGAGATTGTTGTCCTGGCCGATCACTTCTTTCACCCGTTCGCCCAACGTGGCCAGGTGCTTTTCGTCTTGCACATCGAGTTCGATCAGCGGGGCCTTCTCCGGTAGCCGGTCGGCGATGCGCTGGATCAGCCGCAGCCGGTCGAACCCGGTCAGCACCAGTTGAGCGCCCTCTTCCTGGGCCACCCGTGCGATATGAAACGCAATCGATGCGTCGGTGATGATTCCGCTGACCAGAATCCGTTTGCCTTCGAGCAGTCCCGCCATATCCGTCCTTATTTCCTGGGGTGAGGGTCAGGTCAGTCCGTCAGTGACCCATGCCCATGCCGCCGTCGACCGGGATCACCGCACCCGAGATGTAACTGGCATCCTCCGACGCGAGGAAGCTGACCACCCCGGCGACCTCGGTGGCGGTGCCGACCCGCTTCGCCGGGATGAATTCCAGTGCCCCCTTTTGAATCCGCTCATCCAGCGCGCGGGTCATATCGGTGTCTATGTAGCCCGGGGCCACCACATTGGCGGTCACCCCGGCCTTTGTCAGCTCCCGGGCGATCGAGCGGGCCATGCCGATCACACCGGCCTTGGAGGCTGCGTAGTTGGCCTGGTTGCCGATACCCCAGGAGCCGGAGACCGAACCGATGAAGATCATCCGGCCGAACCGCTTCTTGGTCATGCTGCGCGATGCCCGCTGAGCCACCCGAAACGCCCCGGTGAGGTTGGCGTCGATGACCTTCTCGAACTTCTCCTCGGTCATTCGCATGAGGAACGCGTCCGCGGCCAGGCCGGCGTTGGACACCAGTACCTCGACCGGACCCTGGTGCTCCTCGACCTCTTTGAAGGCGCGATCGACGGCGGCGTTGTCGGTGACGTCACACTCGACGCCGAACAGCCCGTGGGGCGCCCCGGATCCGCGGTGTGTGACGGCCACCTTGTGGCCGTCGGCGGCCAGCCGCTGCGCGATCGCCAGACCGATCCCCCGGTTTCCGCCCGTCACCAGCACCGAACGGGACACGAATGCGGGTTTACCGCTGTCGGCGGCGGGCTCGGTGGCTACCTCAGTCACCTGGCCAACTTATCGCCTCGGTGCAGCAGGACTGCAATCTGCCCCTCGCATGTTGGCCCGGGCCCGGCCGAACGTCAGGTCGGCAGCCGCCGGTTGATCAGGAGGGCCGCCAGCCCGGCCAGCGCCAGTACCAGCGAGCCCAGCCGCAGCCAACCGACGCTGGCGTCACCGCGGATCGTCTCGTAGCCGATCTGCTGCTGCAGCGACGCGTAGACCTCCTTGAGCTCCTGCAAGTTAGAGGCGCCGTAATGGTTTCCGCCGGACAGCTCGGCGACTTTCTTCATCGTGCTGTCGTCGACGGGGACCGGCTGACGCTGCCCATTGATCTCGACGAAACCGTATGGGGTGCCGAACGAGATCGTCGAGATCGGCACGCCCTGGTCCTTGGCGGTGCGCGCCGCGGTGAAGGCTCCCTTGGGGTTGTCCGGGTTGGTCGGCATCGTTTCCTTGCCGTCGGAGAACAACACGATCCGCGCCGGTGGCGGCGTGTCGCCGCCGCCAATCACCGCGCCCACGGTGGCAATGGCCTGCAGCGCGGTGAAGATGCCCTCCCCGGTGGCGGTGCGGTCGGCGAACTGCAACTTGTCCAACGCGACTTTGGTCGCGTCCCGGTTGGTCGTCGGTTGCACCAGCACCGTCGCGGTCCCGGCATAGGCGATGAGCCCGAGGTTGATACCGGGGGTCAGCTCGCCGGCGAATTCCTTGGCGGCTGCTTCGGCCGCGGCCATCCGGTTGGGTTCGACGTCGGTGGCCCGCATCGATTGCGAGACGTCGATGACCAGCATGACGACCGCGCGGTTGCGTGGGATTCGCACATCGTGGGTCGGTCCGGCCATCGCGATCGTCAGCAGCACCATCGCGGATACCAGCAGGATCGCCGACAGGTGACGCCACCGGGTGGGCTGCTTGGGGGCAACACTTTCCAGCAGTTCCATGTTGGCGAAGCGCAGCATCCGCCGATGGCGGGCCACCTGCACGATGATGTAGAGCGCCACCAGTCCGAGAACGACCAGCAGGAACAGGAAAAACCAGGCGTGGGCGAAACCGGACAGCGTCATCGGCCCGAGCAACGGCAATGTCATAGCGAACCCGTCTTGAGGTGTACGCCCTTGCCGGGAAAGACGCGCGTCACTGGCGCCCCGCCAGTGACCCGCGGCGGCGGGATTCGACAAAACGGACGATGTCGGCGATCCAGTCCCGGTCGGTGCGCAGCGACAACAGCGGCGCTCCGCAGCTGCGCATGGTGCGGGCCACGTCGGCACGATGGGCCACGACCGCCTTGGCGAAGTCATCGCGCAGCTGCTCGTCGATGGTGAACTCGCGGGTGACACCGGATTCGGCGTCTTGCAAGATGACGTCGCCGATGTCGGGCAATTCGACATCGCGTGGATCGAGCACCTCGATGCCGAGCACCTCGTGGCGAGCCGCGATGGCCCGCAACGGACGCATCCAGTTGATCGGGCCGAGGAAATCGCTGATGATGACGGCCATCCCGCGCCGGCGTTCCGGCCTGCGCAGCGCGTCGATGGCCACCGCCAAATCCCCCCGCACCCCCACCGGTGCTTTCGGCATCGTGGCGATGGTGCGCAGCAGGGTCTGCTCATGCTGGCGTCCGGAGCGCGCCGGCACCCGAGTAGTCTTCTCTCCGTTGGCAATCAGCGCGCCGAGCCGGTTTCCGCCACCGCTATTGAGGAACGTGATAGCGGCCGCGGCGGCCACCGCCAGGTCGCGTTTCTCGCACACGGCTGTGCCGAAGTCCAGGCTGGCCGACATATCGACCACCAGCCAGGTCTCCAGCTCGCGATCGGCGATCATCTGCCGGACATGCGGGTGGTTGGTGCGCGCGGTGACCGCCCAGTCCATTCGCCGGACGTCGTCACCCGGCTGATACTCGCGCGACTCCCCCGGCTCGGAACCCGGACCCGGGATCAGGCCGAGGTGGTCGCCGTGCAGGACACCGTCGAGCTTGCGTTTAACCGTGAGTTCGAGGGTGCGCAGCGCCGCCGACAGCTTCGGGTCGTCGATCTGCCCGCGCTGCATCGACGGCGGGTGGACCACCGCCGGCTCTTTGGGATCGGTCACCGACCGCTAGCCGCGCCCGCGGCCTGCATCGCTGGCGGTACCGAATGGCCTTGTTGCGGAACAGCATTCACCTGCGGCATACCGACGGTCTGCAGAATCCGGTTGATGACGATTTCCGCTGAGATTTCGTCGGCGAGCGCATCATAGGTGAGCACCAACCGATGCCGCAGCACGTCGGGAATGACCTCAACGATGTCTTGCGGGATCACGTAGTCGCGACCGCGCACCAACGCCAGCGACCGCGCGCCGGCGATGATGCCGAGCGAGGCCCGTGGCGAAGCACCGAACGAGATCCAGCTCTTGACGTCGTTCATGCCGAGCTGCTCGGGATAGCGGGTGGCCATGACGACGCGCACCACGTAGTCAACCAGCGCGTGGTGAACGAAGTTGTTCGCGGCAATCCCCTGCAACCGCAGCAGGTCGCCCGTGTTCAGGATCTGCTTGGCCTGCGGCGGCGTCACGCCCATCCGGTAGATGATCTCCCGCTCCTCTTCCGGCGAGGGATACCCGACGTTGATCTTGAAAAGGAAGCGGTCCCGCTGCGCCTCGGGCAGCGGATAGACGCCCTCGTGCTCGATCGGGTTCTGCGTCGCCATCACCAGGAACGGGTTAGGCAGCGGGAACCTCTTGCCACCGATCGACACCTGGCGTTCCTGCATGACCTCCAGCAGTGCCGACTGCACCTTGGCCGGAGCACGGTTGATCTCGTCGGCGAGCAGGAAGTTGACCACCACCGGGCCGAGTTCGGTGTCGAACTCTTCCTTGCCTTGCCGGTAGATGCGAGTACCGATGATGTCGGTGGGCACCAGGTCAGGGGTGAACTGGATGCGGGCGAACGTCCCGCCGACCACCTTCGCGAAGGTCTCCACCGCCAGCGTCTTGGCGACGCCGGGCACACCCTCGAGCAGCACGTGGCCCTTGGACAGCAGCCCGACCAGCATTCGCTCCACGAGCTGGTCTTGGCCCACGATGATCCGCTTGACTTCGAAGATGGCGCGTTCCAGGGTGTGCACCTCGGCAGCCAGTCCATTGCCGCCACCGGATGGCGCCGCGTGCGCAGGGGCCGTCGCGTGTGCGCCCGGACCCGAGTAATCGCCGGCGCCCGGGGGCGGCCCGCCTGCTGATGTCATCGATTACCCTCCACGACTTAACCTCCAAAACGTGATCAGACACGACTGCTCGCACGACGAACGTCGCGGGGCAGGTGCGTGCCCCCGCTCAACTATTCCAGGCCACCCGGATTCCGTCGACGTGACCTGTCCGGCGACGATGCAGACCGTGGAACGGTCTGCTGAGGAACCGGACCATCTCATCCTGCCCGAACGGCGAGCGCAAAGTCCCCCTGAAGCACACCACAACCGGTTCAGTACTCGATGATCCGGGTCAAGAACGGCGTCATCCCGGCTTTTCGCACCGGGCTGACGGTAACCTTGCCGGCGCTGCCCGACGCCTCCAACATCTGGCCATTGCCCAGGTAGATGGTGACATGCTGGCCGCCGCCCGGGCCGTAGAAGATGAGGTCACCACGCTTGGCCTGAGACGGCGGGATATGGCGACCGGCGTTGTATTGGTCACCCGAGAACCTCGGCAGAAGCACGCCTACCCCGGCGAAGCTGTACCGAACCAGTCCCGAGCAGTCGAAGCCGACGATGTTCGCGCCGGAGTCCACGCCCTTGCTCGGGCCATTCGGCGTGCCGCCGCCCCACGAATACGGCAATCCCATCTGCGAGGATCCGCGGCGAATCACGTACTCGACCGCCTGTCGCCCGTACACCCGCGGTATCCCGTTGGGGCTGGTGCTGCCGCTGCCGCCCAGGTTGAGTCCGAGCCCGCCGAGAAACTGCCGCCCTAGGTCGAGCGTGGTCTGGGTGGCGTTGGCAGTGGCCTGCAGGGATTGGTTGGCGATCGCCACCGGGTCGCCCGGCGCGCCCGCGCTGATGGTCGGCGGCAGAGTCGGATCCCACTGGCCGTCCTCGGCACGGGCCGGATCGGCCAGACCGATCAGCAGACCGAGTGCAACCACTATCGACCAGACCAGCCCGGCCCGGTGCAACCCGTTGGCGTTCCTCGACCAGCGGCGCATAAATCCTTTCACCGCTCAGTACTCGATGTAGCGGACCACGTAGGGCGTCATACCGCTGGTGCGAACCGGTGCGACCCGGACCTTCAACCCGACGTCGGGCGCCTCGAGCATCTGGCCCTGGCCGAGATAGATCGTCACGTGCTGACTGCCGCCGGGGCCGTAGAAGATCACGTCGCCACGGCGCATCTGCGAAGAGGGGATCTTGCGGCCCAGGTTGTACTGCGAACCCGAGTAGTGCGGCAGCTTGATGCCCACCCCGGCGAAC
>NZ_DATMLH010000203.1:0-4292 GCF_035570115.1 Mycobacterium sp.
GTGGTCAACATGATGCCGAATTCCGGGCAGAGTTGTAACGCGCCGTCGCGCATGCTGGTCCCGAATTCGCGTATGGCCGAGGCGATCACCATCGCGCGTGAGACCGCCGAGCAGGTGAACGTGGGCAACCCCGGCGATAAAACGGCGATAGGGCCGGTGGCGTCGAGGACACAGTTCGACAAGGTCCAGGGCTTGATCCAGAAAGGCATCGACGAGGGCGCGACCGTCGTGGCCGGCGGCCCGGGTCGCCCGGCAGAGTTGGACAAGGGTTACTACGTCAAGCCGACTGTCTTCGCCAACGTCACCAACGACATGACGATTGCGCGCGAGGAGATCTTCGGGCCGGTGCTGTGCGTCCTCGGCTATGACGACATCGATCAAGCCGTGGAGATCGCCAACGACACCGATTACGGCTTGGCCGGCTATGTCTCGGGGGCCGACTACGACAAGGCGCGAGAGGTGGCCCGCAAAATCCGGGCCGGGTGGGTGACGATCAATCACGCCTTCGACATGAACGCAGCGTTCGGCGGCTACAAGCACAGCGGCAACGGTCGAGAGTGGAGCGAGTTCGGGTTCCACGAGTATTTAGAGGTCAAGAGCACCTTGGGCTACGCGCCCGAAAAGGCGGCGCATTAGCTTCAGTCGATCGCGAAGAAATGAGACAACGATGTTTTCGGCAGTTCTGATCGAAAAAGGCGAGACGGGGCAGACCGTTGGAGTCACCGAACTGGACGAGGCGCGGTTGCCGCGCCAGGTGCTGTTTTTTGTGAGGACGAAGTCGCGGTGACGGGCAATGCCAACATCAAGGCCGGCGCGCTTCGGGAACTAGCCGCCGAGTGGCTGGCCGGCAATTGAACCGGGCGAGACCACCATCGAGGAGATTGCAATGAAGTGTCGTGCCGCTGTGCTGCGCGGGGTCGGCATGGACTGGGAGATCCGCGAGGTTGATCTCGACCCGCCCCGCAACGGTGAAGTCCTGGTACGGATGGTCGTGGCCGGAATCTGCCACTCCGATGACCATCTGGTTACCGGCGACGTGGTACCGACCCCCGAGGCGCTGGCCGCAAGCGGTCAGCCCGCGCCGGACTGGTTCCCGCTGCTCGGTGGTCACGAGGGTGCTGGTGTCGTCGCAGAAGTCGGGCGGGGCGTGACGACGGTGCAGCCGGGGGACCACGTAGCGCTCTCGTTCATTCCCGCGTGCGGCAATTGCCGGTTTTGCGTGAACGGTCAAAGCTACATCTGCGACATCGGCGCGAGCCTGTTCGTGAGGGAGATGCCTACCGACGGAACGTGCCGCCGGCATCTCGGCGACGAAAACCTGTTGGCTTATGGCCAACTCGGCACGTTCGCCGAATATGCGGTGCTATCGGAAAGGTCCGTCATCAAGATCGACGATGCGATCCCGTTCCATGCCGCCTCGCTGGTATCGTGCGGCGTCAGCACCGGCTGGGGCTCGGCAACGGTCTCGGCAGGCACGGAGCCCGGCGACACTGTCGTCGTAATCGGGACCGGCGGCGTCGGGATGAACGCCCTGCAAGGAGCCCGCGCCGTCGGTGCAACCTATGTCGTCGGGGTGGACCCGGTTGAGTCCAAGCGGGATTCGGCCAAGATCTTCGGTGCCACGCACACCGCCGCCTCCGCTGAGGAAGCGATACCTTTGGTCAAAGAGATCACCGCCGGCGTAATGGCCGACCGCGTCGTCGTCACTCCCGGCGTTGTGCACGTGGACCTGATCCCGTTGGCGATGACCCTGCTTCGCAAAGGCGGGATATGCGTGCTCACCGGCATCACCCCATTCACTGAGCCCCCAGTTCCGTTGGTTCTGCAAGAGATGGTGCTGTCGGCCAAACAACTCAGGGGAGCGCTCTACGGCGGGATGAATCCGCGCACGAGCGTGCCGATGTTGTTGTCGTTGTATCAGGCAGGCGCATTGAAACTAGACGAGCTGGTCACCCGGCACTACCAGCTCGATCAGATCAACGAGGCGTTCGCCGACCTGCGCGAAGGGCGCAACATTCGCGGAATCATCGATTTCGCCGGCGTCTAAAGCCGAACAGGCATCAGGCGGATTCGAACTGACGCCGGATACCACTGGGCGCCGATTCGGAAGCCGCCGACGGCTCGGCATAGTTCAGCCTCGCCGCGTCGTGTCGTCCGCTGATGCGGTCCGGGCGCACCTAAACTGACGGCTTAATCGGCAGGGAGGGCATCGACGTATCGGCGGCAACTACGGCACCGGCCAGGCGAGCGGTCGGAGCGCTGCGAAGGTGAGCATGGGACCGGCCGGGGTGTACCCCGCGCCGGTTCGCTGTGATCGGCGACCCCGATGGATTGCTGCGCCGCAGCTGGGCCGCCCCGCCACCACCAGAAGTAGCGACAGTGATGGAAAATCAACGCGCCGTCCGGGTATTCCCGCGCTGGATGGTGTGCGTGCGGTCGCGGTCGCGCTGGTGCTCGCAGGCCACGGTGGCATTCCCGGCATGGGGGGTGGATTCCTCGGTGTCGACGTATTTTTCGTACTCAGCGGTTTCCTGATCACTTCGCTACTACTTGACGAACTGGGCCGAAGCGGTCGTATTGATCTGGGCGACTTTTGGATTCGACGTGCCCGGCGGCTGCTACCCGCATTGGTGCTGATGGTGCTGACCGTGGCCGTGGGGCGTCAGTTCTTCTCACCCGAAGCCGTTGCCGGGTTGCGCGATGACGCCGTTGCCGCCTTCTTCTGGGTAGCCAACTGGATGTTTGTCGTCGACAAGACCGACTACTTCGCCCAGGGTGCTCCGCCGTCGCCGCTGCAGCACGCATGGTCGCTCGGTGTCGAGGAGCAGTACTACATCGTCTGGCCGCTCCTGCTTGTCGCGGTGGCGGTGGCGCTGGCCGCACGGGCACGTAGTCGGCACGGGTGGGCCACCCTGGGCGGGGTCCGCTTGACGGTGTTCCTGCTGGCCACGCTCGGCGCCATAGGGTCCGCAGCGGCCGCCATCCTGCTCGCGTCCAACGCCGCCCGTGACCGGGTCTACTTCGGCACCGATACCCGAGCACAGGCGCTGTTGGTGGGCGCCGCGGCGTCGGCGCTGCTGGTCAGCGACTGGTCGTCGCTAAACCGCGGGTGGTCGCTGATCCGGTCCCGGTGGGGCAGATGGACCGCTCGGGTGCTGCCGGTGATCGGCTTGGCACTGTTGGCGTCGGCCGCCCACTACGCCACCGGCAGCGCTCGCGAGTTCCGCGATGGGCTGCTGATTGCGGTGGCACTGGCGGCGGTGCTGGTCATCGCGCCGGTAGCGCTCGACCAGCGCGGGCCCGTCGCTGCGGTGCTGGCCTGGGGTCCTCTCGCGTGGCTGGGCGCCATCTCCTACGGCGTCTATCTCTGGCACTGGCCGATCTTTCTGGTGCTCAACGGCGAGCGCACCGGCTGGTCCGGGCTCTCGTTGTTCGGCGTCCGGTGCGCGGCCACACTGGCGGTGTCCACCGTGTCGTGGTGGCTCATCGAGCGGCCCATCCGGAGGTGGCGACCGGTGCGGGTGCCACTGTTGCCGCTGGCAGGGGCTACCGCCGCGACCGCCGCCGCGATAACGATCCTCGTCGTCCCGGTCGGTCCCAGGCCCGGCGCCGGGCCGCTGGCGGGCAGCTTGCCCCCTGGCGTGTCACCAGTCGCGGTCGTTTCGCCGTCTCCACCGAAGGCACTCATCCCTGCACGTACTGTCGCGCAACGAGATCCGCGGCGACCATTCAGCGTGTCGGTCTTCGGCGACTCGATCGGCTGGACGTTGATGCACTTCCTGCCGTCGACGCCGGGATTCCAGTTCATCGACCACACCGTGATCGGCTGCAGCCTGGTGCGCGGCGGCCCATACCACTATCTCGACCAAACCTTGGATCAGAAAAGCGAATGCGAGTCGTGGCCCGGCAGGTGGAGATCAGAGATCGCGGTCGACCAGCCGGACGCCATTCTGCTGATCGTCGGCCGCTGGGAAACCGTCGATCGAGTCAACGAGGGACGATGGACCCACATCGGCGAACCGGCCTTCGACGCCTATCTGAGCAGTGAGTTGCGGCAGGCGGTGGACATCCTCAGCTCCAGCGGGGCGCAGGTGACCGTTACCAACCTGCCCTACAGCCGGCGTGGTGAACAGCCGGATGGGAGCTTGTATCCCGAGGATCAACCCGACCGGGTGAAAAAGTGGAACATATTGTTAGACAATACTATTGGGCATCGTGCAGGTGTGCGGATACTCGACCTGAAGAAGAAGCTTTGCCCGGAGGGCGCGTACACGGCCAAGTTCGACGGGATC
>NZ_DATMLH010000204.1:0-8498 GCF_035570115.1 Mycobacterium sp.
GAGAAGACGTCGATCGGGCGCACGGGCGTCAACATCACCAGCGGGATCTGACGGCTAGTCGACTGCTGATAGGTGAGGTACGGGGGGAACAGGTGAGCCATATGGGCCCACACCTGATGCCGTTCCTCGCCTTCGGGTTCCCGCCACGTGGCCTCGAACGCTTGGGTCGCGATCTGCACACCGATCGTGTTGCTTTCTAAGACATTCAAGTACCACCCAGGATGCGTGTCGGCACCCCCTTTCGATGCGACGATCACGATCTCGCCACCGATGTTGCCGTAGATCAACGGCCTGACATAGACCTTCGCCGACTTGCGACCCACACACTTGATCAAGCAGTGCGTGGTCAGCGCACGGCCCCCGACCGCACTCACGTCCACGATGTGGCCTCGTGTGCCACCGGAGGTCAGATAGATCTCGAGGTGCTCGCTGACCCAGTCACCTCGCGCCGCTCGGATCGCTGCGGCATCGCCGTCGCCCATGGGTGACTCCTAACGTAGGCGGGGTGAAGACGATTGGACCGAACCTGCGTAGCTGACCTCATCTTCCGGAGCCAGGTTGAATCATGTAACCATGCGTTGATCCAACTGGTTAGGGCGGCCGCTGACGTTGGGTCGGCGACGTGGTCAAGCTCCGCTTCAACGGGTAGAACTCCAGGTCACCCCTGGTCTAGCCGTTGTCGGTCCGCAGTCGGTCCGCTGTGCTGGACATAGCGAGTCAGCACCGTCGACCAGAACACGACTCGCCACTGGTCGGCGTCGAGCTTGACACGGTCTTCACCGACCAGTCCAGCGGCAAGGACACCAATCGCCGGCGGCGGACCGGTCCCTACTATGCGGTGTCGTATCGTGATACCGGTGACGATCGGGGATTCCGCCATCACGTCCGCGGCATTCTTCACTGTCGACGGCGACTCCTATCTGCCGAGCGCAATGGCGCGAGGACCATGGGGCGCCGCTATGGGCGGTCAGATCGTCGGCGGCCTGTTGGGTTGGGGCATAGAGCAATCCGGCGTCGATCCCGACCTTCAGCCCGCCCGTCTCACGGTCGACCTGTTGCGGCCAGCCCTGCTCGAACCGGTGCAGATTCAAACCTCGGTGCAGCGGGAAGGGCGGCGCATCAAGCTCGTCGACGGTGCGCTGGTGCAGAACGGAAAGACCGTCGCGCGGGCGAGCGCACTGTTTCTGCGACGAGGCGAGCACCCCGACGGCGAGGTGTGGACCGCCCCGGTGCGGATGCCGCCGCTTCCAACCGACTCCGACGAGTTCCCCGACCTGCCGTTCTTCATTTGGGGGTACGGCACCAACACCGAGAAGGGGACTCGAGGTATGACCGAGTGGGAGCAATCCCACGCCCAGAAGTTCGCGTGGACGAGGGTCTTCCGCCCGATCGTGCAGGGTCACCCGCTCACGCCGTTTACTCGACTGGCATTCATCGGTGATATCACAAGTTCGCTCACTCATTGGGGCACTGGCGGATTGCGCTAGATCAACGCCGACTACACGGTCACTGCGAGCCGACTACCGGACGGTGAATACCTCGGGCTGGCAGCCCAAAGCCACTACGGCACAGCCGGTGTAGCAACTGGCGGAGCGACCCTGTTCGATCGGCACGGGCCGATCGGCATCAGTTCAGCGCTCGCTTTGGCCCAGTCCGCCGATGCGTTCAATCCGTCCTTCACGACTCAGGTGTGAACGAAGTGCGCTACCACCAAAACACCACGTGGCCTGAAGGTTTCATCGCGCCTCCGAGCAGAGCCGCGCCCTGGTAACGTTGACACAACAACCGCTTCGGTCTGCGCCCCGCCGCCACGACCGACGGCGCGCCAGCGCCCGTCGAGATCGATCGCACACGCGACGCCCTCGACTTGTTGCGGGGCGTCGAGGCATTCAACCTTCATCCCCACTTGCCCCAGCTGGAACGAGTTGGAGCGGCTGCCAAGCGGATGGATGTGCTCGCCCGGCAGGACGTTGACACGGCCGCCCCGCCACACCCCTTCACCCGAGACGGCCGTACCAGCTTTGACGCGCTGCTGCAGTCGCGACCAGACGCGTTCGCCGGCAAGCTGCTGGTGTGCGACACCACGTTGTTCAGCTCGACAGCCGGTGGCATTGACAACTTGCGTCGACTCTGGACTAATCTGCTGAGCCGGCCGAGGCGGCTCTAGCGTCACCACCAAGGGTGAGGAGGACCGCGGCCCGCGCCTACCAACCGTCAGGGGTGTGCTGCGAGGAATGCCTCGTGCGGTAGGCCGGCGGTGAGCTGATCGACATCGAACGGTTCGTCGAGGCGGGCGTGCAGCATCTTCGGATCGATCAGCAGGCTGATCTCCGCGGTTTGACGAGCGAACAGCCGACCGAAACGCGGGTAGAGCCAACGCATTACGGCCCGCTCCGGTGAAGTGCAGCGCGCGGCACAATAGCCGACATGGCCCACCTCGTCGGTGAGAATTTCGCTATAGAGTTGCTCGATGCGCCCGGCCACATCGGGCTCGTCGGCGAACAACTCGACCCCGACACGGCGCAATTCGTCGAACAAGATGCAGCCCGCCATCTCGCCCGCCCCCACGAATGCGAATGCGATGCGCTCCGGGATGAAGACATTGATCTTCACGAACTGGCGCATCACCAGCGGCGGCGGGACGACTTGGAACGGCAGATCGAACATGTCGAGCACGTAGGCCAGTAAGCGGGTGTGATAATGCTCTTCGAGTTCGATATACACCCGCTCGGGCGGAGCGTCGTCACCACTATTGCGTCCGTAAGTCTCTCCCAGTCCGACGCCGAACCGTTCCGCCTGGTTCAACTTCGCGGTCGCCAGCAGAAACAGCATTTCTCGGTTCAGGCCAGGCTCGGGTCGGCGGCGACGCAGGTTGCGCGCGAACACATCTCGATCGATGGGACGACGTGAGCGGACCGGGTCCGCCACCAAGCCGTCGAAGAATTCTTCCCGGCTGGCCAGGCGGCGGTGCAGCAAATCCGCCTCACCGTCTCGCCGCGCCAAGTAGTTCCGGTAGCCCTCGATACCCAGAGCGTTCATCGCTCCTCCATTCCCTGAACAATCGTCAGCACATATCGATCCAATAGCGCGGCGCGCTCGCGGGATGCGGTCGCACCGGTGGCCAGCAACGCGAACAGTCCGGTAAGGAAAATCACCCCGAGCGCACCCGGCTCGGCATCCGGCGACACCCTTCCGGCAGCCTGCGCTTCGGCGATCGCGGCGATGAGGAATCCGGCCAGCGGATGCTCGCCCGCCTCTTCTTCGATGGGCCGGGTCGCGGAGAAGTGCAGGCCCAGCATGTCTCTGAACACGACGGGACCCAACCGCTCCTCGGCGGCCAGCACGTGGCGAACGAGCAGGCGCAGCAGCGACAGCAGGTCGTCGGGCGCGGCGGATCGGGTGTCGAGCGTGGCCACGATTTTGGCCTCCTCGGCCCGCTCCAACTCGACCAGCACGTGCTCCTTGGTCGGGAAGTGGAAATAAAACGTGCCGCGCGCCACCCCCGCCGACGCGGCGATCGCAGCGACGTCCGCACCCGCCAGTCCAGACCGGCCGAACTCGGCCACCGCGGCGTCAAAGACACGAGCCCGAGTCTGAAGCCGCTGCGCCTCCCGCACCCCGACAACCTGCGGGGCAGGTTCTGCGGTCGATGCACGTGAAGGCACGCTGACACCGTACAGAATCTCATTGTCACCCGTCAATGACGGTCGTCAACGAATTTGCCAGCGGTCTCGTGGTGCATCGAAACGCTCACCTTCTCCAGGGTCAGCGGTAGCACCCATTCGGAGTTTGATCTCAGCGGGCCCGTAGCATCTGCCCGATCGAGAGGAAATGAATGAGCAGACGCGGGTGGAACCGGAATGGGGCCTGCCGGTGAAAGCGGTGCGGATTGTCTCTTGTACGGCAGGGTCCGTGGTCGCGGCCCTGTTCAGCGCCGGGATAGGCCACGCCGACGAGGCCGGCTACCTGGACGAGTTGAACCGGCATGGATACGCGGTGAGCGCGGCGTCAGGGCAATACCTGCTGGGCAGCGGGCACGCGATGTGCGGGGAGTTGCAGGCCGGGCATTCGCCAGACTACGTCGCCAAGCATTGGACGTACCCGAACGCGTCGTACCAGAACTTGCTGGACATGGCGACCGCGGCGCAAAACAACCTATGCGGTGGCGACTGATTTATTCTGCGACGACCGCGATTTCGCCGCCCAGGCGGTAGGGCGTCACCAATGGAAGATCGTCGCCGCTCCAAAACCTTCCTGGGTCAAACCAGTTGGACCGCTTCTCAGTTTCGATCAACCCCATCTCTTCATAGGTGACCGCGACCGTCTCCGCGCAATAGGCGGACTCGAAGCGGCCCTTTCGCTGCTCTTCGTTGCGCCTTCGGGTTGACTCGCGAACCCGTTTGTCCAAGAACGGGATTCCCCGCACCCAGTCGTATCTGGTCGGCAGTTGACCGCGTAGCCAGCGCAGGGTGAGCCGGGTGGTACTCGGAAACGGGGTACCGTCCATCCGGGCGATGACGCGCAGCAGCCGGTTCTCCTGCTTGCGGGTCGCGTCGGGGGTCAGCTGACGGAACCAGCATCGTTGCCCGTAGCGCTGCATCCAGCGCTCGACCACCTGTCCGGCGTCGTTGAGTTGCACGCCGCGGTGGGTGGTGCCGGTCCACACATCGGTCAGCTTGTCGCCGAGTTCGGCATGCCAGATCAACGGCGGCAGATCCTCGATCGCCACCGTCATGCCGACGTGGTTGACCGGGCTGTTCGACAAGGTCTGGATTGCGCGGTCGGGTCCCGAGCGCCCACGAAACAGCCAGATGTCGCCGGTCCGGGTTGCCTCCAGCGCTTGGGTCAGATTCACCGTATGTGTTTCCACCACCGCACCATATGCAGATATCGTTCATCGCAGGATGCAGTCGCGAATAACCTGTGCGCATGCGCACCGTTTGGAAGTTGCTCGGGTTGGCCGGGATCGTCGGGGTCGCCGCCGGGGGAGTGCTGGTGGCACGCGATCAGCGCCGGCGCCGGGCTTACTCGTCCGATGAGATCCGGGCCCGGCTGCAGCAGCGCCTGGCCGAGGCGGACGACGAGCCCTAGCCCTACGCGGCGACCGCGTAGAGGTGGTGGGTGCCGGCGAAGCCCTTAAGCTCGGCCTCGCGGCCGTCGTCGAAAGAGATGTCGTCGCAGTCGCTGAGGGCGTCGCGCACGGTCTCGCTGATCAGGATCTCCCCGCCGTCGGCTTGGCCGGCGACTCGTGCCGCCATCGCGACGTTACGGCCGAACAGGTCGTCGCCGCGGCGCACCGATCGGCCCATATGGATCCCGATCCGAACTCGAATATCGTTGTGCCGCTTGCGTTGCGCTTCTCTGTGCAACGCGTGCTGGAGGTCGATGCCACAGCGCACCGCCTGCTCGGCCCGAGCGAACGCAATCATGAATCCGTCGCCCTGGCTTTTCACCACATGCCCTGAGTGCTCTTTGACCAGCTTGCGTACCAGCTTGTCGTGCTCATCGATCAACTTGACCCAGGCTCGGTCGCCGACCCGCTCGTTGAGCGCGGTCGACTCCTCGATGTCGGAGAACAGAATCGCCACTCTGCCGTCCGGAGTCACCCGGGCCAGATCCGGTCGTTCCACCTCCGCCCAATCGGCAAGGTCCTCGATCGAGCTGCGCACCGCAGCGCCGAAACCCTCCTTGCGCATCAGGTTCGCGGTCTGCCACACCGTCTTGACCGCTTTTGACCCAAAACTCAATAGGTCGGGCTGCTGCCGCAGCGCCTCGTTTTCGGCCCTGACCCGGGACAGCAGCCGCCAAAGAACGCCCATGGCTGCGGCTTCGACCGCCGCGACGCCGGCCAGCGCGTAGACCGCGATCAACAGGTGATCGTGCATGCCACGCATCTTCCCCGATCCATCGTGGCCTCCGCAGCGACAGTGCCAGATCGGCGAATCACCATGCCAGCTGTGCATAGCCGGATGGAAAGCGGAAGATCAACCGCGAGTGTATGTTCCGCGAATTCAGATATTCCGGCGTGCCGGGTCGGCTGTTGTTTGCCCGCTGGGGTAGCGGGTTGCACACTTCGTGCGCTGCCGGTTGTCGGGCCGAACCGCAGTGTTTAGGGTTGGAACTGGCCGCGGCAGGGTCGAGGTAGGCGCGTTGTGCAAGTGTTGAAGCCGCACTGACTAGTCGATTGATCGTGGAGGACCCGATTGGCCGAATCCGGCAATAGCGCCTCGGACCTGCTGGTGATCTTCGGCATTACCGGCGACTTGGCCCGCAAGATGACCTTTCAAGCCCTCTATCGCCTGGAGCGCAGGGGGTTGCTGCAGTGTCCGATTGTCGGCGTCGCCAGCGAGGACATCAGCGTTGAGGAGTTGATCAACCGGGCCCGCAAGGCGATCGAAGGCGCCGGCGAAAAAGTCGACGACAAGGTGTTCGACCGGTTTGCCGGCCGACTGTCCTACCTGCACGGCGACGTCACCGATTCCGCGCTCTACGACGCGCTGAAAAAGCAGATCGGCTCGAAGCACCACTGCCTGTTCTATCTGGAGATGCCGCCTTCGCTGTTCGCGCCGATCGTCGAGAACCTGGCCAAAGCCGAGTTGCTGAACGGATCCCGTGTCGCGGTGGAAAAGCCCTTCGGTCACGACCTGACGTCCGCGAATGAACTCAACGCCCGACTGCGCGCGGTGCTGGACGAGGACCAGATCTTCCGGGTGGACCACTTCCTGGGCAAGGAACCGGTCGTCGAATTGGAGTATCTGCGCTTCGGCAATCTGGCGCTGGTCGAACTGTGGGACCGCCACGTCATCTCCGAAATCCAGATCACCATGGCCGAGAATTTCGGCGTCGATGACCGGGGAAAGTTCTATGACAAGGTCGGCGCCTTGCGTGACGTCGTGCAAAACCATCTGCTGCAGGTGCTCGCCGGGGTGACGATGGAACCCCCCGTCGGGCTGACCGCAGACGACCACAACGACAGAAAGGCCGACGTTTTTCGCGCGATGCCGGCCGTGGATCCGGATCGCTGCGTGCGGGGTCAGTATCGCGGCTACACCGACATTGATGGGGTAGCCAAGAATTCTGAAACCGAGACCTTCGTCGCGATGCGGGTGGAGATCGACAACTGGCGCTGGGCCGGGGTGCCCATCTTCTTGCGGGCGGGCAAGGCACTGCCCGAGCGGGTCACCGAGGTGCGAATGTTCACCCACCGGGTCCCGTCGTTGGTTTTCCTGTCCGGACGCAGGCGGGCCGAGCCTAACCAGATCGTGCTGCGGATCGACCCCGATCCCGGACTGCGGCTGCAGCTCACCGCTTTAGAAGGCGACCGCTGGCGCGATCTGCACCTGGACTCGTCGTTCATGGCTGACCTGGGCGAGCCGCTGCTGCCCTACGAGCGACTGCTGCACGGCGCGCTGACCGGCGATCACCAGTTGTTCGCTCGCGAGGACGGCATCGAAGAAACCTGGCGGATCGTGCAGCCGCTGCTGGACCACCCCGGCGAAATCCACCAATACGAACCGGGCTCTTGGGGGCCGGACGCGGCACGCGAACTACTACGAGGACATCGCGGCTGGCAACAGCCGTGGCAAGCCGTTAACCACTAACAAGGAGAACAGAGCGACATGCAGCTAGGGATGATCGGCTTGGGCCGGATGGGCGCGAACATCGTCCGTCGGGTGACCGCGGGCGGACACGAGTGTGTGGTCTACGACCACGACACGGCCGCCGTCAAGGCGTTGGCCAGTGAGGACAGGACCACCGGGGTGTACTCGGTCGCCGAGCTGGCCGAGAAGTTGTCCACGCCGCGGATCGTGTGGGTGATGGTGCCGGCGGGCACGATCACCCAGACGGTGATCGAAGGGCTGGCCAACACGCTGGAGGCCGGCGACATCGTGATCGACGGCGGCAACTCTTACTATCGCGACGACCTCAGGCACGCAAAGCTGCTGGGCGATAAGGGAATTCACCTGCTGGACTGCGGTACCAGCGGCGGTGTCTGGGGCCGCGAGCGCGGCTACTGCCTGATGATCGGCGGCGACGAGAAGTCATTTGCTCACGCCGAGCCGCTGTTCGCCACCATCGCACCCGGAGTGGACGCGGCTGAGCGCACCCCGGGCCGGACCGGGGATGTCGCGCAACCGGAGAAGGGGTACCTGTACTGCGGCACCTCCGGGGCGGGCCACTTCGTCAAGATGGTGCACAACGGCATCGAGTATGGGTTCATGGCCTCCCTCGCCGAGGGACTGAACATCCTGCGCAATGCCGACATCGGCAAACGCGTCCAGGAGGGCGACGCCGAGACCGCGCCGCTGTCTAACCCAGAGTGCTACCAGTACAACTTCGACATCGCCGATGTCGCCGAGGTGTGGCGCCGGGGCAGTGTCGTCGGTTCCTGGCTGCTGGACCTGACCGCGATCGCGCTGCATGAATCACCCGACCTGCACGAGTTCTCCGGCCGCGTCTCGGATTCCGGCGAGGGCCGCTGGACCGCGATCGCGGCG
>NZ_DATMLH010000205.1:0-32584 GCF_035570115.1 Mycobacterium sp.
TGTCGTCTTCACCCGATCAATGACCGGGATGCTCGGCTTCCCACTTCTGGATCTGGTCCTGATCGGTCATCGCTGTCTCAATGAACAGCACATCGCTTGCATCGGCACTTACCTGACATTCGATAGATTCGACATCCCACACGCCCGCGCCATCCCGCCGCCGAAGAAGCGTCTCGCCAATGCGCATCTCGCCTTCGAGTACGAAGACATAGACGCCGTGCGATACCGAGCGCGGCTTGTACACATAGTTTTTGGCGTCATCTGTGACGAGTCGCGAGATGCGAAAGTCCTGCGAAATGGGCAGTGCCCCATCAGCATCACCAACGAGCTGTTCAATGCGATCGCGGCGGGTACGGATATCGAAATGCGCCGCCTGATAGGACGGCGGCAAGAGAAGCTGATCGGGAAAGAGCCAGATGTAGATCACCTTCATGTCCTCAGGACCAATGCTGAGCTCGCTGTGCTTGCCGCCTGAGCCGGCCGAAAAGACGTAATAGTCACCTTGGTGCAACCGATCCACGGCCCCGTTGCCGACGGTGTTGATGTGGGTGAGCTCGCCCTCCAGCACGAACGCGCAGATCACGAAGTTGTGGTGCGGATGCATGTTGTAGCCGCAGCCGGCCCCGTGAAAGGTTTCGTCACCGAGTACCCGCAACGTTCCGAAACCGGGCCGGCCGCCTTGATATTCATGGAAGTTGAAGCTCGACTCGCGGGTGACAAATCCGTCCGGGTGCCCAGCAACGTAGGAAGCGCTCAGCCCCTGCGAAGAGATGCGGTTGTGTCCGCGTTCGTGCGACCGTAAGACGAATGATTTAGTCACTTCCATTCCTTAGCGCTGTGCCGCGGGTTGGCCGTGCGCGTAACCGATCATCACCATCTCGAACATGTCCTTGGGTGTGCCGCAGTCCGGGCACACCCAATCTTCGGGGACGTCATCCCATCGGGTGCCGGGCGCAATGCCATGCTCTGGCAGCCCGAGAGCCTCGTCATACAAGAACCCGCATCCCAGGCATATCCACCGCTTGAACTCCGATTCCACCATTGCCCTTGCTGTCTCCTAAGTTCAGTGGCGGGGTGACAAGTGGTGGTGGTAGAAGGTGATGTCTTCGGCGTCGCGCAGGTCGAGGACTTCGCATCCGGTGTCGGTCACTGCCACCACGTGCTCCCAATAGACCGCTAGCGAGTCGTCGACGGTGATCGCTGAGCGGGTGTTGTTGGACAGCCGTGTTCCTTCGCCGCTGCCGGCACAGATGAAGGGCTCCACCGTGATCACCATGTTCTTTTCCAGGACGCGGCCCTCGTTGCGCGGGTCGCGGTAGTAGGGGATCAGCCAGCCGTCGGCGTGCACCTGGCCGATCGAATGCCCGGTGCCGCTGGGCACCCGCAACATCGAAAAACCAAAGGACTCAACATAGGCCTGGACCTCTTCGGCGATTTTCTGCAGCTGCGCGCCGGGGCGCACCAGGCTGATCCCGAGGCACATGGCCTGATAGCCCACCTCGAAGAGCAACCGGGCTTTGGCCGAGGTCTCTTGCCCCACGATCCACATCCGTTGGGTGTCGCCGCACCAGCCTTCCTTTTTGACGCTGACATCCACGCCGAACAGGTCGCCCGTCTTCAACGGAATCGCGCTGGGCTCCCCGCTAAAGGCGATCTCGTTGTGGGCGATCGAGATGCAGGCGTACTGGCTGGAGTCGTAACCGGACAGATCTTCGCGGTCGACCTGCGCGCCGTATTTGTTGACGATCAGGTCGTAGGCGATGTCGTTGATGTGCTGTGACGTGACACCGGGTTTGACGTGCGGGGTGAGTTCGGACAATATCTGCGCGCAGATTTTGCCGGCCTCACGCATCATCGCGATCTGATCGGGCGTCTTGATCGAGATCTGATCGTGGTCGATTTTGTGGGTCGCACTGGCTACTGGACTCATGCTGTCTCGTCCAGACCGAAGAGCTTGGCAGAGTTGGTGCGACCAATCTTGATCCGGTCGTTCTCGCTGATGGGGGCGGTATCGAACCATGGCGCCAGTTCGTCCATGGACTCATACGGGTAGTCGACTGAGAAGAGGACTCGGTCGGCACCCACCTCAAGCATGGTGTCGAGCAGGGTTGAGGTGCGGAACACGCCACTGGTGGCCAGGTAGAAATTCTGCCGCAGGTAGGCGGTCGGGGGTTGCTTGTGCGGGCCTTGGGTTTCCGTGCGTTGGTGGCGCAGCCGGTGTTCGAGACGTGGCAAGGTGAATGGCAACGCCTCGCCGCAGTGGCCGAGGATGACGTTGACGTTGGGGTAGCGGTCGAACAGGCCGCTGAGGATCAGCCGCACCGCGTGGGTGGAGGTTTCCTGCCCGAATCCCCAGGCCGAGCCCAGTAACCCGTCGTAGCCCTGATAGATGCGTTGCTGGTTGGGTAGCGGGATCCGCGGGTGCAGAAAGACCGGTACGTTCAGTTCGCTGACCTTATTCCAGAACGGGTCGACCGGGGCTTCGTCGAGGTAGCGGGCGGTGTTTTCGTCGCCAATGTTGGTGTAGCCGTTGACTATTGCGCCGACAGCGCCCAGGTCCTTAACGGCACGCTCAAGTTCGGTGGCGGCGGCTTCTGGATCCTGCAGGGGTACCGCGGCAAACAACCGCAGCCGGTCCGGGTGGCGGCCAACCAGTTCTTTCGTGGCAGAGTCGTTGAGCCTTTTCGCGGTATCGATCGCGGTGCGGGTGTCGGTGATGCCCTCGATACCAGGCTGCGTCAGCGACAGGATCGACACTTCGATGCCGTTGCGGTCCATGTCCTCGACGCGCTCATCCACCTCCTTTAGTCGGCGCTCCACCTCGGCGAAGTAGTCGGGCTTGGTGAAGACATGCTCGCCCGTGACATCGAAATCTGTTGGTTCCCAGTGTTCCTCGAGAGCAATCTTTCCATCCATTATTCCATCCTTCAGTGGGCGGCCGCGGCCGCTGTCGCGCGTTTGAGGCTGAAGAGGCGCTCGGCGTTGTTCCGACCGATCTTTTCGCGGGTGTTGTCGTTGATGGCGGCGTTGTCGAACCACGTCGCGGCGTCGTGCATGGACTCGAACGGGTAGTCCACGGAAAACAGCACGCGGTCTTCACCGATCTCGGCGATGGTGGCATTGAGCGCTTGCGTCCGGAAGAAGCCACTGGTAGTCACATACAAGTTCTCCCGCAGACACTGCGTCAGCGGCTTTTTGTAGCGGAGGTCAGCTTGCCGGGAAACCCAGTGGTCGATTCGCCACATGGTAAACGGCAACGTTTCGCCGAGATGGCCGATAATGATGGTCAGGTCAGGGAATCGGTCAAACAGTCCGCTGACCATCAATCGCAGCATGTGGGTGGAGGTTTCCACAGTGAACGCCCACGACGCGCCCAACAGTTCGGGGCAACCCTGATACATGCCCGCATTGGCCGGCAGGGGGTTACGCGGATGCAGATAGATCGGCGCACGGAGGGCCTCGACGCGTTCCCAAAACGGCAAGAATCGCGGATCGTCGTAATACAAGCCGGTTTCGGCATCGCCTAGGTTGGTGAAACCGTTGACCATCGCCCCGTGAAAACCTAGGTCCTTAATGCATCGCTCCAGCTCGTCCGCGGCGGCCGCGGGGTCTTGCAGGGGCAGTACGGCAAAACCGCCGTAGCGAGGCTCATGGGTGGCCACGATCTCGGCCAGGGTGTCGTTAACCTCTTTGGCTCCGCTGACCGCCTGGCGGGCGTCGGTCTCTGATTGGATATCCGGCGACACCAACGACAGGATCGCGTAGTCGATGCCGGTGGCGTCCATGTCCGCTAACCGCTGCTCGCTGACGTCGAGCAGCCGGCGTCGGATTTCCCGCATGTTCGCTGCGTCGGCGTACTCCGGAATCTCGAACTGGGGCAGGTTGTAGTGCTCTTCAAAAGCAATCTTGCCGTGCATCTGATCACCCTCCTCGGCGGGGCGTCGCCGGTTGGACAGCGGATTTGCGCTCACTCCAACAACTACCGGCAATCGGTGCCGCCCGCGGATCGAATTTCCGATCGATCCAATAGGTTCGGCTTATATCAGGGGGCGCACCAGCAAACGAGGCGATCGACCCAGCTAATAGCGCCGATAAGCAATACGCATAACCTCAAGGCGGTCTTGGACTAAAAAGAGGTGAGAGCGCGCTACCACGCACAGCATCCACAAACTATCTCCGCGAAGGGGTAAGCAGATGACAACAACACTCGAGGGCTCGACCGCATTGGTAACCGGCGCGACAGCCGGGATCGGTCGGGCGGTAGCACTGCAACTCAGTCAGCTCGGCGCCGAGGTCATCGTGCACGGGCGCAGCGCCGAACGTGGCGCCAAGGTCGTGCAGGAGATCCAAAACGCCAGGGGCAAAGCACGTTTCATCGCTGCCGATCTCGCCGACGCCGACGACGTGCGCCGGCTGGCCACCGAGGCGGGCCCGGTCGACATCTTGATCAACAACGCCGGTGTCTACAAGTTCGGTACTACCGTCGACACCGACGTCGCGTTCTTCGACGAGCACATCAACATCAACCTGCGCGCCCCGTACATCCTGGTGCAGAAGTTGGTGCCGGGCATGGCCGAGCGGGGCCACGGCGTCGTCGTCAATCTCAGCACCGTCGCCGCCGGTATTCCAGCTCGCACCGGAGGCATCTACGGTGCCAGCAAGGCCGGCGTGGAACTGCTGACCCGTGTCTGGGCGGATGAATTCGGTCGGTCCGGTGTACGGGTGAACGCGGTGCAGCCCGGACCGGTCGAAACCCCCGGCACCGACGCGATGCCAGGCCTTACAGACGCCTTTGCCGCCTACACCGCGATGGGGCGGGCCGCCTCGCCCGACGAGATCGCCAACGCCATCACGTTTCTGGCCTCTCCGGCAGCGAGCTATGTGAACGGCGCCATCCTGCAGGTCAACGGTGGTCAGCTAGCGATCGGTGGTTAGCGCCCGCCTACCGGGCAACGGAGGTCGTCATGTCTAACAAAGTGTTGGTCACCGGCGCGAGCGGTCTGCTCGGGGTTGCCGCGATCGAGAAGTTCCTATCCGCGGGCTGGGAAGTAGTCGGCGTTTCGCGCCGCAAGCCCGAGCTGCTCAGCGGCCGGGAGATCGAGTTTGTCTCGGCCGATCTGCGGGACCGCGAAGCGACCCGTGCCGCGTTCGAGCCGCTGACCGACATCACCCACATCGCCTACACGGCGCTGCATGAAAAACCCGAACTCGTCGCCGGCTGGTCAAGCAAAGACCAGATCGACACCAACAATGCCATGTTGCGCAACGTCGTTGAACCGATCTTGTCGGGCGCCAACGACTTTCAGCACATCAGCATCCTGCAGGGAACGAAGGTCTACGGCGTGCATCTGCACCCGATTCCCATCCCGGCACGGGAAAGCGATCCGCGTGACCCGCATGACAACTTCTTCTTGGATCAAGAAGACTACGTTCGCGAAATGGGCCCCAAGCATGGGTTCACTTACACCGCACTGCGCCCGCAACTCGTCACCGGTCCGACACCCGGTGCGTTGAACGTGCTTCCGGCCATCGGTGTGTACGCCGCGATCCAACGCGAAAAGGGCGAACTGTTTGGTTTCCCTGGTGGCCCGTCATTCGTCTGGGAAGCAGCCGACGCCGACCTGGTCGCCGATGTGATGGTCTGGGCTGCGGATTCACCTCGCGCAGCCAACGAGGCATTCAACATCACCAACGGCGACGTCTTTGAATGGCGGAATGCGTGGCCGGCGCTGGCCAACACCCTGGGCGTGCAAGCCGGACCGGATGCTCCGATGAGCTTGGCCGGCTATCTTGCCGACCATTCCGACCTGTGGGATCGCATCGTCGCCAAGTACGGCCTTCGCCCGCTGAGCCTGCGCCAACTGGTCGGTCACGGTGACCAGCACGCGGACTTCGCGTTTGCCTACGGCGCGCCGGAAGGGCCCCGCGCCTTTGTCAGCACCGTCAAGCTGCGCCAAGCCGGGTTCACCGAAACCATCGACACCCGGGACGCGTTCCGCAACGCGTTGCAGTCACTCATCGACCACAAATTTCTGCCACCCGCAGCATTGGACGTCGCCTAGGGAGTTGGATTGACTGCAGCCAATCGAAAGGAGTCCCGATGAGCGCCGCATCCACGCAGTCCATCGCCGGCATTGCCATCCCCGACACCCCGCTCACCCGTGAAATCACCGAGTACATCCGCGACACCGAAGACGAGCTGTTGTTCAACCACTCCCGCCGGGTGTTCCTCTTTGGCGCGCTGCAAGGTCGTCGACGTGGTCTGCAACCCGACCTCGAATTGCTTTACACCGGGGCGATGTTCCACGACATCGGACTCACGGAGGGCTACCGGACGTCGATGCTTCGGTTCGAGGTCGACGGCGCGAACGCGGCACGGGATTTTCTCCTGGAGCGTGGCTTCGACGAGGCCACCGCGCGTAAGGTCTGGCTTTCCATTGCGCTGCATACAACGCCCGGCGTGCCAGAATTCCTAGACCCGGAAATCGCGCTCGTCACGGCCGGAGTCGAGACTGACGTCCTGGGCATCGGTCGTAACGACCTATCCGCCGAGGCGATTGAGGCGGTCACCGCCGCGCATCCTCGACCCGACTTCAAGAACCGGATCCTCCGGGCGTTCAACGACGGCATGAAGCACCGGCCGGACAGCACCTTCGGGACCATGAATGACGATGTGCTGCAACACTTCGACGACTCATTCGTCCGCGACAACTTCGTTCAGATCATCCTCAACAACAGCTGGCCGGAGTAGGAGAACGACGGCTAGGGCGATCCCTTTCGCACTGCGGCTTCGATCTTGTCGCCGGTTTCCTTATCGATGTTTTTCCAGTACTCGAACGCACGCTCCAACACCTGCTCGGAGACCCCTTTGAGCAGGTGCCCGGCGACGTTGGAGACCAGCCGCTCACGCGCGGCGTCGTCCATCACCTCGCGAACCAGGGTGCCGGCCTGACTCCAGTCGTCGTCGTCGGCACGCAGGGTGTAGGCGGTGCGGACCATCTCCCCGTCGGTGTGCCAGAGCGCCTCGGCGGTACGCGACGGATCAGCTTTGGGTCCGCCCTTGGAATTTGGCGCATACACCGGATCGCTGACCGGGATCATGCGCATCGCACCATCCTTGGAATAGGAATGCACCGGACACTTGGGCGCATTGACCGGGATCTGCTGATAGTTCACCCCGAGACGGGCCCGATGAGCGTCGGCGTAGGAGAACGTGCGGGCCAACAGCATCTTGTCCGGGCTGAACCCGGTGCCCGCCACCTGGTTGCTCGGCGCAAACGCCGCCTGCTCGATCTCGGTGTGGTGATCGGTGAAGTTGCGGTCCAACACCAGCTTGCCCACCTCGACCAGCGGGTAGTCGGCATGCGGCCACACCTTGGTCAGATCAAACGGGTTGATCCGGTAAGTCTTGGCGTCCTCGAACGGCATGATCTGCATCTTCAGCGTCCAGCTCGGGTACTCGCCGCGCTTGATCGCCTCATGCAGGTCGCGGGCGTGGTAGTCGCCGTCCATGCCGGCGAGCCGGTCGGCCTCGTCCTGGGTCAGGCATTGGATGCCCTGATCGGAGACGAAGTGGTATTTCACCCAAGAGATCTGCCCTGCGGCGTTGATCCAGCTGTAGGTGTGCGAGCTGTACCCGTTCATGTGCCGCCAGCTGGCCGGGATACCCCGGTCACCCATCAGCCAGGTGACCTGGTGGGCGCTCTCCGGGGACAACGTCCAAAAGTCCCATTGCATGTCGTTGTCGCGCAGGTTGTTGTCGGCGCGGCGTTTCTGCGAGCGGATGAAGTGCTGAAACTTCATCGCATCGCGGATGAAAAACACCGGGGTGTTGTTGCCGACCATGTCCAGGTTGCCCTCGGAGGTGTAGAAGCGCAGCGAGAACCCGCGCGGGTCCCGCCAGGTGTCTGGGCTGCCGCGCTCGCCGGCCACGGTCGAGAACCGGATCAGCGTGTCGGTCTTGGTGCCGGGCTGAAAGACCGCCGCGCGCGTGTAAGCGCTGACGTCGCCGGTCACTTCGAAATGCCCGAACGCCCCCGAGCCCTTGGCATGCGGCTGGCGCTCCGGGATGCGTTCCCGGTTGAAGTTGGCCATCTGCTCGATCAGATAGTGGTCCTGCAGCAGGATCGGGCCATCCGTGCCGATCGTCAGCGAGTGATCATCACTGGCGACCGGAATCCCCGCGTCTGTGGTCGTCGGGTTGAGCTGCTGGTTGCTCTGCTCGTTGTTCATGGGATTCATGTACCCAGTTTCGGACCGCAACCAACGGCCCGGCTGCGCAAGATCAGCCATTTTTCCCACAAATCGCGACGCGCCGGCTCCGTCCGCGGCAGGAACGCCGTCTCGTCGCCAGTGCGTTTGCTTGCGTTCACTTCGAGGACGGCAATAGCGCGCCTGGTGTGCAAACATCGCTGACAGAATTACGGCCTGCGCGCCGCCGCGCCAACGTGGGGGCTGCCACCACCACTAAGGGAGTTAGGACTCGCGATGACCGATGTCGATCAGACAACCTCCGAAGGAAACTCCGCCACCAGTGGCGTCCGGGCCGACTTGGCCGAGCACTCCCGCACCGGCATGGGTGCGCCCGCGCTGCAGCGGGCGATCACCGATCATCTGCGCTACTCGATTGGGCGTCCGGCCGCGGCCCTGCGGCCCGAGCACTACTACCGGGCGCTCGCCCTGGCCGTGCGCGACCGGATGCAGGACCGCCGGGTGGCATCGACGCAGACCTCACTCGACCTCGGTCGCAAGGTCACCTGCTACTTGTCTGCCGAATTCCTGATGGGCCCGCAGCTGGGCAACAACCTGCTGAACCTGCGCATGGAGCGGGCCGCAAAGACCGCGCTGGCGGCGATGGGCCAGGACCTCGACGAGGTTCTGGCATGCGAGGCGGAGCCCGGGCTGGGCAACGGCGGCCTCGGCAGGCTCGCGGCGTGTTACCTGGATTCGCTGGCCACCCTCGAGCGTCCGGCGATCGGCTACGGCATCCGCTACGAATTTGGCATCTTCAATCAAGAGATCCGCGACGGCTGGCAGGTCGAGAAGACCGACAACTGGCTCGTCAACGGAAACGCTTGGGAGATAGCCAAACCCGATGTCAACTACTTGGTCAAGTGGGGTGGCTACGCCGAGCAGTACACCGACGACGCCGGTACCGACCGCAGCCGGTGGGTGCCCGGGCGGCTGCTGAAAGGCGTCGCCTACGACACGCCCATCCAGGGTTACGGCGTGAACACCTGCAACGTGCTGACGTTATGGAGCGCGCGGGCCGTCGAGTCGTTTGCGTTGGAGGCCTTCAACACCGGCGACTACTACAAGGCGGTCGAGGACGAGGTGACGTCTGAGACCGTCACCAAAGTGCTGTACCCCAACGACGAGCCGGAGGCGGGCAAGCGGCTGCGGCTGCTCCAGCAGTACTTCTTCGTGTCCTGCTCGCTGCAGCACGTTCTGCACATCATGGATGATCTCGCCGACGCCGGCGTCAGGGAACTCCCCCAGCGATTCGCCTTGCAGCTCAATGACACCCACCCGTCGATCGGGGTCGCCGAGCTGATGCGGTTGCTGGTCGATGAGCGCGATCTGGACTGGGACGAGGCCTGGGAGATCACGGTCGCGACGTTCGGCTACACCAACCACACCCTGTTGCCCGAGGCCTTGGAGACCTGGCCGCTGGAAATGTTCGCCGAGTCGCTGCCCCGCCATCTGGAGATCATTTACGAGATCAACCGCCGGTTCCTGGACGAGGTGCGCGCCAAGTTCCCCGGCGACGAGGACCGAGTCCGCCGGATGTCGCTGATCGGCGAGGACGGCGGCAAGAACGTCCGGATGGCGCACCTGGCCACCGTCGGCAGCCACGCCATCAACGGTGTCGCCGCGCTGCACTCGGAGCTGCTGAAAGAAAGCGTCCTCAAAGACTTCTTCGAGCTGTGGCCGGAGCGGTTCAGCAACAAAACGAACGGCGTGACACCGCGGCGCTTCCTCGCGCTGGCCAACCCGGGACTGCGCGAGCTGCTCGACCGCACCATCGGGGACGGCTGGCTGACCGACCTGGGGCGCCTGCGCGGGCTGGAGCCGTTCGTCGAGGACGCCTCGTTCCGTGCGCAGTGGCACGACATCAAGCGCAGCAACAAGGCCCGCCTGGCCAAGTACATCCGCTCGGCGACGGGCGTCGAGCTCAACCCCGACTGGATGTTCGACGTCCAGGTCAAGCGCATCCACGAGTACAAACGCCAGCATCTCAACGTGCTGCACATCGTCGCGCTGTACCACCGCCTGAAGCAGAATCCGGGGCTGTCGATTCCGCAGCGCGCCTTCATCTTCGGCGGTAAGGCCGCTCCCGGCTACTTCATGGCCAAGCGGATCATCAAGCTGATCAACGCCGTTGGCGAGACGGTCAACGCCGACCCGGAGGTCAACCGGTTCCTGAAGGTGGCATTCGTGCCGAACTTCAGCGTCAAGAACGCGCACATGATCTACCCGGCGGCCGACCTGTCCGAACAGATCTCCACCGCGGGCAAGGAAGCCTCCGGCACCGGGAACATGAAGTTCATGATCAACGGCGCCCTAACCATCGGCACGCTCGACGGGGCCAACGTCGAGATGCGCGACGAGGCCGGAGCCGAGAACTTCTTCTTGTTCGGCTTGACCGAGTCCGAGGTCGAGAAGGTCAAGGCGGACGGCTACCGCCCGGAGTCCTACATCGACGCCAACGACGAGTTGCGCGCGGTGCTGGACCTGATTGCCGGCGGGACGTTCTCGCACGGCGACACCGACGTGTTCCGGCCGCTGGTCGACAACCTGCGCTATGACGATCCCTTCCTGGTCTGCGCGGACTACGCCTCCTATGTGAACTGCCAGGACCAGGTGAGCGCCGCCTGGCAGGAAAAGGACTCGTGGACGAAGATGTCCATCCTGAACACGGCGCGCAGCGGCAAGTTCTCCTCGGACCGCGCCATCGCCGAGTACTGCGACGACATCTGGAAAGTCTGGCCGCTGACCGTGACCATGTGATCCGCGCGGCTCGGCCCAGTCAGGCCTCGCCGCGCAGCGAAAGCTACTCGGCGCTAACCAATCTCGCGCGCGACAAAGATGGCGATGTAACCGATCGGGATGCCCGTTCGAATGGCGATGTATTCCCGCGCCGCCAACTCGACCGCGGCCCGACGGCTCGCGCGGGCGACCCCGCCGATTTCGGGGATCCGGATCATCCACCCGTCCGCCTCGCGGGTGACTTCGATGTCGAAACACTGACCGACCGTGGGGCCCTGCACGCGCTGAGCGACACGTCTGGTACGGCCGCTGCGAAAAGATTGTGGGCGCCTCAGAGTGGGCTGAATAGACATGGGTATTTTCCTGAGTCGACGATGAACCGCGGGCAAGCGTAATGCCACTCGGGGCTAGAAGCCTAATCGGCCGACGCCGGGTAGCGGATCAGGTTGAAATTTCAGGTTCACTCAATTCCTCTCCGCACGCGGCATACGTTGCTGCACAATCGGCCATCGAGGAGACCGCGCGAATGACCGAATATCGCAAGATCGCCGCACTGGGCAGCTCATACGCAGCCGGGCCGGGCGTGCCGCCCGTCGTGAACCGTGCCGCGATGCGATCAGGAAACAACTACTCGCACGTCCTGTCCCGGATGATCGGCGCCGAACTCACCGATCTCACCGTCTCTGGGGCGACGACGTCGACAATTCTCGACACTCCGCAGCGAGTGGGCCTCACAAAGTTTGCGCCGCAGATCGCGTCCCTGCCCGCCGATGCCGACCTGGTGCTGGTAACGGCGGCTGGCAACGACCTCGAATACCTGGGTTCTGCGATCAAGCTCGGCGTGTGTTTCACGATCGACCGATACACCGGGGGGCGTCTGCAGCGCTGGAAGCCAACCGTCCCGCCGACCGTGACTGCGCAGCAGCGGGACCTCGCCGCCACCGGGCTGGCGCGGATCGTGACGGAATCACGCCTGCGAGCACCGCAAGCCCGGGTCATCCTGGTGGACTATCTTCCGATGGTCGGGGAACCAACCGTTCCATTCGAAGATGTTCCGTTCGATGCGGCGTCCATCGAAGCGCTGGCATCTGTTCATGCACAACTGACCGGCGTGTTCGCCGACGTCGCCGAGCGAACCAGGGTCGAGTTGGTGCTCGCGTCCCAGTTGGGACGCGGACACGAACTCGGCAGCGCCTCCCCCTGGATTCAGCCTCTGCAACCCATTTATCGCGTGGCGGCCTCGTTCCACCCTTCCACCGACGGGATGAAGGCGGTCGCCACGGAACTCCTGAGGACTATCACCAAGCGGGCAGGACGATCATGACGACGGCACAAAGCGGAACGCCCCGCCGATGGGACTCGCGCCGAACCGCGAAAGCGCAACGCCTGCAAGCCGGTAGCGCACACAGCAAGGGGAAGGTGATCGAGCCGGGTCGGCTCGAGGACCTGTTGCACGACGTCATCCGCCCCGGTGACCGGGTGGCGCTGGAGGGCGACAACCAGAAGCAGGCCGACTTCCTGTCCCGCACACTGGCTGACTGCGATCCGCACCGCATCAACAAGCTGCACATGCTGATCTCCTCGGTGTCGCGCTCGGAGCATCTCGATCTGTTCGAAAGCGGCATCGCCGCGAAGCTCGACCTCGCCTATGCCGGGCCGCAGAGCGTGCGCATCGCCCAGATGGTCGAAGACGGCACTGTTCAGATCGGCGCCATCCACACCTATGTCGAGTTGTATGCCCGGATGTTTGTCGATCTCGCCCCCGACGTCGTGCTGCTGTGCGCCGAGAAGGCCGACCGCGACGGCAATCTGTACACCGGACCGAACACCGAGGACACCCCGACGATCGCCGAAGCCGCAGCCTTCCACGACGGCGTGGTGATCGTCCAGGCCAACGAGATCGTCGACGGCAGTGACGATCTGCCGCGGGTAGACATTCCCGGCAGCTGGGTGGATTACGTGGTCGCCGCCGACCGGCCATTCTTCCTGGAGCCGCTGTTCACCAGGGACCCCCGTCACATCGGTCCCGTCGAGATCCTCAAGGCGATGATCGCGATCCGGGGCGTCTACGAACGCCACCAAGTGGTTTCGCTCAATCACGGTGTCGGGTTCGACACCGCCGCGATCGAACTGCTGCTGCCGACCTACGGTGACAAACTCGGCCTCAAAGGCAAGATCGCCCGGCATTGGGTGCTCAACCCGCACCCCACCCTGATCCCGGCCATCGAGTCCGGCTGGGTCGAGTCGATCCACAGTTTCGGCGGCGAGTCCGGCATGAACCGCTACGCCGCTGCCCGACCCGACGTGTTCTTCATCGGCGCCGACGGTTCGCTGCGCTCCAACCGCGTGCTCGCGCAACTGGCCGGCCAGTACGCGATCGACATGTTCATCGGCTCCTCGCTGCAGATCGACGCGGACGCCAACTCGTCCACCGTGACCGACGGACGGTTGTCCGGCTTCGGCGGCGCTCCGAACATGGGCCACGACCCCCACGGACGGCGTCACTCGTCGGCCGCCTGGCTGGACCTCGCGCACGGCGACGGAGCCAGCCGACGCGGACGCAAACTGGTGGTGCAGATGGCTCAGACCTTCCGGGCCGGAGGCGTTCCCACGTTCGTCGAGACCCTCGACGCCATCGAGGTCGGCAAGCAGGCCGGTATGCCGCTGCCGCCGGTGATGATTTACGGCGACGACGTCTCCCACGTCGTCACCGAGGAGGGGGTCGCCTACCTGTACAAGGCGCATTCGCTGACGGATCGCCGCGCCGCGCTGGCAGCCGTCGCCGGCGTGACGCCGGTGGGCCGATCCGCCGACGCGCGGCAGGTCGAGTCACTGCGACGCGACGGCCTGATCGCCTTCCCTGAGGACCTCAAGGTCGAGACCCGGCTGGCCGACCGATCCCTGCTGGCGGCGCGCAGCATCGAGGACTTGGTCGCCTGGTCGGGCGGACTGTATGAACCACCCGCGCGGTTCAGGGACTGGTGACCTCAATGATCACTGCAACGCCGTCTGCCGCAACGCTTCTCACGAGCACCTCGATCGCCGACCTAGCCGTCGCCGCCATCCGCGCCGAAGCGGACCTCACCCCGAAGCCGGGGCTGGTCGATCAGCGAGGCTGCGGTGCACACACCGACATGGATCTGGCCATACTGCACGCGTCAGCCGAGTCGCTGCGCACTTCCTTCACCGAATGCGCTTCTGCAGCAAAGCAATCGATCACTGGCCCCGAACTGAGGGCCCGGTTGGGTGAGATCGGCCGCGCTGGTGAACGGGCCATGCTCGCAGCCACCGGCGGGGTGAACACCCATCGGGGCGCGCTGTGGGCGTTGGGGCTGCTGAGTGCGGGGGCGGCGCTGGGCAGCGGGACGGCCGGCGCAGTCGAGGTCGCGGCACGATTGGCTGCGATCCCCGACCGACACACCACCGCCACGCAGGCGTCGCACGGTGCGCGCGCCCGTCTCCGCTACGGAGTCTCCGGCGCAGCCGGCGAGGCGCAAGCGGGGTTCCCCCACGTCCGCCTGCACGCACTCCCCGCGCTGCGCGCCGCCCGGCGCTCTGGCGCAGACGAAGGGACGGCGCGCCTTGAGGCACTGTTGTCACTGATGGCCAATCTCGACGACACCTGCGTGCTGCATCGCGGCGGATCGGCGGGGCTGCGCGCGCTGCAAGCGGGCGCGCAGGCCGTTATGGACGCCGGCGGGTTCCGCACACCCGAGGGTCGACGGCGCTTCGCCGCTCTCGACGACATGTGCTTGACCCGACGGCTGTCACCTGGCGGCAGCGGAGATCTGTTGTCGGCCACATTGTTTCTCGACGCCCTGGAGGAGAGGCCATCTCAGCCATGCAGACCCTGAACTACCGATTCCCGGCCCAGGAGGCCGCCTCGCACAAAGTGCACATCGGCGTCGTCGCGTCGGGCGATCTGGAGATTCTGCTCGAGCCGCCAGCGGAGGATTCGCCGGACAGCGTGGTCGTCCGGGTCCGCACCAGCGTCAACGGATTCGACACCGTCTGGCACGACGTCCTCGAGCGGTTCTTCACCCGTACCCCCCTGGCGGGCCGCTGGGAACTCAACGACTTCGGCGCCACCCCCGGCGTCGTGAACCTACGACTGCGCCAAGCCGCTGAAGCCGGAGCAGCCGCGAACGGGCCGACCTCATGACCGACACCGGCCTGCTCGCCGGACTGACCTGGCCGGAACTCCTCGCCCGACGCAGCTTCATCGAACTCGACGCGTCAGGCCGCGCGACCGCACTGCTCGACCCGGGCTCGCTGCGGGTCCTCGCGGGGCCCTTCGATCGGCTGGAGTCGCCCTGGCTGGTTCCCCAGGGCATCACCCCGCAGGCCGATGACGGCACCGTGATCGCCCGAGGTACCGTCGACGGCCATCCGGTCGTAATCGGCTCCATCGAACAGGGTTTCCAGGGCGGCGGGACCGGCGAGGTGTCCGGAGCCAAGATCTCGCAGGCGTTGCTGCTGGCCGCCGCGGACTCGCGGGCGGGTACGCCGACCGCCGCGGTGCTCCTCTTCGAGACCGGCGGTGTCCGACTGCAGGAAGCCAACCTCGGACTCAACGCCGTCGCCGAGATCTGTTCAGCCGTATTGGATCTGCGCCCGCTGGCACCGGTGATCGGTATCGTCGCAGGCACCGTCGGATCGTTTGGTGGAATGAGCATCGCCGCGGGGCTGTGCACCCGGCTCATCGTCACCCCGCAAGCCCGCATCGGCCTCAACGGGCCTGCGGTCATCGAACAGGAAGGCGGCATCGACGAATTCGACTCGAGCGACCACACCCTGATCTGGGCGGTCGACGGCGGCGAGCAACGGTATGCCACCGGGCTGGCCGACGATCTCGTTCCCGACGACGCCGACCGGTTGCGCGCCGCTCTCATCGACGCGATCGACGCCGGTGTCGCCGAAGCCGCTCGGCACCGCAGCCAACGCCTCGACGTATTGGCCTCCCGGCTCGCGACGCTGGATCCCGCTACTCCCCCGGACCCGCGGGATCTGCGAACGTTGTGGGGTGGCCGTTACGAGCCGGTCGCTATTCCCGTTGACGCCGGGCCTAGGCCGATCGATAAGACTGGCGACCCGCCCACCAGCAGGGGCCGGACCTGGCTGCACGCGCTGAGCGGCGACCGCGCACCCGAACCGATCATCCCGTCGGTGTTGTCGGCAACGACGGATACCGCCCGCTATCTGGCCGTGGTACCCGATCCCGATAACCGGTTCTATCGCGCCCGCGAGGGACAGGTCGGCCTGACCGAATCGCTGGCCTTGGCTCAGGCCGTCCGCGATCTTGTCGAGGCCGATGAGGACGCGCAGCACAAGCGCGCGATCGTCGCCGTCGTCGACCTCCCCAGTCAGGCCTACGGCCGCACTGAGGAGATGGCCGGTTTGCACCTGGCAATGGCTGCCAGCACCGACGCGTACCACGCCGCCCGAATCGCCGGACACCCCGTCGTCGCCGTCGTCGTCGGCACCGCCCTTTCCGGGGGGTTCCTCACTCATGGTCTACAGGCCAACCAGATCCTGGCGCTCGACGACCCGGGAGTCGAGATCCACGCCATGCACAAGCCCGCCGCCGCCCGCATTACTTTGCGCACCGTCGACGAACTCGACGAACTCGCCAAGACCATTGTGCCGCTGAGCTACCGCGTCGAAGACTGGGCGAAGCTCGGATTCTGCGACGGGCTGCTGAAGGTCGAGAACGCGGACACCCCAACGGCGCATGACGTCGAGGTGGTGGACGCGGCGATCGCCGACGCCGTTCAACGGGCCCGCAGCGGCCCCGTCGACCTGTCCAACCGGCTCGACTCGGATGCAGCCGTCACGATGCGGCACGCCTCGCGTGCGGTCCGTGATTTGCTTGCCCGGCAATGGAACCCAGAGTCCTAACGTGATCTCGCCCCGACCGCACGACCTGCTGCGCCTGTCGGGTGGACGGGTGCCCGCGGCCGCGCCGGGGTGGGTTAATAGGGCGCTGGCCGTGACACCGTGGGTCGTCGTCCGGCGGGCAGCGGCCCCACAGGGCCGGATCGCCGTCGGTGTGCGCGGGACAAGCAGATCCGAACGCTATGCCACGGCGGTGGATCCGGATGACGTCTGCGAGGTTGTGGTTCCCGAGGACCTCGCGCACATACCCCCTCGCGCCCATCGCGAACTGGCTTCGATGCGCACGTTACGCACCGTTCGACCGGTTCTGGACGATACGGGGCTGCCGTGGGGCCCGACCGGAAGCGTCGGCTTCGAACTGGCCACCGGAATCCCCACGGCCACAACCGAAAGTGATCTCGATCTGATCGTTCGGGCACCACGCGGTTCGTCGGGGGCGCTGACGCTTCTTGCCGCGTTGCATCGCGAGTTCCGTGCTCTCGCCGTGCGAGTGGACTGTCAAGTCGAAACCACCTCTGGCGCTATCGCATTGGCTGAACTTGTCGGCGGACAATCCGACGTCATGGTGCGAACCGCCGCAGGGGTCCGGCTCGTCCCGCGCGCCGTCGCAGTGTCATGAGTCTGGCGTTTCTGTTTCCCGGCCAGGGTTCACAGCAGCCAGGAATGCTGCACACCCTCCCAAGCACCCCGGCGGTTTCGGCGGTGCTGGACGAATCCCGTTCTCAGCTAGGGCGCCTCGGCCTGACTGCAGACGTCGACACGGCCGCAGCGTTGCAGGACACCGCCCACGTCCAGATCGCTCTGCTCATCGCCGGCGTGGCGTGCGCGCGAGCACTGAGCGATGACCACGGTCTGACCCCGCAGTTCGTCGCCGGCCATTCCGTAGGTGCCTTCTGCGCCGCTGTCACGGCTGGCGTCATCACCCTTGCCGAAGCCCTGGCCGCGGTGGCGCTGCGCGGCGATCTGATGAAAGAGGCATGCGCGGATGGTGATTGGGGCATGGCCGCCGTGACCGGACTATCCACCCGATCCGCCTGTCAGATCGCACAACAGGTCGCCACCGCCGATGACCCCGTCTGGGTGGCGAACATCAACAGCGCGACCCAAACCGTGTTCAGTGGTACGGCATCAGCGCTGCGGAAGGTAGCCGATGCAGCCAAGATCGCCGGGGCGCTCAACTACGAACGACTCGACGTGGCGGTGGCGTCGCACTGCCCGAAGCAGGCGGCCACCGCGCAACGGATGGCGGCGCACCTTGCCGGATTGCCGCGCCGCGAACCCACCGTGCGCTACCTCACCAACACACGGGGACGGGCCACGACCTCAGCTCAGACCGTACTTGACGACCTGGCCCAGGCGGTCGCGCGCACGGTCCAGTGGTACGACGCCACCCGGCTGATGAATGAGCTCGGCGCGACCTGCGCCGTCGAGACCGAGCCCGGTCACGTCCTGACCCGACTCCTGGCGTCGGCCGCACCCGCGGTCGCCGCGATCTCCCTGCAGGACAACGGTCTTGCGGCTGCCGTCCGACGGGCAAACCGACTGCTCGATACCGGGACAGGTCGCAGGCCGGTATAGGTTAGAGGCGCACAGGCCGATCGTTGCGCAGAACAACTTAGGGAATGCTGTTCCAATCTCAACCGGTTGTTCTCACGCGTCGGTGGGCGAGCTCGCGGAAGTAGTCCGTCAGCGTTCGCGGTTCGCGGCCCAGAATCGCGCGCAGCACCAGTGGGTTGCCGCCGGGCAGGCCGTGCCGGTCGTAGTGCGGGTCTAGTCGTCAACAGAGCTGATCGTTGGATCTTGGCCTGACCCCGATCAATTCATCCATGGCTTACGGGAGTCTTACAGCCCACGACGCGGGCAGGAAGGCTCAACAAGATCATGTTGACTAGGAAGCGACACAGCCCGGAGCAGATTGTGCGCAAGCTGATGGCGGCCGATCGGCTCCTTGCCGAGGGCAAGGACACCGCGGCAGTATGCCGGGAACTGGGTGTCTCCGAGGCCACCTACCAGCGGTGGCGCAACCAGTTCGGCGGCCTGAAAGCGGCGGACGCCAAACGCCTCAAGGACCTCGAACGGGAGAAGGCCACTCTCAAACGCCTACTTGGAAGGACGCGCTACGGGAGATCGCGAAGGGAAACTTCTAGGCCCGGAACGTCGGCGGGCAGCCGTTCGTCAACTTCAGCGCGTGCTGGGGGTCAGTGAGCGGTTTGCCTGTCGCGTGACCGGGCAGCACGACGCAACCCAACGACACGCACTCGTCTCTGCCACGCCAGAGGACCCCCGACGCCGCCCTGCGAACCTAGCTTCGCCAGTATGCCAAGGAACATCCGCGGCGCGGGTTCCGACCGACCTATCACGACGCCCGCGCTGAAGGCTGGGCAGTCAATCATACGAAGGTGCAGCGTCTTTGGCGCGAAGAAGGGCTTTGGGTGCCGCAGCATCGCCGGCCCGCTAGGCGTCCGTCTGTACCCACCAATGAAGGACTCTCGTCCGCCGTGGAGCAATTCAGGCAGTCCCGCCATCATTTGTGAGGCAACCTGCAATTTGACGTCACGAAGATGAGTGTCGGCAACGGCAGTCATTGAGCCACCTGCCGACTGGACCGAGCGCGTTGCCCGCCTGCTTGCGTATCGGTGCCGAAGATCTTTCGGAAACAGTCCTCGCCGTAGCTGGTGCCTTCGGGTTCGCCGGGGGTCAACCGATATGTTCTGACACCGTCGGAAAGGCGCTCGGCTCGTAGGAACAGGTACCCGGAATTGTGGCATGTGTGGAGACTGTGGGCGAGGTCGTAAAGGTGGGTTACCAGAAGCACTTTGACCCCGCTTTCGACCATCGCCTGCACGATGCCTTGCGCGATCTGCGATCCTTCGCGTGCATTGGTCGAAGCGAAGGATTCGTTGCTCAACAGCAGCGATGTCGGGCCGACGTAGTCGACCAGCGCGCTCATCCGGGCCATTTCTTCGTCGAGCTTGCCATGGGTGAGGGTGACGTCTTCTTGGCGGGTGAAGTGTGTGAAGACGCCGTTTCGGACGTTGGCGCTGAATTGTTGTGCGGTGACGAACATGCCGGCTTGCATCATGAGTTGTGCAGCTCCGACACTGCGTAGGAACGTCGACTTGCCGCCCCCGTTGGCGCCGGTGATGACGATCAGTGTTTTCCCGTCGGCCGCGACGTCGTTGCCGGTGATGTCGTGGCTAGTGGCCAGGCACAGCGCGACGTCGCGCAGACCGCGGCAGTCAAACCGCGTTACCTCGATCGGTGCGGGCACCGGAAAGCACATCGGAACACGGCGTTTGGTGAGCGTGTCGTGCAAGTTCAGGCACCCAAGGTAGAATCCGAGTTCGGTTCGAAGCCGCCCGAAGAAACGTTGAATGTGTTCGGCTGATCGGGTAATTGAATTTGCGACGTCGTTGATCGCGCGACCCGCGAACTGGGTGAGCGCGTGCGCATCGGCCAGGTCACCGTCGTCGACCACAAACCCGCGGCCGTTGCTGTGGTTTCCGGTTAGCCCGGCCCAGCGACTGCGCTGCGGCGGCTGGTGAAGAACGTGGTCTGCGCCGTAGTTGCCGGGTCCGGTTCGTGCGCTGAGCAGGACTCCACGCGGAAGATGCAACTCGCGCAGATACTCCTCGACCTGGGCCAAGTAGTCATCGGAGAGCTGCTCAGCGAACATCGCGAACAGCTGCCGAAACCCGGTCGAGCTGAAGCGGTCGACGTACGTATCGCCAAGGCCACGCAGCTGCCTCATACTTTTGGTGAGCAGTTCCATGACCCGCACGGAGCGGCGCAGGATCAACATCGGGTCCCGCGATCCCAGGCCGCCGAGAAACACTTTGTGCCGCAGTTCGAGCCCGCTGACCGCGACCACGGTGTCATACAGCTGTTGGACCGCGCTGCGATTGGTTAGGCAGTCGGTCAACACCTGTTGGCGGAAAACGATGACATCAGGGTCGTTGACGGCCAGCGGAACCACCTTCTCGGCGGTCTCGCGCAGGAATGCGTCGCCGCCCGCCATGGCGTCATAGAGTCGGCCCAGTTCCAGGTCCTCGTTAAGGAGAATGCCCAGCTGCCAAGGCAACCGGGGTTCCAGACCCTGATCGTGTTCGGGATGGAGCAGGCGTACCTTCATCCGCAGATCCTGCGCCGCAGCACGTCAGGATTGAGTCCGTGTCTATCGGCTAACGCGGCGGCGTAGGCCAGGCCGTCCGCGCGACGACGCGTGAAAGTGAATGTGCGCGTGAATCTCTCATCGAGAGCAACTTCGCCGACCATGCTGACGCACGCTTGATCCAGACCGGCGAGCTCGTCGAGGAACGTAACGCACACGGCGACACAGCGCAGCGCGATGATTCTCCCCAGGATTTCGGTGCCGATGAGCAACGCGTCCGCGACCGTGGTGGACGACAAGCTTTCATTCATGATGATGACGCTCGTCGCGGTCGCGCCCGACAAGATGTCACGAATCCGTATCAGCTCGTCCTCAAGTTTTCCGTGCGGTGTCGAGAGAACCTCTGAACGGTCGAAGTGGGTATAGATTCGGTCAGGCAAGGTGAACCTGGCCCAGCGGGCGGGCACCGGACAGCCCAGCGAAGCAAGATAGGCACACTGGCCGATGGTCCGGGCGAACGTCGTTTTGCCGCCCTGATTGGGTCCGGTAACGACCAGAATCCTCTCGAGCCCCGACAGATGAAAGTTGTTGCTGACTAGGGCCTGCGCCTCGCTAGTCGACTTGATCGCCAGTGCCAGATCGAAAGCTTCGTCCGCCGACAGCGCGCCAGGCTCGGCCGTGACCTCAGGATAGCTGAAATTTACACCCGCGCTCGTCAGACGGCGAACGATCGCCAAATAGCATAAATAGAAACCGATCTCGTGGTCGAACCGCTGGATCACGGACTCCACGAACTGCTTGTGTCGGCGACAGAAATCATCGAGGCGGGCAAAGGCATGCGGGTAAAGCTTGGCAACGCAGCCCAGGATCTGTTCCTCGACATGGCTCATACCGGAGTGATCCTTCGCGGCCACCCGGTAGTCCTCGCCTACCTCGCTGGCGAACCTTTCAAATGTCGCCACGACTTCTTCACCGTAATCGGTTTGGCTGTCGTACTTCTCGACATTCACCCGCAGACCGTCAACGTGCACGGTATAGCGCGCCTCGTGTAAAGCGCTCTGGACGGCAGCGGTGTCGCTCGCCAGCCTTCGGAATGTGTCGCTAGCGACGTATTCGGCGACATAGTCGGCGAAGTCGCGCAGCCCGCGAGAAGTCAGCTCAACGCGTGCAAGTTGGTCGCGTAGCGATGCGACCACATCGCAATACGTGTGAACGGCGTGAAGGAACCCGCCTTGGCGTTGCAGCGGATAAGGCAGCCAATTAGCCTGTTCTAGACTGCGCTGCATCGTTGCCATGCCGTCAACAAATATCGAGATCGGCTGGCGGGTTTCGTCGCGTTCGAGATCCTGGAACACCCGGTGGCGGTGTTCGACGAAAGAAATCTCGTGCAGCGGGACGTAAAAGAGCCGATGCAGATGATCGTCGGTCGATGCGGCAGTGACTGTGGCGATGACCTCGTCGAGATGCAAATCGGCGAAGCATCCTGGCACTTCGTCGATGCCGCTCGAGCCACCGCCCTGCGGGAACAGGATGCTGGTAAAGCGCGCCACTCGCTCCCCCGCTATCTATCGTCAAAGGCACACCATGGTGAAATCCGGTCAACCCGATGCGGCGGTCGCGGCGGGCTCCTTCGCCTACGCGGATGCTACGCCACCAGATGTCGGCAAAGAGGCATTCCGCGGACGAACGAGGGGCGTTGAGCGGTCGAGGCTCGGCTATCGATAATGGGATGTACATGAATGCGGATACGACCAGCTCACACCGCTAGCCTGCAATCCGTATACGCCGATGAACGACCCTCATTTGCCGTGGACCAGTTCACGGGGTCCGGTCAATCTGCGAACGGATACGCGGCTCCGCGAGTGACGGGGCGTCGACGTGTTCCTGACCGACTGGCCCCGGCTAACGCGCCCCCCGCGCCCTCAAGCGCCAACGGGTTGACTCAGCTTCCTACTCCGGCAGCGATGCGCTCGCACCATTCGCTCGCAGCCTAAGAAGTCCGATTATTACCTCGTCCTCTTCTCGAGCGAGCTCGTCGACGGAGCGTCCCGCGGCTTCGCGCGTCACACCCTCAACGATGGTTTGCTTGAGTTCCGGAGTTACTTCGGGATTTCCAAGAGTCTTCATCATTGCCGCAAGCGGATCCATGAGTTGCTCCATGAAGTGGTCGATGCCGCCCGCTCCACCGCCTAAATGCCATTGCAGGCTTTGGCCCATCACACCCCACCGGAGTCCGGGCCCGTAGCTGACAGCGGTGTCGGTCTCCTCGACACTCAGCACGCCTTGTTCAATCAGGTAGAGAATCTCCCGGTACAGCGCAGCCTGTAGCCGGTTGGCGACGTGTCCGGGCAGTTCCTTGCGTAAATGAATGGGCTTCTTGGCGATCGAGGTGTAGAAGCGCATCGCGTGCTGGATGGCCTCGGGCGATGTCTTGGTGCCGCCCACCACCTCCACAAGCGGAATGATGTGGGGCGGATTGAACGGGTGGCCGACAATGACCCGCTCGGGGTGCTTGCAATCCGATTGCATCACGCTTGGTGTTATTCCCGACGAACTTGAGGCGATGATCGAGTCGACGGGCGTCGCTTCATCCATGTCCGCGAACAACTTCATTTTGAAATCCGGCCGCTCGGGGCCGTTTTCCTGAACGAAGTCGGCCTGCGCGAGCGCCTGTCCCATGTCTTCGGTAAAGCTCAAGCGGTCGCGCGATGCGCCCGCCGACAGGCCGATTTCTTCGAGCAGTTCCCAGGCCTCGTCGACGTATTTGCGCAAGTTGGATTCAGCGTTGGGAGCCGGATCGGTCGCAACGACGTCTAAACCCCGCGCCAGATACTGTGCCGCCCAACTCGCGCCGATCACACCGGTACCGACCACTGCGACGCGACGAATTGGTTTATCGAATGACATGACGACGTCTCCGTTCAAGAAATTTCGGCGTATGCGATGCCGGTCAAGTTTCCTTGAGCGACGAGCAGGGCTTTCTCGTCCGAACCATCGAGCTTGGCCGAGAGGATATTGCCCCCCAGGTCGGTGACAAACATCCGGTCACCCTTCAGATCCAGGGCGATACCGATTCCCTCCATCAAGTGCGTGAGCACGATCTCCGGGGCGGGGCGGCCCTTCTGATCCGAATCCATCGGTGCGCGATTGACCGTGTTGCCGCGGGGGGGATCGCCGCGGTCGGTCCAATAAATGACGCGATGGTTGAGATCGAGTTCCAAATCGATCGGCTCGGGGAGCCCGTCATAGAGAACTTCAATGTCTGCTCGATCAGACGCCGTCTGTCCGTCGGGAATCTCGATACCCGCGCGGAAAAGGCGGCCCCTGTCGGCGTTGTCGGGACCCTTCTGGGTCCAGTAGACCTTGCCGCCATCAACATCGACGGCCACACCCACGCACCACTTCGTGGCGTCCGGACCCGGTCGCCGGTCGCCCTGACTCGTGTTCACCACGGTCTCGATGTTCGAACCGTCAAGGTTGGCGCGCATCACGCGCATGCCCTCGCGGTCGCACCAGTACAGCATTCCGCTCTTGCGTTCGAGTTGGAGCTGCTTGGGAGTAAATGTGGCGCCCTGCGGAACGATCGTCTTTCGATTCCTCCCGTCGAGGTCGGCTCGCTCGATCGAGCCATCGTTCGCCTTGGGATCCCCCATGTTGGTCCAGTAAATGTGTCCCGCCTCGACATCGATCACGATGCCATCGGGGAGTCTGCAGTCGGTGACGATGACCTTGCGGTCGGACCCGTCCGAATTAAGCGAGACCACACGGTTGTCGCTGAGGTCGAGAAGGAACAGGCGACCCACCGTGGCTGTGCCGCCGGACGCACGTCGTGGCTGCTGCATTTGCGAACTGACCATGTGCCTCACCCCAGATCCATCGGAACCGAGCCGAGTGCCCGATTGGCCTCAGCGTCAAGTAGTGCCATCGTTGTACTGGCCGCCGACGCCGTCTACGTGTTTGGTAACAGTGATCTATAGCGATCGTTGTCCGGCACGACATCGCCCTGCGCAAGGGCTCAAACCTCGATCCGCGACCCCATGATCAGGGTTCGGTCTTGGGGCAGACAGAAGGACTCGGCAGCGTCCGCGCTCAGGTGCGACGTGGCGATGAAGAGATTCGTACGCCATGCGGGCATGGTCCGTGGCTCGCCCTTTATCAGTTGGATCTTCGACAAGAAATACGAAGCGTCATCGATCGAGATTGATCCCTCGGTTTTCGTCGGCTCGAGGAGACTTAACGCCTGCCGGACGTCTGGCGTCTCCATGTACCCGAAACGTGCGGTCACGTGGATGATTCCGTCGTCAGCGTGGCCGAGCGAGTCGACTTCGACGCGCTCAGAGTCGCTGGCCCGCGGGATTGGTAACACTTCGATCGTGACGATCACAACCTGCTCGGGGAGGACGTGGTTGTGTTCGACGTTTGCGCGCAGTGCCAACGGCGCGGTGTTACTGCTGCGGTTGAGGAAAACCGCCGTGCCAGGGACACGCAGTAGCCCGTCCCTGGATAGTTGATCGACGAACGCGTCAAGTGGTCCCTCTGCGACCTCACGCCTGCGGCTGACGATGGTGCTGCCGCGCTGCCACGTGATCATGACCGTGAACGTTGTGATGGCGATCAGCAGCGGCAGCCACGCGCCGTGGACGAGCTTCGTCAGGTTCGCCGCCACGAAGAGCAGGTCAACACCCAACAGTGCGCTGCCGCCAACAACGATCAGCCACAGCGGAACCCGCCATCTTGCGTGCGCCATATACAGGTACAGCATCGTCGTGATGGTGATCGTTCCGGTCACCGCCATTCCATAGGCATAAGCCAGTGACGCCGAGCTGCGGAAGGCGAACACAAGTATCAGGACCGCCACCATGAGCAGGCCGTTGATCCATGGCATGTAGACCTGGCCGACGGTCGATGCCGAGGTGTGCACCACCCGCAATCGCGGAAGGTAGCCGAGTTGGGCGGCCTGGGATGCCAGCGAAAAAGCTCCCGTGATCACCGCCTGCGACGCGATGATCGTCGCGGCGGTCGCTAGCAACACCATGGGCAATCGCGCCCAGCCCGGAATGAGCAGAAAGAACGGAGCACTCATCGTGGTCTTGTTGGTGATCAACAACGCGCCCTGCCCGAGATAATTGAGAACCAGCGCCGGTAGGACCACCAAAAGCCAAGCGCCGGTGATCGCTTTGCGTCCAAAGTGGCCCATGTCGGCGTAAAGCGCCTCCGCGCCGGTGACCGCAAGCACCACCCCGGTCAGCGAGAAGAACGCGGTGCCGAAATCCCCCACCATGAACTTCACGGCGTACACCGGGGAAAGCGCCGCCAATATCTGCGGATGGTCGAGGATGCCGTTCACGCCGCAGGCACCGATTGCGATAAACCAGCCGGTCATCACTGGCCCGAAAAAACCTCCCACAACACCCGTTCCGCGGCGCTGCACCGCGAATAGCGCAACGATGAGGATGGCGGTGATCGGCACCACCCAGTCCTGCAGTCCCGGATGGATCACCTTTAAGCCCTCCACTGCGGACAACACCGAGACCGCCGGGGTGATCATGCTGTCACCGCTGAACAAGGCGGCACCGAACACGCCCAATGTCGCGAGCACCACCGCGGTACGACCGCTGCGCGCGCCCATCCGGCGCAACAGCGCGATGAGCGCCATGATGCCGCCCTCGCCGTCGTTGTCGGCGTGCATCACCAGCGTGACGTAGGTCAGCGTCACGATGATCATCACCGACCAGAAGAGCAACGACACGACGCCGTAGATGTTGTCCGCGGTGATCGGCACGGGGTGAGGGTCGCCGGGGTTGAAGATCGTCTGGACGGTGTAGATCGGGCTAGTCCCGATGTCGCCGAACACGACACCGAGTGCACCCACCGCAACGGCCAGGCGACCCGTTTGCCTGCCGCTGCGCGCGCGAGCCGCGGAAGTGGATGCAGGCGTCGTGGGCATTGTGTGGTCCCCGATCAGTGGTTCCGGATTCTCATTTGACCTGATTGCCGGTCGGGAAGCCAGTCGAGCCGAGTCTCGCCGACCGCAAGACCACGACCGAGCGCGGCCCCACCGTAATCTCCTGCGCGGCAGTAATCTTCCGCGCAGGGTCGAAGCTGTCGCAGGCAATGTCCCAATGTCTGCTGCGCAGATCGTCCGGCACAGTGAAGGTCAACGGCTCCCACCAGGCATTGAGCAGGACGAAAAAGTCATCATCGATCATCGGCGTTCCGTCGGGACCCTCATCCGGATCCGTTGAGCCATCGATGAACAACGCGACGCTGCGAGCGCTCGGATTTCGCCACTCGTCGGCAGTCATCTCCGCACCTGCCGTTGTGAACCAGCGTAGGTCCGACGCCGCCTTGCCCGTGTAGTAACGCCGCCTGCGGAACGCCGGATGATGCCGACGCAATGCGATGACTTCCGTTGTGAAATCCAGCAGTTCATGGTCAACCGTCGTCCAGTCGAACCAGGTGATCTCGTTGTCTTGGCAATAGGCGTTGTTGTTGCCCCGCTGAGTGCGCCCGAGCTCGTCGCCGCCCAACAACAGCGGTACCCCCGCCGACAGCAACAGCGTCGCAACGAACGCCCGCCTTTGCCGAGCGCGGAGGGCCAGTACGTCAGGATCATCGGTTGGGCCCTCGGCTCCGCAGTTCCATGAGCGGTTGTCGTCGGTGCCGTCGCGGTTGCCCTCACCATTGGCATCGTTGTGTTTGTTGTTGTAAGAGACCAGGTCGCTGAGCGGGAAGCCGTCGTGCACGGTGACGAAGTTGACCGATGCGCTGGGTCGGCGTCCCTCATCGGGGCGGTCGTAGATGTCAGCCGAACCGCACAGACGCGTAGCGAAATCCCCCAACAGCCCGTCGTGGCTACGCCACCAGTCGCGCATGGTGTCGCGGAAGCGTCCGTTCCATTCGCTCCACAACGGCGGGAAACGGCCGATGTCGTAACTGTCCATGCGGCCGACGTCCCACGGCTCGGCGATGAGCTTGACCTGTGAGATGACCGGATCCTGGCTTACCACATCGAAGAACGCCGAGAACGGGTCGAAGTCGCCGTCCGCTCGCCCGAGGGTTGGTGCCAGGTCGAAACGAAAGCCGTCGACGCCCATCGTAGACGCCCAGTAGCGCAGCGAATCCGTGATCATCCGCAGCGTGGTCGGGTTCGCCGTATTCAGCGAATTGCCCGTCCCGGTCGTGTCGATATAGCGACTCGGATCGCTAGGGTCCAGGCGGTAGTAGGCGGTGTTGTCCAGGCCGCGGTGAGACAGCGTTGGACCCCCGGGCCCGCCCTCGGCGGTGTGGTTGAACACGACGTCCAGCACCACCTCCAGCCCTGCCGTGTGCAGGGCCTCGACCATTCTCCGGAACTCCGCCACCTGGCCCCCGCGACGGCCGGCCCGTACCGCTGCCGAGTACGCCGCGTGCGGCGCGAAGAAGCCGATGGTGTTGTAACCCCAGTAGTTCGTCAACCCCCGCTCGACGAGGAACGACTCGGGCACGTTGTGGTGGACGGGCAGCAGCTCGACAGCGGTGACGCCGAGATGGACGAGGTAGTCGAGCGCGGCCTCGTGCGCCAGGCCGGCGTAGGTGCCGCGCAGTGCGGGTGGTACGTCGGGGTGCGTTGCGGTGAAGCCACGGACGTGCACCTCGTAGATGATCGTGTCGGCGAGCGGATGGCCCGGGCCGGGCACCGGCGAAACAAGTGGCAACGGCGCCGTCACCAGGCTGCGCGGCATGTGGCCGGCCGAATCCAGCAAGCTGGGCGCGGCGTTGTCATCCATTGCGTAGTCGAATAATTCGGGCCCGAACCGGCATTCACCGTCGATCGCGCGGGCATACGGGTCGAGGAGAAGCTTGGCGGGGTTGTAGCGCAGGCCCCGAGCGCGATCGTAGGGGCCGCTGACTCGGAAACCGTAGGCCTGGCCCTCCCCGACGCCGGGCACGAAGCCATGCCAGACGTCGCCGTCGCGTTCCGGCAGCGCCAGTCGGGTCTCAGCCCCGGTGTGGTCGAACAAACAAAGCAGCACCTGTTCGCCATTTGATGACACTGCGAAGTTCGTCCCATCCGGCCCGCACGTCGCGCCCAGCGGAGCGGGTCTGCCGGGCAAGATTGGCGTGGTCATCGAGACTCAGGTTCTGGCACCGCAACGTCAGTCAATGGGACTCCTTGCGTTACTAATTCCTGAATCGTGCCGCACGGACCTTTCACCGTCATTGTGACTGCCGACAATCTCGGTCAGCAGGGGCTGTCGCGTGCTACACCCGGGCGACGGCCGCCCGGAACTCGCAAACACTCGCCGCGTCTACCCGCGAAGTGGCGCACTGAGATCGTTGTTGTTGCGCACACCAATTCCCTGGTATCGACGGTGTGCCGGCGGACACCGTCAGCTGGCCTACCCACGGTTAGAGTGCGCAGATGGCCGGTGCTTGCGATCAGCCGCGAAGGGGATGACCATGACGACCGATCACCACGCCGTCACTGCCCGGCGCATCCCACAGCTGATCCCGCACCGGCTCCTGCGCGGCCGGGTAGCTCACCATCCAGCGGTGCTCGAAGAGGCCGAGCGGCGAAGCCGGAACTTCCAACTGCGTCTGGCCGACCGAATCACCACGTTCGCGGGATCGATGAACTTCGTCTGGATTCACGCGGCGTTATTCGCCGTCTGGATGCTGTTCCTGGAGAAAAGCCCGTGGCCCTCGTTGACTCTCGTCGTGTCGCTCGAGGCGATCTTCCTTTCGACGTTCGTGATGATCGGCCAGAACCGACAGGCGGCGTTCCAGCAGGCCAAGGCAGACCATGACTTTGAAGTCCAAGACTTGGAGCTGAAGACCAACACCGACCTAACACGTCAAATCCATTTGCTCACAGTGGAGTTGCATCGGCGCCTAATCGATCGTCCGGCGTCCGACTTACCCGATCCCACGTTGGCTACATCAGACGGCGAGGCACCTCGGGCGCAAGGCACAGTTCGGCGAGGCCATTCGAGCTAGCAAACCGTCCTTCGAGGTCACGGCGATCCGGGCTCGAACGCACCAGGACTAGGATTTCGGCATGCCGATTCTTGGAGACGCGACTATCGTCTTCGCGTTACTGACTAGGTCGACGTCCAACGCGTTGCGAGTTCAGCTCACCAGCCCCGACGGCACCGAGTTGGCGCACGCCCAACAAAAGGCTGGTGCTGCTGTATTGCTCGGATACAAGAACGGGGGGAAAAGCACCTACATGCTGTCGAACACCGCGGGCGACGAACTCCGTATCGCGGTGGCTCGAACCACAACCATCACACAGAAGAACACACCGGTGGGAAAAATTGTGCCGGCTGACGGCGCGGCACGGTTGGAGACCGGTGGCGGCACCACCCTGGCCGTGATACAGCCGCACACCGGGTCCAAGACCGACAGCGCCTGGCATCATCGGATGCTCTCGCCCGCCGGCGACGAGCTCGGCGTCCTCACCTTGATGAGGGCGCAAAATGGCTGGAGCGGTATCGCAGCAGAGACCACTCTATGGCTACTCAACCAAAACATCGGCGCCCTGAAACCACCGTCAGCCGGCGTATTGCTCAAGCTCAACGCGCCGGTCGCTCCCGAGTTGGGCGACGTATTGGCCGCGACCTGCCTTGACTTCTCGGTGTTGCCGCGGGGCTACATCGCGTAGTCAGTGGTAGCCCGGCAAGTCCGGCACGCCGCTGGCTGTCAGCCAACCGCCGCCGTCGACGACCAATGTCGCCCCGGTGACGTAGGACGCCGCATCACTGGCCAGGAACAGCACCGCGTCGGCCACCTCGGTGGTCGAACCGGATCGCCTGAGGGGATTCTGGATGGCGCGGTGTTGGTCATCGCCGGCGATCCTCTTGACTCCCTCGGTTCCTGACATCGCCCCTGGGGCAACGATGTTGACGCGGACCCCGTCGGGCCCCCATTCGATCGCACACGCGCGGCTCAGTGCATCAATGCCGGCCTTGGCCGAAACGACGTGCGCTTGCAACGCCATGCCGCGGTACTGAATCGCCGCGCTGATGTTCACCACGGCGCCGCCGTGATCACGCAGCCACAGCTCGTAAGCCGCCTTCGATACGTTGAATGTTCCTAACAGGTCGATGTCGACGACGGCCTTGAACCCGTTAGGGCTCAGGTCGCTGATCGGGGCGGGGAAGTTTCCGGCCGCATTGTTGACGAGGACGTCGACTTGACCGAACGTTCGGAGCACTTCCTCGATGACCGCCGTCACCTCGTCGTGACGGCGGACGTCGCAGACGCCGTAGGATGCCGCAATCCCCTGCTGCCGCAACGCCGCAACCGCCGCTTGGAGATTGGCTTCCTTGCGGCTGCAGATGGCGACGCGAGCCCCGTGACTACCCAGTACCCGAGCGGTCTCCAGTCCCAGCCCGGTCGCGCCGCCGGTGACCAATGCCACCTTCCCCTGCAGGAGATCGGCCCGGAACGGACTCTGGCGAGTGGTCAAGAACGTGGCTCCTGCGTTGACGGGGTCGGCAGCCGCGCCGATTCGTCGAGGTCCACGTCCAGCGCGTTGAGCATCAACGCCAGACCCGCGTACCGACTGATGATCATCAGTATCTCGACGGTGGCCTCGGAACCGAGCGCACTATGCACTTGGTCGAAGACTGGTGCCGAGACGCTGCGTGTGGTCAGCAGCTCGGTCGTCAGATGCAGCACTGCGACTTCGATGGGACTGAAATGGGCTGCTTGCCAATCGAACTCGGAGGTAATGCCTTCGATCTCCTCGCCGCTGACCCCGGCTGTGCGCGCCACGTCGCGATGCTGCCCGAGTTCGTAGGGGCAGTCCATCAGATAAGCGGTGCGCAGGGTGACGAGTTCACGCAGCCGGGCCGGCACCACCTGGCTACTCAGGACGGCGCGCCCGGCCAGCATCCAGCCGGTGAACACCTTGTCCGCGTTAGCCAGCGCACGGTAGACGTTGAGATTGCCGCGTTCGACGGTTAATTCGCGAGCCCGCTCGGTCATTTCGTCGAGCTGCCGGTAGGCGATTCGAGTCATTTTGCTTCTCCTGTCAGGGTTGGAACCGGGCCGTGGCGTCGATATCCAGGTCGGCTGCGTTGAGCACCAACGCCAGCCCGTAATAGCAACTGAGGATCATCAGCAGCTCGGTGAAAGCCTCATCGTCGAAGGCCGCATGGGCCGCGGCGAAGGAGCTTTCACTCAATTGGTGGGTGCTGCACAACTCGGTGACTACGTCGAGCGCGGCGCGTTCGGTGCGGCTGAAGGCGGCCGCATCCACGTCGCCCGTACCGATGATGGCGTTGATCTGTTGTTCGGTCAGCCCGGCGCTGCGGGCGATCGCAGTGTGCTGGGCGAGCTCGTAGCGTGAGTCCTGCAGATGGGCAACCCGCAAGATGATCACTTCCCGCATCCGCAGGCTGAAGGTCGGGCTGTCGAACAATTCGTCGACCATCTGTGTCCATCCGGCGAACACATGCGGATCGTTGGCGAGCAATCCGAAGACATTGAGATCGCCGCGACGCGCCATCCACTGGCGGATCTCTTCAGGCTGGCTATCGGCGGTGGCGAGCGGTATCCGCGACATCGGTTTGGCTCCTTCTACTTTGCGTCTGGTTCGGC
>NZ_DATMLH010000206.1:0-25653 GCF_035570115.1 Mycobacterium sp.
AAGTTGCGCGCGGTCTCGGGGTTTGCGTCGACATCGAGTTTGGCGACGGTGAGCTGCCCGGCGGTTTCGGCGGCGATCTCTGCCAGCACCGGCGCCACCATCTTGCACGGTCCGCACCAGGTAGCCCAAAAGTCAACTAGCACAGGCGTATTGCTAGCCAGTACTTCGCTTTCGAACGATGCGTCAGAGACGTCTACGGGTGAGCCGGTGTTAGTCATCGGGGTGCTCCAATCAAAGTGTCGCTGCTGCTGGGGTTTCGGTGGCGTTGGTCTGTGTACGCTCGCCCGGCTCTGCGAGCTCGGCCAACCAACGTTCGGCGTCAATCGCGGCGCTGCAACCGGTTCCGGCGGCGGTGACCGCCTGGCGGTAGGTGTGATCGACCAAGTCGCCGGCGGCGAACACCCCGTCCAGCGAGGTGTAGGTGGTGTTGTCCTTCACCAGCACGTACCCGTCCGGGTCCAGGTCCACCGCGCCGCGCAACAATTCCGACCGCGGATCGTGGCCGATTGCGACGAAGACCCCGGTCACGGCCAGCGTGGATTCCTTGCCGGTGGCGGTGTCGCGCAGCCGCAGGCCGGTCACCGTGGTGTCGCCCTCGACGGCTTCCACGACGCTGTTGGTGACGAAGCGGATCTTGTCGTTGCTGCGGGCCCGATCGAGCATGATCCTCGACGCCCGGAACTCCTCGCGGCGGTGCACGAGCGTGACACTGCGGGCGAACTTCGTCAAGAAGGTGGCCTCTTCCATCGCCGAGTCCCCGCCGCCGATCACGGCGATGTCCTGGTCGCGGAAGAAGAAACCGTCGCAGGTGGCACAGGAACTCACCCCTCTGCCCAGCAGCTCCTGCTCACCCGGCACCCCGAGGTAGCGCGCCGCGGCGCCCATCGCCAGGATGACCGCCCGCGCGTGCAACGTCTCGCCCTCGGCGGTGGTGACCGACTTGACCGGGCCGTCCAGCGACACCGATTCGACGTCTTCCATCCGCATGTCCGCACCGAACCGCAGCGCCTGCTCGCGCATCTGGTCCATCAATTCGGGACCCATGATCCCGTCCCGAAAACCGGGATAGTTCTCCACTTCGGTCGTGGTCATCAGCGCTCCGCCGAACGAGGTGCCCTCGAATACCACCGGCGCCAGTTGCGCGCGCGCCGCGTACAGCGCCGCAGTGTAACCGGCGGGTCCGGAGCCGATGATGATCACGTCGTGGACAGTGGTCGATGAGGAGCTCATACCAGCCTTTCGGATACCTAACCGTTCAACGAGCCGTTTAAATCAGTCGAACGCCAGGGTAGGCGGTGCTGTTCCCGCGAACACTACGGCCGGTTGACAATCCTGTCAGCCAACAGGCCGGTGTCCACCGAACTACACGTCGGCGCCACCGCGAGGGCCGTCACCGTGCCAGGCGTGTCGCCGGGCAGCACCAGCAGGACGGCCGGGCGTCCGGCGATCTCGACGGAGCGGGCAGCCAAAACCCGGGCGTCGGCCGGATAGCCCAGGCCGGCCAGGCATGACGTGCGGCGTTGTGGGTCGGCGAATGGGCCGGGGTCCGGTTGGCCGTCGAGCAGGGCGAGGATCTGTTGGTCCGACAACGGAATGGTCATCGGCGGGCGCGACACCGTGATGTGTTCCACGGTGGTCGGCCTGCTCGGTGTTGGCGGCGGCGCCGTGATCAGCGCGGCGGTTCCCAGCCAGACCGCCGCGGCGGCCGCGGCCAAACCAGCGATGGCGACGGCCACCCGCGCCGAACGTGGGAGGCGGCCGGGGCGGGCGGTGTGGGCGGCGCGCCGCTGGGAACGTTCCGGTCGCTCCGCGCGCAGCGCCGCGGTGACGCTGTCGACGACCTGCGGCGCGACTTCTGGAGCCGACGACGCGTCGGTGCCCAGCGCCGCGATATCGTGGCGGACCCGGATCAGCGCGTTCATCGTCTGCCGGGCGTCGGGGTCTGCGCGAACTTTCTTACGCAGCTGGGCAGCGGTGTCGTCGTCGAGTAGGCCTGCCTGCAGGTCGGCGAGGGCCTCCACCGTCAGCGGTGCATCGGCGCCCGCCTCGTCGCGTTCACCCGGCTCGACTCCGTCCATTTGCCTCAGTGTCCGTCATCGACAACCCGAATGCCACGCGGCGGTTCGCTCGCGACGCGGCCGGCTAGCCGGCCGGGCGGTGGGGCGCGGTGTCGCTTTCCAGGTAGCCAAGGATGGCGGCAAGTCGGGCCCGGGCGCGGGCGCAGCGACTCTTGACGGTGCCTTCGGCCACCCCGAGCATCGCCGCGGTGTCGGCCACCGAATAGCCGTGCATGTCGACGGCCACCACCGCGGCGCGCTGCTCGACGGGCAGCCGCATCAGCGCTCGGTGCACCGCAATCGCGGTGTCCACCTGCGCGGTTCGATCGGCCACCGGGTAGTCGTCGTCCAGCGCGGTGGTGGGATGAGTTTTGTTGCGGCGCAACCGGTCCAGGCAGGCGTTGACGACGATGCGATGTAACCAGCTGCCGACCGCGGCGTCGTGTCGAAAGGAGCCGGCGCTGCGGTGCGCCGAGACCATCGCGTCCTGCAGCGCGTCCTCGGCGTCCTCGCGGCTACGGCTCGTCAGCCGGGCCAGCCGGTGCAGTTGCCGGTGGTGACGGTAGAAGAGCTGCTCGAAGGCATAGCGATCGCCTGCGACGTGCGCGGCCAGTAATTCGGCGTCGCTGAGTTCTGGTAGACGGTCCTGCCGAACCCCGCGCCCGAAGCCCACGGCCGGACAGTAACCAATCGGTTGGTACCCGGCACTTCACCCGAGCGGGCCGATGTGTCAAGACGCGGCTTGCACCGTGACGTCGGCGATGCCGGAGCGGCTCTCGCCGTTGGTGGTACCCAGGGTCGAAATCCACACCAGCAGATACGACGTGGGCAGCGACGCCTTGACCGGGATGCTGTTGTGCCCCGGCTGCATCGACACCGGATAAGTCAGTGCGGTGGTGTCGTCGAGCTTGGCCGGTGTCGACGTCGCCGACGAACGGATCTGAATTTTCGTCCCGGTGCTGGCGAGGTTGACCGTCACGGCTCCCACCACGGTGGGTTTCGGCAGCTGGAGCAGCAAGCCGACGCCGCTTTTGAAGGCCGGGAACGGGACGGGGTCGTGGTAGGTGTCGGTTTCCCACGCGGTCGTCGGGTCACCGTCGATCGCCAGCCCGGCCTGGCCCGGGTTATCGCCCTGGCCGCCGGGCGAGAAGACCGACGCGCTCACCGGTTTCACCACGCTGCCCGCAGCTGAGCTGGCACTGGAGCTCGAACTCTCCGAGGGCGCATTGAGGCCCAACCGGTCCTTGTCCAGCCCACCGACGTCGCCGAACATCCGGCTGAGCACCGACGCCATGACCAGTAGTGCCACCACCAGGACGGCGGCGCCGGCACCGATCCAGATCGTCAGGACGCGGCGACGACGCACGCGTGCCTGCGCCTCCTCCTGCGCGGGCGGACGGGCCCGCGCCGGCCGCGCAGGTGCCGGTGGCGGGTCGGGAAGCGGACTCAACAGCTCGGTGCGGTCGGCGACCGCTGTCGCCTGCTGAAGGAGATTCAAAAGTGTTGCGGCACTGCGAATCCCGTCAACCTGAATCGAGTGCGTGGCCGCCGCGGAAATCTGGAACGGGATGTCCCGGTCGATCGAACTGGGTTCGACTGGCTGGCCGGTCGCATCCCGCGGTGCCGGCGCCATTTCGCTACGCATCCCAGACTCCGGCAGTGGCCAGCGGTTGACCAGCAGCGCGTACAGCGCGGCGCCGATGCCGCGAATGTCGTCTTCGGGGCTGGCGTCAGGCATGGTCGCGGGGAAGGCCAGCACCACGTCGCCTTCGATGCTGACTCGCACCCGGCCGGGATGGTCGACCGACAGCGCGACGCCGGCATGGTGGGCGGCCTCCGCTGCAGCAGCGAGGGTTTGCATCGCGCGGGCAGCGCCGACCGCGGAGGGTGAGGTGTCGGCGACCTCCTGCAGTGAACCACCCCGGATCCATTCGGTCACGACCAAGCCACCGGTGCCGGTGTGCACCACGTCGAGGACCCGCGCGATCCCGAGTTTGTCCACGCGGCTCAGCCGCATGGTGCGCGACAGGATCTCGCGAACCTGCTCGTCGGACAGCGCGCCGTCCGGATCGACGAAGGTCAGCGCCACCTGCCGATCCAGTGCAGTGTCCAGCGCCTGCCAGAACTGCAGGTGCGGCGCGCCGCCGTGGAAGACCAACAGCCGGTAGCGACCGCGGGCGATGCTGGCGCCGGGAACCAGGTGCGGGTCGTCCTGACGGGGCGATGGTTCGGCTGCCGACTCCATCGGATCACCGGCGGCGCCGAAATTCGTCGTTTCGAGGTCGGGATCCGCGGATGGTTCGCCGTTGGACCGCGTCGGTGGCTCCGGCGCCGAGACGGTGCCGACCTGAAGATCGAGCGGTACGTCGGGCTGGAAATCATCAGCGGCGGTTTCGGAGACAGCCTTGGATGAGGTGCTGTCCGATGGGCCGTCGGTCATCCCCGATCCTCTCCCCATCCCCTCCCCGGCTAATTGATCCGGAAGCCCGCGCCGAACGGGCTCTGGTACCGGATATCCCCCCGGCGTAGTCGAATTCCTTTGCTCAGGGTACGTGACATGACCGGGGCGCAACACCTCATCGGGTGCTGCGGATTTGCGGGCAGCGATGTTCATCGGCCCCTCCGGAGGGGCCGGAGCCGCTCGGCGAGGGGGCACTCGGCCCGCCGGCGCGGGCCGCAGCAGTTCGCGCGCGGGCGCCCCGGCGGGTTTGGCGCCGAGCCAGCGGCGGAAAACCGTCAGCGCCGCCTGTGCCTCCGGCACGCGCGCGCGCAGCATCACCAGGGCCACGATCGGCGCCATGATCACCGCGAGCACGAACAACCGCAACAGCGAGCCGGCGCCGCCGCCGTAGGCGGTGAGCCGTTGCATCCCCATCAGCTGGTCCACCACGTGCGCGATCAGCCCGGCCAGCAACGACGCCGTGATCGTGACCAGAATGGTCCGCACCTCCGCGACGCCGAGCAGGTGGCCGCCGGGGGGCCGCAGCGCCTTCCGAAGCAGGTAATAGCCGACGATGGCGCCGGCCAAAAACCCCAGGCCGTTGGCCAGGCCGAGGTAACCGGCGACCATGTCGGGATTGCCGGTGATGTGCGGCGCGAACAGTGAGCCGGCGATCTTGACGGCCGTAATGATGATGATGATCACGAGCGGTATCCATGGCTGTTCGCGGGCGTAGAAGACGCGCAACTCCAGCAGCACGACCGAGTACGGGATCAACGTGAACGCCGACAACGCGATCGCCGCGCCCAGGTAGCCGGCGTCGACGTCACCGAAATGACCGTAGGCGAACAGCGCACTGCCGATCGCCGGCCCGCCGACGGTCATGAACGCGACCGCCGGGATCAGTGTGATCATCGTCAATCGGCTGGCCAGCGAGAGGTCGGCCAGCACCCCCGGCGTGTCGTCGGCGGCCGCATTGCGGCTCAGTCGCGGCATCACCACGGTGAGCACTGTCACCCCGATCATGCCGAACGGCAGCATCAGCACCAGCCAGGTGTAGTTGTAGATCGCCGGACCGGAAGCGGCTGCCGTGCTGGCGATTTGGTTGGTGACGATCAGGCCGATCTGGCTGATCAGCACGTAGAACAGCATCGCGGCGGCCATCGCGCCGAAGCGTTTGAGCCGCTCGTCGATTCCCCATAGCGGGCGAAGGCTGATGCGCTGGCGCCGGATCGCGGCCAGCAGCACGACGGTCTGCGCGACCACCCCCAACGTGGTCCCGATGCCCAACACCAGCAGCTTGGCGTTGCCCATCTGCACCGGGTCCACCGACAGTTGCCCAGGTGTTGCCAGGTAGGCGCCCAGGGTGGCGATCGCGACGACGTTGTTGACGACGGGCGCCCAGGCCGGCGGCCCGAAAACGTTGCGGGTATTCAGGATGGCCATGAACACCGAGGAGAGGCCGTAGAAGATCACCTGCGGCAATAGCAGGTAGGCGAACGCGGTCGTCAGTGGCCCGTTGACCTGAGGGTTGCGGCCCAGCATCAACTGCACCAGCAGCGGGGCGGCTACCACCGACAGCAGCGTGGCCACCAGCAGCAAGGTGGTCGCCAGCGTCACCAGGCGTCGCACGAACGCCGCACCGCCGTCGGCGTCGTCTTGTTCTGCGCGCGCGAGCACCGGCACGAAGATCGCGGTGAACGTCGCCTCGAGCACCAGCGCAGCGACCAGGTTCGGGAGCTGGTTGGCGACCGTGAAGGCGCTGGACAGCGCGGCACCCAGGATCGCGGCCAGGATCACGATCCGGGCAAAACCGGTGAGCCGACTGACCAGGGTTGCCAACGCCATACCCCACGACCGGGAGACCAGCGCGGCGTCGGACAGCTCAGGGCGTGCCGGTGGCGGCGTGCCCTGCGACGACACCAACCCGGTCGGCGGCAGCGGCCCGGTCGGCGGTCCCGCGCGTCGCGGCGAGCGCGGGTGCCGGCCAGGTGGCCGCGATGGCTGCGCCGGTGGCGGCACCCGGCGGCCGACGGAACTCATACCCGATTCTCTTCGTCCACGCGGTGATCCGCCGGACGGTCTTTGCTGCGGGGCGTGTCGGGGGGATCCGGCGGGTCCCGCGGACGGTCGAGGTCGGCGGGGTCCGGTTGGCCGCGGAACCGGTGCCACAGACGTCGTCCCGCGAGCGTCACCAGCACCGCCGCCGCGCTCAGCGTGATCGCGAACAGCACCTTGCCGTAGGCATTCGAATGCACCGACAACCGCACCGGCACGCCCAGCGACACCCCGGCCGGAGTGCGCAACGTCACGTCGATCGCCACACGCTGGGTGAAGTTCACTTCGATCGGTACCCGCAGCGGCAGGTATCCCGGCGGCATCTCGATTTCGCCGGGATCGGTCACCCGCATACCCGGCGGGGCCTCGACGTGCAGTCGCACCCGGATCGGAACGGCCAGCCCGTTGTGCAGTGCCAGTGGGAGCGGGCTGTGTTCGGTGACCAGCGTGTAGGACCCGGTCGGGGTGACGATGGTGACCGCATCGAACAACTCATCGACCGCGCTTCCGACGATCTCTAACCGCCGTCGCGCCAGCCCGTTGCGGGTGTCGGGCCGTTCGGCCTGGCTGATGGCACGCAGCATGTCCTCGCGCAGCGGCGCGGTGTAGCTGACGCCGGTCAGTCCGGTTCGCGCATCGGTCGCCAACGCTGCGGTCAGCCCCCACAGCCGGCCCACCTCGTCAGCGATCTTGGCGACGACGTCGTTATCGAACCGGCCGCGTTCGCTCGCGCGGGGGCCGGGAAGTTGCGGTGTGCCGGTGACGGGTGGGATGGCTGAGGCATCGGCGATCAGCGAAGGCAGCGGCCGTGGCACCGCCAGGCCGGAGCGGATCGCGGTCGCCAGCGTGGTCAGAATGGCACCGGCGTCGTCGGAGCGCAGCTTCCAGTTGGTGGGCGGTAGCAAGACCTCGGCGCGCGGCGTGACCCCCGGTTGCAAGGTTCGCCACAGCATCGAGCCCAGCGCGTCCTCACGGCGGGCGGTGTCGGAGTCATGCTGAATCGGAACGGCGAGCGCGGCGTTCAGGTAGGTCGGGGCGACCGGGTCGGAGCCGGCCGCCGCGAAGGCAGCGCCGACGGCGGGGTCGAACGGCGCGATCACCACCTGCGGCGACAGCCGCCGCGGCGTGGTGTCCACCGACGCAGGCGCTGCGGCGGCGGGATCTTCCGCGGACGAGTCAGCGGCGGCGATCACCACGGTGTTGCCGTTGGCGCTCAACAGGTTCAGGGCTCCGCGGGTCAGCGAGCCGTCCGGGATCAGGGTGGCGCCGTGGACCGCGGTAACGCCGAGGATTTGATCGACAACCTCGCCGGCGGAGCTGGTGGCGATCGTGCCGAGCCCGGGATCACCGACCCGTTGCACCGCGTCGAGGTCGGCCTGGGCATAGGGCAGTGGGGCCACACACATCCGGTGCGCCAGTGCGCGCAACCGGTCCAACCAGCTCACCGCCGCGGCCTGCCCGGTCCCCGGGTGCGTCGGGGTCCCCGGTTGTTGGGCGGCGCCGTCGGGGGAGTCGGAGACGATGTAACCGCCGGTCATCGCATTGACGGTGACCAGCAGGTCCGGGTCGACGGCCAGACACAGCGATCGGCTTACGGCGCCGTCGGGGTCGACGTCGCGGCTGGTCGCGAACTCGGCCGCGGCCAGCAGGACGTCCAGCCGGCCGCCGCTGGCCAGCGACGTCGCCAGCTCGTCGTCCATCAATCGCACCGGTATCGTGCCGCCCGGTACACCGGGCGCCAGCCGGGGGCGGTCGGCCAGCGGCCACAACATGGTGATCGGCACGGGTTTGGAGGTGTCGGGCGCGACGACCCCGCGAAGCGCGTCGCGGGAGGTGTCCAGCGGATCCGGTGGTACTCCCACCACCGGGAGCAGGAACCGGGCGTTGTCGAGGCGTGCGGGTTCGCCGTAGTCGGGTGTTCCGTTGACGTTGACCAGCAGTGGGTAGACACCGGGCTTGCCGATCCCCAGCGAAGGTTTGGTCAGCGAGCGGACCGGGGCCGACAGCGTGAAGCCCACCTTGTGGCCGCGCTGGAGCTCGCTGGAGACCGTCAGGAAATCGGCAACCGGCTGGTATTGGTCGGTGTTGCCGTCGAGGTCGGTGCGCAGCGCCGCCGATGCGCTCACCGCCGGGGCATGTTCGAGGCGAATCACGACGTCGCGGACCGGACGGTCGCCGACGTTGGTCACGGTTCCGGCGACGGTGACGACCGGCTCGCTGGTCGTGGTGACCGTCTGCGGGGTCACCTGGTCGATCCGGACCTGCACGAACGGTGTTGCGCCGGGCTCGCCCGCGGCGGCGCGCGGCACGGCGGTGGGCAGTGTCAGGCCGGTCAGGATGCCGGCCACCACGGCGAGGCGCAAGACCGCCGCCCGGAGCTGCGGCCTCAAGGCGCCGCTCGCACCCGCAACCGGGGGGTGCCCGCACGCCGCCTCGCCGCGGCGCGGCTGGGCGTGCCCCCACATTGCTTTGCTCTGCATCGTCTTCGGCGGCTGACGTCCTTCGGGCCCTTAGGGCCCGGGACCTCGACCGTTCTTCCGGCCACGCACCGACTCGTCGGGCCGACGGTTTCGGGTGCGCGAATGCGTTTGCGGGCGCCGCCGCGGCGAGCTAGGTGGCAGTGGCGGCAACGCGGCCGGGCCGTCGGTCTGCAGCTTGTCGATCAGTTCGTCGGCCACCTCGGCCAGCCGGCGTTCGTCGGCGTAGGCCAGCCGTGACGGCAGCTCGGGGATCGGCACCCACGCCACCTCGGCGACCTCGACGTCGTCGTCGGACAACTCTCCACCCGAGCAGCGCATCAAATAATGGTGCACGGTCTTGTGCACCCGCCGCCCGTCGGTGACGAACCAGTAGTCGATTCGGCCCAGCGCCGCCAGCACGCTGCCCTGAATCCCGGTCTCCTCAGCGACCTCGCGAATCGCGGTCTGCTCGGCCGTCTCACCCTGCTCGATGTGGCCTTTGGGCAGCGACCACAGCATCCGGCCGCGCCGGTCGACGCGTCCGATGAGCGCGGCCACCTGCTCTTCTCGCGGCCTATCGATACCGTCGATGACCAATCCGCCGGCCGAGGTTTCGTGCACGGTGCGCAGTCGCTCAGGTCCCCGGCGGGCGGAACGGGCCCGGCCGGGCTTTTCCACTCCGGCAGGTGTGACGCCGTCGATCGCCCCGTTGTCGGTTTGGCCCTGGACGGACGAGGCGCTGCGACGACCGCGGCGCCTCCCGCGGCGCCGACGTGGTTGCGCTTTTTCGCCGTCGGACACCCAAGCGATAGTAGCTGGCGTGCCCAGACGCTCCCGGCCGCACTCGCCGGTCGTGCGTTGCCCCGCGGCAGATTAGGCTCATCGAACGTGCCCGAAGCTGCCCAGGACGCCGATCTGCTGACCGCGGCTGCGGTTGCCCTGAACAGGCACGCCGAGCTGCTGCGCGAGCTCGGCTCGGTGTTCGCCGCGGCGGGCCACGAGTTGTATTTGGTGGGCGGGTCGGTGCGGGATGCGCTGATGGGCCGGCTGAGCCCCGACCTGGACTTCGCTACAAACGCGCGGCCGGAGCAGGTGCAAAAGCTGCTGCGGCCGCGGGTGGATGCATTGTGGGACACGGGTATCGAGTTCGGCACCATCGGTGCCGGCAAAGGTGAGCGTCGGCTGGAGATCACCACCTTCCGCGCCGACCGCTACAACCGGGTGTCGCGCAACCCGGAAGTGCGGTTCGGCGACTCGTTGGACGACGATCTGGTGCGTCGCGATTTCACCGTGAACGCGATGGCAGTGCGCATCACGTCGGCCGGAGCCGGCGAATTCGTCGATCCGCTGGGCGGTTTGGCCGCGCTGCGCGCTGGTGTGCTGGATACGCCGGCAACCCCGTCGGAGTCCTTCGGCGACGACCCGCTGCGGATGCTGCGCGCCGCGCGGTTCGTCTCGCAGCTGGGCTTCACGGTCGCCCCGCGGGTGCGATCGGCAATCGAGGAAATGGCGCCGGAGCTGGCCCGGATCACCGCCGAGCGGGTAGCGGCGGAACTGGACAAGCTGCTGCTGGGCGACGACCCGGCCGCCGGCATCGAGCTGATGGTGCAGACCGGGATGGGCGACGTGGTGCTAGCCGAGGTCGGCGGCATGCAAATGGCGATCGACGAGCACCACCAGCACAAAGACGTCTACCAGCATTCACTGACGGTGCTGCGCCAAGCGATCGCGCTGGAAGACCCCCTTCCAGACGGAGGCCCGGATCTCGTTTTGCGCTGGGCGGCGCTGCTGCACGACATCGGCAAGCCCGCCACCCGCAAGCATGAGCCAGACGGCGGAGTCAGTTTCCACCATCATGAGGTGGTCGGCGCCAAGATGACTCGAAAGCGGTTGCGTGCCTTGAAATATTCCAAACAGATGGTCGACGACGTCTCGCAGCTGGTGTATCTGCACCTGCGTTTCCATGGTTACGGCGAGGGCAGGTGGACCGACTCGGCGGTGCGTCGCTACGTCACCGACGCGGGACCGCTGTTGCCCCGGCTGCACAAGCTGGTGCGGGCCGACTGCACCACCCGCAACAAGCGACGAGCCGCCCGGCTGCAAGCCAACTACGACAACCTCGAAGCGCGCATCGCCGAACTGGCCGCAAAGGAAGACCTGCAGCGGGTCCGTCCCGATTTGGACGGCAACGAAATCATGGAACTGCTGGGCATCCCGCCGGGCCCGCAGGTGGGGGAGGCGTGGGACTACCTCAAAGAATTGCGGTTGGACCGTGGACCGCTGAGCCGTGACGAGGCGACGGCCGAGCTGATGACCTGGTGGCGCTCCCGCGGGAACCAATAGCGGCTCGACGGCGTCCCACCCGGCATGGAGTACTGCTTGGGCGACGGGGATGGAACGGCGACGATCTGGGAGCGCGGCCCTGATCTCGACCTGGATGGTGACGGCCGGCTGGATGCCGTCGGTCTGGATCTCGACGGCGACGGACTGGCCGATGACGCCCTGGCCGACCTCGACGGCGACGGCCAGGCCGACCATGCCGTGCTCGATCTCGACAACGACGGCACCGCGGAAAGCTACTTCACCGACGACGGATCGGGGACCTGGGCGGTGGCCGTGAGCCCGCCGCGAGCGGGCCACCCCTCGCAGGGAAATCCCGCCGGGGGACAACTCCGCTGGCTGGGCCTGGACGGCGTCGAGCACACCGGCGGGCCGCTGGTGGACTTCGACGGCGACGGTCAGGCCGACGACCGGCTGCTCGACAGCGACGGGAACGGGCTGGCCGACCGGGCGATCTCCGCCGACGAGAACGGCGTGACCGGTTACGTCGATACCGACGGCGACGGACGTTGGGACGTCAAGCTGACCGATACCGACGGCGACGGCGCCGCCGATGCGGCCAGCGCGCTGCAGCCAAAACCGTAGGCCCCCTTTCCGCGCACCCGGGCGGTACTGTGACGGCCCATGGACGTGGAGCAGGCACTCCCCGACTCGGTGAGCCACGCGCTTGAAGAGATACTGCGCGACGACCTCAACGTCGATATCAGCCGGGTGACCCGCGATTCCCGGCTGGTGGATGACGTGGGCCTGGACTCGGTGGCTTTTGCGGTGGGCATGGTGGCGATCGAGGACAAGCTCGGGGTGGTGATTTCCGAACAAGAGCTGCTGACCTGCGACACCGTCGGCGACCTGGAGAAAGTGATCCGGGCAAAGGTGGCGGTCACCCAGTGACCGTGCTGGCGTCCGCGTTGGCCCGGTCGATGCGCACATCAGCTCACGACCTGGTGGTCTTCGACAGGGCGGGCGAAACCTGGACGCGGCATCCCTGGCCGCGGGTCCACGCGCGCGCTGAGAGTATCGCCGCGCGCATCCTCGACGACGACGAACCGGGCGCCGTCGGGCTGGTCGGCGAACCGACCGCGGACTTCGTCGCGGCTGTCCAGGGCGCCTGGTTGGCCGGCCAGAGTGTGTCGATCCTGCCCGGGCCGGTCCGCGGTGCCGACCCGCAGCGCTGGGCGCAAGCGACGCTCACCCGGTTCACCGGACTCGGTGTGCGCATGGTGTTCAGCCACGGCGATGAGCGCGGCGTGCTCGCCGCCGCTGGCGGGCCGCTACCGGTCGTCGACATCGGCGCTGTCGCGGCGGCGAACCGCTCGGCGAACGTCGCGCCGACTGACAGCGCCCCCGGCAGGGCTGCGGTGCTGCAGGGCACCGCGGGATCTACCGGAACCCCACGCACCGTGCAGCTGTCGCCCGGCGCGGTGCTCAGCAACGTCAACGGTTTGCTCACCGCGTTCGCGGTAAACCCGGCCGAGGATGTCGGCTGCACATGGCTACCGCTCTACCACGACATGGGTCTGACGTTCCTGCTCAGCGGAGCACTGTCCGGTAGCCCGTTCTGGCTCGCTCCCACCGCGGCCTTCGCGGCATCCCCGTTTCGGTGGCTGAGGTGGCTCAGCGAGAGCGGCGCGACGATGACCGTGGCGCCGAACATGGCTTACAGCATGATCGGCAAGTACGCGCGGCTGGTCTCCGACGTCGACCTCGGCCGGGTGCGGGTCACGATCAACGGCGGCGAACCGGTCGACTGCGCGGCGATGGACCGGTTCGCGACGGCGTTGAGCGGTTTCGGGTTTAGCGCCAGCGCGATGGCGCCGTCCTACGGCCTGGCCGAATCCACGTGCGCGGTCACGGTCCCGGCACCTGGAACCGGCGCGCTATGCGACGAGGTACGTTCTGCGGTAACCGATTCCGAGAGCACGGCGCCGCGCCGGCACGCGATCCTCGGCCAGCCGATACCCGGTATGGAGGTGCGCATCGGCCCGGCGTCGGAGCAGTCCGCGGAGGTCCTCGATCGCGAGGTCGGCGAGGTCGAGATCCGGGGCACGTCGATGATGTCGGGATATGTTGGCGAGGCGCCGCTGAAGCCCGGAACCTGGTTCCCTACTGGCGATTTAGGCTACCTCACCGACGACGGGCTGGTGGTGTGCGGCCGGGCCAAGGAGATCATCACGATCGCGGGCCGCAACGTTTTCCCCACCGAGATCGAGCGCGTGGCCGCCGAAATCCGCGGCGTGCGCGAGGGAGCGGTGGTGGCGGTTGGCAACGACGACGCAATACGTCCGGGGCTGATCATCACCGCCGAGTTCCGCGGCCCCGACGAGCCCGGTGCTCGCAGCGAGCTAGTCGCCAAGGTGGCGTCCGAATGCGGCGTCGTGCCGTCCGATGTGGTGTTCGTCAAGCCGGGATCACTGCCACGGACCTCGTCGGGCAAGCTGCGGCGACTGGAAGTCAAGCGCAACCTGACGGCGGCGACCACATGACCGATCCGCGGGGCTGAGCATCGAGGAATACCGGGCGCTCCTAGACAACGTATTCGACGAGCAAGTCATCGGCTGGACCGCGGAAGCCGAAGCCAGCGAGAGGTTTCCGCGCAAGCTGATCGAGCACCTCGGACAAAGTGGGGTATTCGCGCACAAGTGGGGCGAGGGGCAACACCCCGACGTGGCCAAGCTCGTCGCTCTCGCGTTCGCTCTCGGCCGACTGGGCTCGGCGGGCATCGGCGTCGGGGTCAGCCTGCACGACTCAGCGATCGCGATCCTGCGCCGATTCGGCCGGTCGGATTATCTGACGGACATCTGCGAGCAGGCCATCCGAGGCGAGGCGGTGCTGTGCATCGGCGCGTCCGAGGAGTCCGGTGGTTCCGACCTGCAGATCGTCGAGACCGAAGTACGTTCCGCGCGAAACGGATTCGAGGTCCGCGGAGTCAAGAAGTTTGTGTCGCTGTCGCCCATCGCCGACCACATCATGGTGGTGGCGCGCGGTGTGGATCACGACGAAAACAGCCGGCACGGCAACGTGTTGGTGATCGCGGTTCCGACGTCGCAGACCGATGTCCAGGTGCCCTACCGCAAAGTCGGCGCGGGGCCGCTGGACACCGCTGCGGTGCATATCGACACCTGGGTTCCGGCGGATGCGCTCATCGCCCGACCCGGGACCGGGCTGGCCGCGATCTCCTGGGGACTGGCGCACGAGCGCATGTCGATTGCCGGGCAAGTCGTTTCGGGGTGTCAGCGGGCGCTCGGCATCACCCACGCCCGGATGGTGCACCGCCGCCAATTCGGCGCCACGCTCTTCGAGCACCAGGCCCTTCGCCTGCGCGTCGCCGACCTGCAGGCCCGCGTCGATCTGCTGCGGCACGGGCTCAACGGCATCGCTGCCGAAGGTCGCCTCGACCTGCGCGCGGCAGCTGCGGCGAAGGTCACCGCGGCACGGCTGGGCGAAGAGGTGTTGTCCGAGTGCATGCACATCTTCGGCGGCGCCGGTTACCTGGTGGACGAAACCCCGATCGGCAGGTGGTGGCGCGACATGAAGCTGGCCCGGGTCGGCGGCGGCACCGACGAAGTGCTCTGGGAACTGGTAGCCGCGGCGATGAAACCCGATTACGACGGCTACGCCGAATTGATCGGGCGGGGCAACGCATAGAGCGCCATTCGGCGGTTGCTCATGTCGTGTTCGCCCAGAAAGGTGCAGCCGGCGAATTCGCACAACCGCCGCGCGCCGGTGTTGCGGTGGTCGGGGTCGAACATGATTCGGCGACACCGCGGTTCGAGTTCGAAGATGCTGGCGACAATGCGCGGCAGCAGAAACGGACCAAGACCCTTGTTGACGACCGTCAACTCGGCGATGGCCGCGTGCAACCCGATGTCGTAGGCGTCGGCTTGATACCGCGTTGCAATGGAATCCTTTGCCGCTCGGTACACTTCGACATAACCACCGTCTTGACCATGCATGCTGCCGACGAACGGCCGGGAGTAGTTGCCATCGAGCTGGGCGCGCAGGTATTTTCGCCAGCGCGACGCCGGCCAAGCAGACTCCCACGCCTCGGCCAGATGCGGCAAGCTCATCCACTCGGAGATCATGTCGGCGTCGGCGTCCGGATCGACGGGACGAAGCGCGTACGGCTCGCTCAGTATCGGGGTGGGCGGCGGCGGGACGTTGCGGACTTCGTCGGAAAGCCCGTCGGTCAACTCCCGCGGCAGGATCGGGACGACTTCAGTCATGTCGAGCGGCGAGCCTACCCGAGTAGGCCCGCCAGGTCAGCGCTCCCGTTACCGAGACTCATCGACCGGGACTCCTGCTAGTGGGTCCCGGCTCTCTTCGCGCGCTGGCGCGCGCTCATCGACCGGGACCCGGTGGGCCGGCGAAAGCTTGAGCGATCCGCAGCCACCGCTGCGCATCATCCCCCTCGGCCGTCAGGTCGAGATCGCGCAGCGCACGTCGCTGGGTGACCAGGAAGCAGAAGTCCTCGGCGCCACCGGTGACCCGCTGCGCGGCGTCCGGCGGCCCCCACGACCAGGTGCCGCCGTCGGGGGCACGTAGCTCGACGAGAAACGGCTCGGTGGGCGTGGGCAGCCCGTTGACAGCGAAGGCGTAGTCGCGGGCGCGCACCCCGATATGGGCGACGGACTGCAGCCGGGCGGTGGGTGGCCGCGTGACGCCGAGCGTGTCGGCGACGTCGAGCCCGTGCGCCCAGGTTTCCATCATGCGCGCCGTCGCCATCGACGCGGCGCTCATCGGCGGCCCGAACCACGGCAGCTTGCGGCCGTCGGGAACTGTCAGCAGCGCGTCGTGCAGCCGTGCACGGGTCAGCCGCCAGTCGGCGAGCAATTCGGCCGGCGCCGTGGCGGCGAGTTCGTCGGCCCCTGCGTTGACGAAGCCGATAGGGTCTGCCGCCGCGAGCTCCAGCAGCCCGGCGAAGGCCGCCTCGTCGGTGACCGCCGCCAGTGCCCCGCGGTCGGTCCACAACAGGTGTCCGATCTGATGCGCGATGGTCCAACCCGCGGCAGGCGTCGGCGCCGCCCAGCGATCCTCGGCAAGCGGTGTGACGAGCGCATCGAGCTCGTCGCTCTCCGCGCGGAGGTCGTCGACAATCTGCTGCAGAGCGGCCATCTGTGTACTTTAACGATTCCCGGCCGGCTAGCTTCGGCGGCCGACGATGCTGTGAACGGCCAGCCCGCACAGGTACAGCACGGACCCCGCTAACACCAGTGCGGGGGAGTGGCCGTCATCCGGACTGATGGTCGCCGCCACCGTGATCGCGCCGGTGAAAGCGACCCAGAACAGCGAATCCTGTACTGCGAACACGTGTCCGCGCAGGGCGTCGTCGACGTCGATCTGAATCGCGGTGTCAGCGCAAAGCTTGACGACTTGGCCGGCCGCACCCAGCAAGAACCCACACGTCACCATCACCGCCAGTTGCAGACCGGCTCCTGCAATCTGGATTACCGCGGCGATCGCCAGCGCTCCGTTGGCGGTCTTGTAGCGGCCCCAGCGCCGCACCGCGGGCGGGGTCACCACGTTGGCCAGAAATGATCCGGTCCCGGTCGCGGCCAGAAACAACATCGCGCCCCCCAAAGCACCGACGGATGCGGCGGCACCGCTGTGCACCAGCAGTAGTACCAGCAGCGAGTTGAGGCCGAAGACCATCCGGTGCGCCGCCAACCCGGAAAGGGTGGCCGCGACGGTGGGACGGTTCAGCACCGTGCGGATGCCGTGCATCCAGCCGGTGATCACCGCATAGATGACCGACCCGTGGATCGCTCGCTGGGTGTCGTCGGGACCGAGCACGTGGGCACCGAAGCGCAGCGACAGCAGCAGTGCGATCAACAACGGCACGATGACCAGCAAGATGATCGACGCGGCGCCGTTGTCGCCGGAACCGAGGATGGTGCGGGGTATCAGCATGAAGCTGGCGCCCGCGAAGGCGGCGAGCGCAGCGGTGGCCGACGCGATCGAGTTCATGGTGACAACCTGCTCGCGCGGCACCACATGAGGCAGGGCGGCGGACAGGCCGGAGGAGACGAATCGGGCCAGGCCGTTAACGACCAGCGCTCCGCACAGCACCAGCATGTCGCCGGCACCGACGACTAGACAGACTCCCACCAGGGCCACCGCCACCAGCCGGCCCAGGTTCGCGCCGACCAGCACCAGCCGACGGTCCCAGCGGTCCATCAGCGCACCGGCGAACGGGCCCAACAGCGAATACGGCAAGAACAGCACCGCGAAAGCACCGGCGATCGCCAGCGGGCGCACGGCCCGCTCGGGATTGAACAGCAGCGCTCCGGCCAGACCCGCCTGGAAGAGCCCGTCGCCGAACTGGCTTGCGGTGCGCAGTTCCAGCAGCCGCCAGAAATCGGGGAAGCTGCGCACCGAGCGCCAGACAGCGACAGGTGCGCGCGCGTGAGTCACTGAACCTACTTCCCCGTGTGGCCCCGGCGATCCGATCCGACATATGCCCGGGCATCAGCCCCCGTTAACAACAGTACAAATATCGTGGAGCGCGCTGGTTGTTCACCACAGCGGCACCGTGCGGATGCCATGATGGAGTGGTGGCGCAGCCCGAAGATCCGGAGGACTACATTGCCCCCGCCGCGCATCGAGTGCGAGCGGGCACATTGCTTCTGGCTAACACGGATCTGCTCGAGCCGACATTCCGCCGCAGCGTGATCTACATCGTCGAGCACAACGACGGGGGCACCCTGGGAGTGGTGCTGAATCGCCCCAGCGAGACCGCGGTCTACAACGTGTTGCCGCAGTGGGCCAAGTTGTCGGCAAAACCCAAGACGATGTTCATCGGGGGGCCGGTGAAGCGTGACGCGGCGCTGTGCCTTTCGGTGCTGCGGGTCGGCGCCGAGCCCGACGGCGTACCCGGCCTACGACACGTGGCCGGCCGGATGGTGATGGTCGATCTGGACGCCGACCCCGATTCGATCGCTCCCCTGGTGGAGGGCGTGCGAATCTACGCCGGATACTCCGGCTGGACGACCGGCCAGTTGGAGGGTGAGATCGAGCGCGACGACTGGATTGTGCTGTCGGCCTTGCCCTCTGACGTTCTGGTACAGCCACGGGTGGATCTGTGGGGGCGGGTGCTGCGGCGCCAACCGTTGCCGCTGTCGCTGCTGGCCACTCATCCGATCGACATCAGCCGCAACTAAGCGGGTGGGCCCGAGTCCGGCTCACCGTCGACCGGCTCCGGCAACCGATCACGAGACATTCGGCTGGCGATCACCGAGCACACCATGAGCTGAATCTGGTGAAAGATCATCAGCGGCAACATGATCACCCCGACAGTCGCGGCCGGGAAGAACACCAGCGCCATCGGGAGACCCGACGCCAAGCTCTTTTTCGAGCCGCAGAACAGCAGCACGATCCCGTCGCCGCGGTCGAGTCCGGCCAAGTTACCGATCAGCCGGGTGAACATCAGCACCGCCAGCAGCAGCGCGGTGTCGACGCCGGCCACCGCGACCAGTTGCCACGGATCGACGCTGCGCCAGATATGTTCCACCACGCCCATCGAGAACGCCGTGTACACGACCAGCAGTATCGATCCGCGATCGACGACTTTGGTCAATACCGAATGCCGGGCAATCCCGCCGGCGATCCACGGCCGCAATAATTGACCGAGCACGAATGGCAGCAGCAGCTGGAGCACGATGTCGCGGATCGCGGTGGCGTCCATGCGGGCTCCACCGCTGGTGTTCATCAGCAGCACGACCAGTAACGGCGTCAGCACCACGCCGATGATGTTGGACAGCGATGCGCTGACCAGCGCGGCCGAGACGTTGCCCCGCGCAATCGATGTGAACGCGATCGAAGACTGCACCGTTGATGGGACCAGACACAAAAACAGCAGCCCGTTGTACAAATCGAGGTTCAGGAGCCAGGGCACCAGCCCACGAGCGGCCAGTCCAAGCACCGGAAAGACCACGAACGTGGTGGCAAGCACCAGCAGGTGCAGTTGCCATCGCTTGACGCCCTGCCAGGCCTGCTGCGGCGACAACCGGGCACCGTAGAGGAAGAACAGCAACGCGATCACGGCCTTGGCGGCGACCGACATCACGTCCGCGGCGGCACCGTGAGCCGGCAGCAGAGCCGCCAGGGCGACCGTCGCCGCCATCGCCAACAGGAAGGTGTCTATCGGCAGGGCCGACAGGCGCTTCAGCACGAGTATCGGAGCGCAGCACTCAACGGCAGGCCAGGGTGCAGGTCGCGCAGCCGCCGCCGCAGTTCGCCGTCGCCGCTTCGCGCCGCAGCGCGTACCGCGCGCTCTGCAACGAGCCGACGGCCACGGTGCCGACGGCGCCTGCGATGCACACAGCGACGCACACCCCGACGAGCGGGAGCGCGGTGTCCCGCGGCGCGGCCAAGGCCGCCGCCCCGCCGGCGGCCAGCATTACCGCGGCCGCCAGCTGCGGTGGTGCCAGTGCGCGCGTCGTTACCCGAGCGGTGTCGGGGGCAACCGACCGCGACAACGACCACAAGCCGCGCGCGGCCATGACGACAGCCGCGCACACGCAGAGCACTCCGGCGATGAGCATGGGGCCACAATACGAGGCGGCCCGGTTCGCCGTCGCGCCCGGCTGCTAGTGGGGCAGCGCTGTCGGCGGCCCGGCCGCGGACGGCAGTGATGCGGCTACGGCGGGCGCCGCGGGCACCTGCGGTGGAGCGGGCGGTGGAGCCGGCGGTGGGTTGGACCCGGGCGGGCCGACCCGGAAGCCGTTGACGATGGCGTCGGTCGCCGGCGCTTCGCCGACCGCCGTGGCGGCGTCGGTCGTTACCGCCAGCGACGCCAGGTACTTGTCCGGTCCGGAGGTGACGATGACGTGGCGCCGCGAGGTGTTGAGCGTCATCTGGTTTTCGCGGTAGGTGCCTTCGATGATCGACGACGGGGAGCCGTTGAAATCGGCCAGCGAGGCATTGGTGCTGCGCCAGGCGGGCAGTTGTGCGCTGTCGAGATACCCGTGAGTGATGGCTTCCTTCGGATCGAAATCGCCGACCAGTCGGTACACCACCAGCTGGGCATTGGAGGTGTAGAGGCTGGTGCTGTGGCGATTGGCGGTCACCAGAAACGCATCGGGGACATTGGGGTCGGGCACCTGGGTCCAGCCGGGCGGCATGGGCAACGCGATGTCGAGCGCCTTGAAGTTCTGCGCCTGTTGCGGCTCCAGCTTGACGTTCTTGCTGCCGAAAAAGTCACGCAGCGTCCCGGACTGGGCCGGAACGAGCATCGGCACCGGCGCCGGCGCTGCCTGGGCCGGCGCGGGCGAGGCGGGAGGCACCGCGGGCACAGCGGCCGCCGTCCCCGGAATGGCGTTGCCGACCGCCCCGGGCGCGACCGCGACGGCCTGCGGCATCACCGGCGGGGCGGGGACCGGAACGGGATTGGGCCTGGGCGGAAAACCGGGCTCTGCCGACGCGACGGGGCAGCCAAAGCCCAGCACAGCCACGACGCCAACGGCTAGACCTGCGACCGCTACCCGCCAGCCACGGGCAATCTGCATCATGAGAGCCGGTCCTTCCCAGTCGCTCAGGGGCGAAGTATGAATCGGACTGTAACCAGCGGGGAGTGGGAGCTACCAGCCCTGGACAGGGTTGGAATAGACCTGGAATAGAGCTGGGATAAAGCCCTGATCGGTCCGCAACTCAACCGAGATAAACACGTGGCCGGCGGGCCCGTCACCGCGGCCCTTATAACCTGTTGGACGTGACCGACTCCCCAACGGCCGCGACGGACGCCCACCCGGCTGGCCAGGCCGAACCCGACGCCCCGCGACATCGATACACCGCGGAGCTGGCCGACCGCATCGAAGCGGCCTGGCAGGACAATTGGAACCGGATGGGAACCTTCAACGTGCCCAACCCGGTCGGGTCGCTGGCACCGTCGGATGGCACCGACCTCTTGAAGGCACCCGACGCCAAGATGTTCGTCCAGGACATGTTCCCGTATCCGTCCGGCGAGGGGCTGCACGTCGGTCATCCGCTGGGCTACATCGCCACGGACGTCTACGCCCGCTATTTCCGGATGATTGGCCGTAATGTGCTGCACGCGTTGGGTTTCGACGCGTTTGGCCTGCCCGCCGAGCAATACGCGGTGCAGACCGGCACGCACCCGCGCACCCGGACCGAGGCCAACATCGTCAACTTCCAGCGGCAATTGGGCCGGCTGGGCTTCGGCCACGACAACCGGCGAAGCTTTTCCACCACCGACGCCGAGTTCTACAAGTGGACGCAGTGGATCTTCCTGCAGATCTATGACGCGTGGTTCGACGCCGCCGCCAACAAAGCCCGGCCGATCGCCGACCTGGTCGCCGCATTCGATTCCGGCGACACGCAATTAGACGACGGCCGGGACTGGGTGGCGCTGTCGGCAGGCGAGCGCGCCGACGTGATCGACGCTCACCGCCTGGTCTACCGGGCGGATTCGATGGTGAACTGGTGCCCGGGGCTGGGCACCGTGCTGGCCAACGAAGAGGTCACCGCTGACGGCCGCAGCGACCGGGGGAACTTCCCGGTGTTCCGTAAGCGGTTGCGGCAGTGGATGATGCGGATCACCGCGTACTCCGACCGGCTGCTCGACGACCTCGATCTGCTGGACTGGCCGGAAAAGGTCAAAACCATGCAGCGCAACTGGATCGGCCGCTCCACCGGCGCCGCGGCGCTGTTCTCGGCGCGCACAACCGACGGCGAGACGGTGGACCTGGAGGTGTTCACCACCCGGCCGGACACCCTCTTCGGCGCCACCTATCTGGTGCTGGCACCCGAGCACGACCTAGTCGACCGACTGGTTGCAGCCGGTTGGCCCGACGGGGTGGACCCGCATTGGACCTTCGACGGCGCGACACCGGCGCAGGCCGTCGCCTCCTACCGGCAGACCATCAGCGCGAAGTCCGACTTGGAGCGCCAGGAGAACAAAACGAAGACCGGTGTTTTCCTGGGCAGTTATGCGACCAACCCGGCGAATGGCGAGCAGGTGCCGGTTTTCATCGCCGACTACGTGCTGGCCGGCTATGGCACCGGGGCGATCATGGCTGTTCCCGGCCACGATCAGCGCGACTGGGAGTTCGCCCACGAGTTCGGACTGCCGATCGTCGAAGTCATTGCCGGCGGCGATATTTCCGAGGCCGCCTACACCGGCGACGGGGCGCTGGTGAACTCGGGCTTTCTCAACGGAATGGACGTGGCGGCGGCCAAGGAAGCCATCACCGCGCGTTTGGAATCCGACGGTCGCGGCCGGGCCCGCATCGAATACAAGCTTCGCGACTGGCTCTTCGCGCGGCAACGCTACTGGGGCGAACCCTTCCCTATCGTCTACGACGGCGACGGGCGTCCGCACGCGTTGGGCGAGGCCGCGCTGCCGGTCGAATTGCCCGACGTCCCGGACTACGCACCCGTGCTGTTCGACCCCGACGATGCCGAAAGCGTTCCCGAGCCGCCGTTGGCCAAGGCCACAGACTGGGTGCACGTGGAGCTTGACCTCGGCGACGGGTTGAAGCCCTATACCCGCGACACCAACGTCATGCCGCAGTGGGCCGGCAGCTCCTGGTACGAGCTGCGTTACACCGACCCGCACAACTCAGAGCGGTTCTGCGCCCGGGAGAATGAGGCCTACTGGATGGGTCCAAGGCCGGCCCAGCACGGCCCCGACGATCCGGGTGGCGTCGACCTGTACGTCGGAGGCGCCGAACACGCGGTGTTGCACCTGCTGTATTCGCGGTTCTGGCACAAGGTGCTCTACGACCTGGGGCACGTCAGCTCCCGCGAGCCCTACCGGCGGCTGGTCAATCAGGGTTACATCCAGGCGTTCGCCTACACCGACGCCCGCGGGGCCTACGTGCCGGCCGCCGACGTGGTCGAACGCGACGGTGGGTTCGTCTACCCCGGGCCGGACGGGGAGATCGAAGTCTTCCAGGAATTCGGCAAGATCGGTAAGAGCCTGAAGAATTCGGTGTCGCCGGACGAGATGTGTGACGACTACGGCGCTGACACGCTGCGCGTGTACGAGATGTCGATGGGCCCGTTGGAGGCGTCGCGCCCGTGGGCCACCAAGGACGTCGTCGGGGCGCACCGCTTCCTGCAGCGGGTGTGGCGGCTGGTGATCGACGAGCAGACCGGCGACATCCGGGTCATCGACAACGCGGATCTCGACAGCGACACGCTGCGGTTGCTGCACCGCACCATCGCCGGTGTCTCCGAAGACTATGCGGCACTGCGTAATAACACTGCGGTGGCCAAACTGATCGAGTACACCAACCACCTCACCAAGCAACACCGCGATTCCGTTCCGCGCGCGGCGGTCGAGCCGCTGGTCCTGATGCTGGCGCCGTTGGCACCGCACTTGGCCGAGGAGTTGTGGCAGCGGCTGGGTAACCCGACGTCGCTCGCACACGGGCCGTTCCCGGTGGCCGACGCCGATTACCTGGTCGAAGACACCGTCGAATACCCCGTGCAAGTCAACGGAAAAGTGCGCGGCCGCATCACGGTGCCCGCCACCGCCGGCGCCGACGCTGTGGAAGCCGCTGCGCTGGCCGACGAGAAGGTGCAGACGTTTTTAGCGGGCGCGACACCGAAGAAGGTGATCGTGGTGGCCGGACGGCTGGTCAACCTGGTCGTCTGACTGTGTCTGTTCGCGCTCAACGCGGACGGAGCACCACCTCGTGGAGATGGCCGTCGGCCGGGGTGGCCACCACCTGGGCAACCACTTGCGCCACGGTGTCCGGCCGCAGGAATCGGACCGGGTCGTATTCGTGGCCCTCGAAAGACACCAGCGCGCGCTGCATGTCGGAGTCGGTGCGGCCGGGATACACGGTGGTCACCCGCAGTGTCGGTTCGCTCTGCCGCAGTGAGTCGGCGAAGGCGCGCAGCGCGAACTTGCTCGCTGAGTACGACGCCATGGTCCCCGACGCGTTGTGGCCCGTGCCGGAATTGATGAAGACAACCTGACCGCCCGCGCGTCGCAATGCGGGCAATAGCGCGAGCGTAAGGGCCACGGCGCCAATGACATTGACGTCGAATGTGGTACGCCATTGGTCGATGGTGGAGTCGGCGACCGGGCCGGGGAAGGAGACACCGGCGTTGTGCACCAGCACATCGAGGTCGCCGATGGGTGAGGTTGCGGCGGGGATCGCGTCGGCGTCGGTCAGGTCCAGGGGCACCGTCGTCGCGCCGAGCCGCTCTGCGGTGGCGTGCATCTGAGGCGAGGGCCGCCCGGCCAACAGCAGGGTGTGCGTCGGCGCCAGGGCGGTGGCGATGGCGGCGCCGATCCCGCGGCTAGCACCGGTGATAAGCGCGGTCCGCATGCCTGCCACCTTAGGGGCAGCAGGCTGTATCGGCTCTACGCCTCGTCGCCGGCGGCCTGAGCGGGCGCCGGGGTACCTACCGGCTCGCTGGCCGCCAGCCGCTCCAGTGGCGCCAGCGCTTTGGTCAGGGTCTCCAAGTCGGGCGCGGGGAGCTGGCCGAGCAGGGACGCCAGAGCCGCGATCCGATTGGTCAGCGACTCGCGGTGAACGGCCAACCCCCGCGGGGTGATGTCCACCAGCACGGCGCGTAGGTCCGATGGATCACGCGAGCGCTTGACCAGGCCGATCTTCTCGAGCCTGCGGATCGCGACGGTCGTGGTGGGTGTTCGGACGCGCTCGTGCGCGGCGAGATCGGTCATCCGGATCGGACCCTGATCGAGCAGAGTGAACAGGATCGACAGCTGGGCCAGCGTGAGGTCCCCGGCGGCTTCCTTGCTGGCGCTGGGGTCGCCGCGGCGCAGGATCGAGAACAATTTGGACAACGTGCGGTGAAGCCCCTCAGCCAGTTCGGTCTCCGACACCGTGGCTTCGCGTTCCGCCATAGTTCGCTAGTCTAACCTGTCTGGTGTTCAGCGGGCCTGGAAACCGGTTTTGCCGTCAAAGTACTTGCGACAAAAATCGCTGTAACCGCTCGGTTTCTGCCGCCTCGAAGATCTGGTCCGGCGGCCCGGTTTCGACTACCTGACCGTGGTCCATGAAGACGACGGTGTCGGATGTCGACTTGGCGAAACCCATTTCGTGGGTGACCACCAGCATCGTCATGCCGTCGGCACCCAAATCCGCGATCAGCGCCAGGATGCCTTTGACCAGTTCGGGATCCAGCGCCGAGGTCGCTTCATCGAAGAGCATCACTTGCGGCGCCATCGCCAGCGCCCGGGCGATCGCCACCCTTTGCTGTTGGCCGCCCGACACGGCACCGGGGCGGCAATCGGCCTTGTGCTTCATGCCGACGCGGTCAAGTTGCGCCAGCCCCAACTCGCGAGCCGCGTCGCCGGAGAGTC
>NZ_DATMLH010000207.1:0-23535 GCF_035570115.1 Mycobacterium sp.
CCAGGCCCAACTGCCCTCGACCGGCGGCTCGGTGGTGATCTTCAGCGCCCGCTCCACGGCGGCCTTGTCGGCGATCGGCCCGTCGAACTGGATGATGATCGGCGCCGCGACGCCGACGGTCTGGCCGTCCGCGAGTTGGAACCCGCCGTCGATCACCTTGGTGGGCGCGATGGTGGTGAGCTCGGCTTTCACCGGGAGGGCTTTACCGTCGTGGCCGACCGCCGACCCGCTCCAGGTGTAGGTCCCGTCGTAGCCCAGCGGCTCGGTGACCGTGAACAGGGTGCGGTCGCGGTTGAGGCTGCCGGCGACCGCCTTGCCGTCCGCGTTGGTGAGTGCGACGTGCTGAAACCAGCCGTCGCGAACCTCGACGCTGATCGGCGTGGTCGGCAAGACCTTGGCGGTCTTGTCGGCCGGCCGGAACGTGATCGTGGCTTCGGCCGGAGGCTTGGCCTTCTCGGCCTGCTTGGTCGATCCACCGAAGCACGCGGCTAACACGTTGGGCGCGAAGACGCCGACCGCGAGGGTCGTCAGGGCCCGGCGCCGGGTGACCGGCGTGAGGCTGCGCGCTATGTCCACGACACAACACGGTACCGGCGAAAATGACCCCACTCGCGCACGCGCTGGTCACAGACCGCAGCCGACCAGCACCGGCTCGGCTGTCAGTGTGACACCAAACACATCACGGACTCCGTCTCGCACGGTGCGCGCCAACGCCACCACGTCGTCGGCGCTGGCTCCGCCACGATTGGTCAAAGCAAGCGCATGCTTGGTGGACAGCCGACACCGCGCGGTCGGGTCGTCTGGATAGCCTTTGCCGAACCCCGCCTGCTCAACCAACCAGCCAGCGGCCAGCTTGACGCCATCCGGAGCGGGATAGTGCGGCACCTGGCGGTCGCGGCTGTCAGCGAGCTGCTGATAAAAGTCCGGCGCGACAATCGGATTGGTGAAGAACGAGCCCACGCTCCAGGTGTCGTGGTCGGCCGGGTCGAGCACCATGCCCTTCCGCGCGCGCAACCCCAGCACGGCCTCGCGGACCGCCGCGGGATCCGTGCGCTCCCCTGCCGTCGCACCCAGCACCGTGACCAATTCGGCATAGCGCAGCGGCGCGCTGCGACCTGACGCGTCGAGCGCGAACTCCACCTCCAAGACGATTGCCCCGTCGGAGTGTTTGAGCACGCTGGTGCGATACCCGAACCCCAGTGCGCTGGGCGGCGCCCAGCGCACTTCGCCGCTGCGCCGGTCCAACAGCCGGACCCGGGTGATGGTGTCGGCCACCTCGGCTCCATAAGCGCCGACGTTCTGCACCGGCGTCGCGCCCGCCGAGCCGGGGATGCCCGAGAGGCACTCCAGCCCGCCCAGGCCCGCCGCGATAGCCGCGACCACCACGTCGTCCCACACTGCCCCGGCCTCGGCCCGCACGATGTTGCCCTCGACGCTGATGTTGGCGGCGGCCAATCGCACCACGGTCAGATCCGCCAGCGTGTCGGCGATTACCAGATTCGAGCCGCCGGCCAACACCAGCAGCGGCCGACAACCCTCGCTGTCGAGCCGGCGCAGCGTGGTCACCACCTGCTCGGTGCTGGTGCAGGTGATGACCCGCGGCGCGACCGGACCGACCCGCAAGGTGGTCAGCGGGGCCAGCGGCACCGCTTCGTCGACGCGCGCACCGGCGAAAAGTGTTCCCGCCTCACCCCCTCTAAAGCCTGGCCCCATGGGCCTTGACGGTAGCCTGACCTGCTATGCCGCGTTCGTTCGACATGTCCACCGATTACGGGGTCACCGTCGAAGAGGTTCTCCGGGCCTTCAGCGATGAGGAATACTGGCTGGCCCGACTCGCCGATTCGGGCGCCGACGACACCACGCTGGATTCGATGCAACTCGGCGGTCCATCCGGAACTGACGGCAGTATCGACGTGATCACCACACAGGTGCTGCGCAGTGACCGGCTCCCGGGCATAATCACCCAATTCCACCGCGGCGACCTGCGCATCCGCCGCGAGGAAAAATGGGAGCCGGTGACCAACGGCTCGGCGACCGCGACCATCACCGGCTCGATCCTGGATGCGCCGGCGTCGTTGACCGGCACTGCGGTGCTGGAGCCGGTTACAGAAACTGGCGGCGCGCGGCTGAAGCTCCGGGCGACCGTCGAGGTGCGCATTCCGCTGGTCGGCGGCAAGCTGGAGAACTTCATCGGCAACCAACTCGTCGAGTTGCTGATCGCCGAGCAGCGTTTCACCACCACGTGGATCGGCGAAACAGCCTGATCCCTCAGGCGCCGCCTTCAGCGGCCTTGACGGCACCCTTGAGCAGTTCGCCGATGACCCTCTTCAGCAGCAGTGACAACGGCCGATTAAGACCGGGGATCTTGGATGTCGACCGCAGGTGCCAGCTGACCTCGGTTCCTGCGCCCGCTTCGCGCAGCTCGACCGTGCCGACGTGATCCCGGACCGGCGCGCCGGAGAGCATCTTGTACGCGTAGCGAGTGGGTCGCCTGTAGTCGATGATCTCTTCGACGATTGGGGGTCCGACCGCCTCGATGCGTCTGATCGCACCGACGCCGTTTGGTGCGGGGACTCCCTCGCGATCTAGCGTGCTGCGACGGACCGCCCACACGTAGTCCGCGATCCCGCGGTGGTTAGTGAGGGAGTCGAACACCGTCTCGATCGGCGCCGTTGTGGTCCGCGTGAGGGTGAATTCCACCGTCATGGTTCCTCTCTTTCCCTGGCTCAATGAATTCTGGCATCCGGGCCGACGCGACGACCCGCTGCGCCCGGCTTCGCTGCGCCCGGCTTCGCCGCGCTTGCGATCGCCCCGGGGCTACAAGGCGCGACCCGCTGCGCCCGGCTTCGCCGCGCTTGCGATCGCCCCGGGGCTACAAGGCGCGACCCGCTGCGCCCGGCTTCGCCGCGCTTGCGATCGCCCCTAGGCTGGCGGTCATGCGGATTGCGGTGGCGCAGATCCTCAGCGGCACCGACCCGGCCGACAACCTACAGCTAGTGCGGGACTACGCCGGGCGGGCCGCCGACGCCGGCGCGCGGTTGGTGATATTCCCCGAAGCCACCATGTGTCGGTTCGGGGTCCCGCTGGCAGCGATCGCCGAGCCGGTCGACGGCCCGTGGGCCGACGGCGTACGCCGGATCGCGGCCGAGACCGACATCACCGTGATTCTGGGCATGTTCACTCCGGCTGAAGACGGGCGGGTCCTTAACACGCTGCTGGCGGTGGGTGCGGAGGGGACGGGCACACCCAATCAGCCGGACACCCACTATCACAAGATCCACCTCTACGACGCGTTCGGCTTCACCGAGTCACGCACGGTCGCACCGGGCCGCGAGCCGGTGGTGATCACCGTCGACGGCGTCGGGGTGGGATTGACCACGTGCTACGACATCCGCTTCCCCGAGCTCTTCACGACGCTGGCCCGCCGTGGCGCCCAGCTGATCACCGTCAGCGCGTCGTGGGCTGCGGGTCCCGGGAAGCTGGAGCAGTGGACGCTGCTGGCCCGCGCGCGCGCACTGGACTCCACCAGCTACATCGCCGCGGCCGGGCAGGCCGATCCGGGTGAGCCACTGGCCTCGAGCGCTCCGACCGGGGTGGGCGGCAGCCTGGTGGTTTCGCCCTTTGGCGACGTCGTGGCGTCGGCGGGAGCCGACCCGCAGTTGCTGGTCACCGATATCGACCTCCATCGGGTCGCGAAGGCTCGCGAGACGATCGCGGTGCTGCGCAACCACTCAGCGTTCGCTAATCCTGATAAGGCAGAATCGCCGAGGTGACGAATCCGCAGGGACCTCCGCACCAGGACCCGTCGATATGGGCTCGTCCGGGCAACCAGAGCCCGTCTACACAACCGGCGCCGCAGGCCGGGTCGCCAACCACGCAGACCGCTCCGAGTCACGGCGGGCCGCATTTTGACCACGCGTATGAGCCACCGGCGCAGCCGCCGGAGCAGACCCTGCCGTTACCCAGACAGGAATACCCGGCTGCGTCGCCGTACGGCCAGCCCCCGTCGCAGGACCCGCCAGCTCCCGTGAAGGCCAAACGCCGCTTCATCGGCGACCCGGTGTCGATCATCCTGATCCTGGTCATAGTGGCCGCCTTAGCCGTCGCCGGCCTGATCGGAGGCGAGCTGTATGCCCGCAACCGCGCCAACAAGGTCGTAGCCGCGGCCACCGAATGCGTGGTGCAGGACCAGGCCAAAGTTTCTTTCGGCCCCAGCCCGTTCCTGTTGCAACACTTCGCCGGTCACTACCGCGACATCTCCATTCACACCGCGGGGCACCAGCTCCGCGACGCCAAAGGCATGACGGCTGACATCAACATCAACAACGTCGACCTGCACGGCAGCGGCGACTCGAAGGGAACCATCGGCGAACTGGATGCCACCATCACCTGGACGTCGGACGGCATCAAGGAAACCGTGCAGGGTGCCGTTCCGTTCGTGGGTGGCCTGGTCAACAGCGTCAGCACCAACCCGAGTGCCGGCACCATCGAACTCACCGGCGCGCTGGGCCTGGGCAGTGTGACCGTCAAGCCGCAGGTCGCCGGCAGCGGGTTGTCGCTGGAGGTTGTCAAGGTCACCGCGATGGGCGCCACGCTGCCACACGAGACCGCGCAAACGGCGCTGGACACCTTCACATCGAACCTGACCAAAGACTATCCGCTCGGAATTCACGCCGACAGCGTGAATGTGACCAATGACGGTGTGGTGGCACGGTTTTCGACGCGCGACGCTTCGATCCCGGCCGCCCAGACCGATCCCTGCTTCGCCCATGTTTAAGGAACGATCGCACTGATGGTGAATCCGCGAGAGCCCTCGGGCGGCGACCCGCCGGAAGGCGCCGGTCCACGTAGGCCGGCCGGACCCCCCAACCGCGGCGTACCGCCACGCCGTCAGCCCCCGCCGCCGTCGGAATACCCGACTCGCCAGATCCGCCACGGCGGCCGCACGCCGGATCCAGCCATCCGTGATGTCCCCCGGCCGCAGCAGCCCGGGCCGCCGAATCGCCCACCGCAACAGCCCGCTCCGCCGTCGCAACAACCGGGTCGGCCACAACAACCTGGGCTGCCGCCCAGTGCGCAGCCGCGTCAGCCCGGTCCCCCGCCTCCACATCCGCACGAACACACCACCACCACCCGGATAGCCACGCCGCCGCCGTCAAACGACGCGCCGGCAGCCGGCAAACCCGGGTTCTTCGGTAACCGGACGGCGATCCTGTTGATTCTGGCGATCGTGGTGCTGCTGGTCCTTTCCGGTGCGATCGGCGCCGAGCTCTACACCCGCCATCTGGCGAGCACCAAGGTGGCAACCGCGGTGCGGTGCGAGGTGCAGGACGGCGCCAGCGTGTCCTTCGCCGGAAGCCCGCCGGTGCTGTGGCAATACCTCACCAGTCACTACACCGACATCTCCGTGCAGACCGCGGGCAATCAGGTGCGATCGGCCAAAGGCATGAAGGTGAGCCTGGACCTCCGGGACGTAAAACTCAACAACACCAACAACTCTCAGGGCACGATCGGGTCGCTGAACGGCACCATCACCTGGTCCGCGGATGGCATCAAGCAGTCGATCCAGGACGCCATCCCGGTGCTGGGCGAGTTTGTCACCGGCGACGTCAGCACGAATCCCGGTGCCGGCACCATTTCGCTGAAGGGGACGTTCGACAGCGCCACCGTCAAGCCGCAGATCGTCAACAACGGTCTGTCACTGCAAATAGTCAGCTTGACCGCGCTCGGTTCCAAGGTGTCCACGACTACGGCGCAACAGGACTTGGACGACCTCACCTCGAAAGCGACCCAGAACTATCCGCTGGGCATTCACGCCGACAGCGTGCAGGTCACCAGCACCGGGGTCGAGGGCCATTTCTCGTCCAGCAACGCCACCATTCCCGCCGGCGGCAGTCAGGACCCTTGTTTCGCCAACCTCTGACGGCGCCTAGCCCGCCTCCAGGCCGTCGAGGACGGCGCGGGTGCCTGATAGCCCCAATCGGGTGGCGCCCGCGTCGAGCATCGCCAGCGCATCGTCGGCCGTGCGGATCCCGCCGCTGGCCTTGACCCCCAGCCGTCCGCCGACCGTCTCGGCCATCAGCGCCACAGCGGCCACCGACGCCCCACCGGCGGGATGAAAACCCGTCGAGGTCTTCACGAAATCCGCGCCTGAGTCTTCGGCGGCGCGGCAGACGTCAGCCAGGGTTTCTTCGCCGGCCAATGTCAGCAGCGCCGCCGACTCGACGATCACCTTGAGCACGGCGCTGGGTATCGCGGCCCGCACTGCCGCGATCTCGGATCGCACCGCGACGACGTCACCGGCAACCGCGGCGCCGATGTCGATGACCATGTCGATCTCACTGGCCCCGGATGCCACGGCCAGCGCCGCCTCCCGTGCCTTCATCTCGGGAAGGTGCTTACCCGACGGGAAGCCCGCCACCGCGGCGACCCGCACTCCTGCGTCGTTCGCGTTGGGCACCATCGACGGCGAGACACAGACGGCGTAGACGCCCAGTGCTGCGGCTTCGGCGGCGACCGCGGCCACCTCAGCGGCAGTGGCCTCGGGCCTGAGCAGGGTGTGGTCGACGAGGGCCGCTACTTGCTCGCGAGTCCGTCGACCCGGCATCAGAAGCCCTCTTCGGAACCGCCGGGGTTGCATCCGGAGCCGACCATCGTGGTGGCGTCGACGACCGGCCGCCACGGCTCGAGATTCCAGCTGGACTTGCCGGGTTGGAGAACTTCGGCCAACTCCCAATGGCACAGGAACTGCTCGCGCATGCCCGGGGTGCCGGCATCCGCGGCCAGCGCGAGCACCTCGGACCAGGCCTCGTCGACTTCAGGCCCCGCTGAACCGAGTTGCCTGGCGGCCGCACGCCCGGACGCCGTCGGATACACCCGCAGGCTAGCCAGATGATCCCACTGGGTCCAAGAAACGTGGTCGACGAACGGCGGCGGGTATAACGGCGCGGTTGCCCCCGCGGCGCCCGGATCGGCGGACGCGGGAACCGCACCCAACAGCGCGACGACTGCGGTCGCCGCGATGGTCAGAACTCGCATACCGCTATCGCGACTTGCCCTGAATCTCAAGAAGTTTCGGCCGCACATCGACCAGGTAGACACCCGCCGCGCAGGCCCCGATGGCCGCCCCCAGCGCGCTGAGCAGCATCGTCAGCGGCACCGCAGCGGCCAGGATGAGCAACCACACCGGCTTGGTCATCTTGTCGGCGGCGGTGTAGGCGTCAGGCCGCTGCATCGCCGCGTGCACAAAGGCGTAGAGGGCTGTCATCGCCACCGCGACCTGCAAGGCGAAGACGACGGTAAGCATTAGGTCGTTCACAAAGTAAGCGTACGGGGGCGGCGCCGAAAACGTCGACTCCGAGCCGCCCGATCGGGCGACTCGGAGTCGAGGTGTAAAGCAGGTCCGCGCTGCCCTTGGCGGGCAGCGCGGACCGCGTCATTACTTCTGGGTGACCTTCTTGGCCGGAGCCTTCTTGGCCGGAGCCTTCTTGGCCGCAGCCTTCTTGGCCGGAGCCTTCTTGGCCGGAGCCTTCTTGGCCGCAGCCTTCTTGGGCAGCTCGATGCCGACCAGCTTGGCGGCACGCTCGCCGACCGCGCGGGTCTGCGAGGCAACGGTGCCCAACGCCTCCTGGGTCAACTCGACCGCCTGGTCGACGTAGCCCTCGGCGCGCGCCGACGCGTCGTCCAAGCCGGACTGGCTGCGCAGCCGCTCCAGGGCGGCCTCGCCGCGCTCGACCAGCTCGTTGTACCGAGACGTCGCCGCCTCGACATAGCCTTCCGCGGCGCTGCGCAGCTCCTCAGCAGTGAACCGCTCGCGCAGCTCGCGAAGCTGGTCGCGCAGTTGCTCGGGCAGCTCCTCCCGTCGCTTGGTCAGGCGGGCGCGGCGCTCCTCAACCCGGCTGCGGGTGTCGGTGCGGGTCTCTTCGGCGCGCTCGCGCAACTCGACGAGCAGGTCGTTGACCGTGGCCAGGGCCAGGTCGGCAGCGCCAAGAGCGGCGAGCAGCGGGGCCTTCAGGTCGTCAATGGTCGGGTTGTCCGCCATGGTGTGTTTCCTTTCGTGTTTTGGTTGTGTGTTATTCGGTTGGTATTGCTCAATCACGAGCTAGGCAGGGTTAAGCAAGGTCTAGGCAGGTGCAGTCTCCTCACGGGCAGCTTCGTTCTGCTGGACGAACGACGTGTAGATGTCCAGCAGGACCTGTTTCTGCCGCTCGGTGATCGCCGCGTCGGTGATGATGGCGTCGCGGACTTCGCTGTTCGCGCTGGGCTCGAGAATCCCGGCCTGCACGTAGAGAACCTCGGCGGAAACCCGCAGCGCCTTGGCGATCTGGTTGAGCACATCAGCGGACGGTTTACGCAACCCGCGCTCGATCTGGCTGAGGTAGGGATTGCTGACACCGGCTTTTTCCGCCAACTGTCGCACCGATACTTGCGCCGCCTCACGCTGCGCCCTGATGAAGCTGCCGATGTCGGACGCAGCGGTGGACACCACAGCGGAAAGCTTTTCCTCCTGCGGCATGGCGACTCCTTGCATCGGATTGGTGCTACGCGCCAACACTAAAACCTAGTGCTAACTATTGCAAGCACTAGTTAGCAGTGCTCAGAACAGCAGCTGCGCGATCGCATAGATGGCCAACCCGGCAAGCGACCCCACCACGGTACCGTTGATCCGAATAAACTGCAGGTCACGGCCCACATGCAGTTCGATGCGCCGGCTGGCCTCCTCGGCATCCCAACGCTCGATGGTGTCGGTAATAATCGCTGTGATCTCTACCCCGTACTGAGCAACCAGATGCTCGGCAGCTCGCACGATCCAGTTGTCGACCTTGTCCCGCAAGTCGGCGTCGTCGCGCAACGACTCACCGATGCGCACCACCGCCTCGGTGACGCGGGTGCGCAACGCGCTGGACGGGTCGTCCACACCCTCGAGCACCAGGCGTTTCAACGTCTTCCAGGCCGTCGCCGCGGCGTTGGTGACCTCCTCACGGGCCATCAGCTGCTCTTTGACCGCCTCGGCCCGCGCAATCGTCGCCTCGTCGTGCTGCAGGTCGTCGGCAAATTCGAACAAAAAGCGCGTCGCGGACCGTCGTAGCTCGTGATCCGGGTTGCGGCGCACCTTGTCGGTGAAGTCCATCAGCTCGCGGTGGATGCGGTCACCCACGAGATGGTCGATGAATCGCGGGGACCAGCCGGGCGAATCGCGCTCGACTACCCGCTGGATGACCTCTCCGGCATTCAGCGACCATTGAAAAGCCCGGTCGGCCAGCAGCTGGATCAGGGCCTCCTGCCGGTGCTCGGCCAGCAATGTGGCCAGCACCCGGCCCACCGGCGGACCCCACTGCGGCTCGGCGAGGCGCCGCACGATCATCCGGTCGATGATGGTCTGGACGTCGTCGTCGCGCAGCAGTTCCACCACGACCCGCAGCACAGTCGCCGTCTCGGCGGCCACCCGCTCGGCATGAGAAGTTTCTGACAGCCACTTGCCTAGCCGGCCCGGGATCTGCGCGTCGCGAAGCTTGGTCTCCACCACCGGCGGCGAGAGGAAATTCTCCCGCACGAAGGTGCCCAGGCCCTCGCCCAGCTGGTCTTTCTTGCGTTTGATGATCGCGGTATGCGGTATCGGGATGCCGAGTGGGTGCTTGAACAGCGCGGTCACCGCGAACCAATCCGCCAACGCGCCGACCATGCCGGCCTCCGCGGCGGCCCCGACATAACCCACCCACGCGGCGGCCGTGCCGCCGGCCTGCGCCCAGCGGCAGCCGAGGAACAGGGCGGTGGCGCCGACGAGAAAGCTCAGCGCCACCACTTTCATCCGCCGCAGTCCCTGACGCCGTTCGGCATCAGCCTGCGGATCGGCGCCGGCGAACGTCTCGGCGAGGGACGCGGGTTTGCCGGTCTCCAGCCGCGGCGGCGTTACCGGATCCCGCCCCGCACGTAGACGTCGCGGATCGGCTCGGTGTTTGGGTCCCGCAGCGGGTCCAACTGCCACCACATCATCATCCGCCATCCGCGTTGCTGTTCGGCAACAACGCGGGACCTGGGGTCCGCTACCCGCTCGCGGAGAAAGCCTCAAATCGGCAGCGGTAACTGTTACCGGCCTAACGACGAATCTCCGTCTTAGGAGGTGCGAGGCAAGAAAGCGGCGTCGATAAGTCGTACTACGTCGATGAGACGTACTATGAAGACCGTCTAGTGAATGGGAATCGGCGATAGTGGCAAAGCAGATCCCGGCCGGGACAGCGCGGATCGATGGCCGGAAGCGACGTTGGCACCAGCACAAGGTGGAACGCCGCAACGAGCTGATCGACGGGACAATCGAGGCGATCCAGCGCCGTGGTCGCTTCGTGAGCATGGACGAGATTGCCAGCGAAATCGGCGTCTCCAAAACCGTGCTCTACCGCTACTTCGTCGACAAGAACGACCTGACGACCGCGGTGATGATGCGGTTCGCGCAGATCACCCTGATCCCGAACATGACCGCCGCGCTGTCGTCGAAAATGGACGGCTTCGAGCTGACCCGCGAGATCATCCGGGTGTACGTGCACACCGTGGCGAACGAACCGGAGCCCTACCGGTTCGTGATGGCCAACAGTTCGGCCAGCAAGAGCAAGGTGATCGCGGACTCCGAGCGGATCATCGCCCGCATGCTCGCGGTGGTGTTGCGCCGCCGCATGAAAGCGGCCGGGATGGACGTCGGCGGGGTGGACCCGTGGGCTTATCACACCGTCGGCGGCGTCCAGTTGGCCACCCACTCGTGGTTGCTCGACCCGCGGATGAGTGCCGACGAGCTGATCGACTACCTGACCATGCTGAGCTGGAGCGCGCTGTGCGGGATCGTCGAAGTCGCCGGCTCGCTGGACAAATTCCTCGGGCAACCGCATCCGTCGCCGATCGTGCCGCCGCTGCCCGATTAGCGGACTACGTTGGCGCCATGACTGACGTGACGGTCCGTTCCCGGCTCAGCTCCTGGGCGTACGCCCTGCGTACCACCAACCCACCCCCGGACGGGCCGGTCGATTTCGTCACCCGCTGGATCGTCGTCACCCGCGCCGCGGTGCTGCCGATGACCCTGTTCGCCGGCCTGGTCGCAGCGCTGCTGGCGATCGGCCGGCCCGGCTTCGATTGGCGCTGGCTCGTTCTCGCCATCGCGGGAATTCTGCTGGCGCACACCGTCAATAACTTGATGAACGACCTTTTCGACACCCAGACCGGTCTCGACAGCGCCAGTTACCCGCGCGCCCTCTACGCCCCGCACCCGGTCCTTTCGGGGCTGGTCAGCCGGCGCACCCTGCTCACCGCGATCGCCGTGGTGAACCTGGGCGACCTGGCGATCCTGGTCGTGCTGACCTGGGCACGCGGTTGGCCCGTGGTGGCATTCGCGGTATCGGGTTTCCTGCTCAGCGTCGCCTATACCGCGCCGCCGGTACGACTCAAGAAGCGCGGCCTCGGCGAGCCGGATGTGTTCGTGGTCTGGGGTCCGCTGATGGTGTGCGGAACGTATTACTCAGCGGTCGGCACCGTGGGCTGGGATGTCTTGCTGGCGTCGCTCCCCTACGGCTTGCTGTGCACGACGGTGTTGATGGGCAAGCACATCGACAAAATCCCCTACGACGAGCCTCTTGGCATCCGCACGCTGCCGGTGATCTTCGGGGAAGCCCGTGCTCGCGCGGTGACGCTCGGGATGATGGTCGGGTTCTACCTGCTGATTATCGTCGCAGTGCTGGCCAAAGCGATGCCGTGGCCGGCGTTGCTGGTCGTCTTTGCGCTGCCCCGGCTTGTCAAGGTGTGGCCGTATTTCCGCCGCCCGCCACCCGACGAGCCGCCACCCAAATTCCCGGTGTGGCCGCTGTGGTATGCGGCGCTGGCCTGGGTGCACGTGCGCCAAGCGGGTGCCCTGCTGGTGGTCGGCCTGGCCATCGGCGCGCTGCTGCCTGCCCTCTGAGACCGCCCGCCAAGCGACTCTAGAGGCGTCGACGGCTATTTGGTCAGGGTGAACTGACCGATGTTGGTGATGCCACGCCGGAAGAAATCCGCGCAGCCAGTCAGGTATCGCAGGTAGCGGTCGTAGACTTCCTCGGACTGGACGACGGTGGCGCGTTCCCGGTTGGCCAGCAGATTGGCCGCCCACATGTCCAACGTGCGTGCGTAATGCGGGCCGAGCAACTGGATCCGCTCCACGGAGAAGTCGGTGGTCTCTGACAAATCGAGAAGGTCTTCGACGGCGGGTAACTCGCCACCAGGGAAGATATCTGTCCCGATGAACCGCATGAACTTGAGATCGCTGATTGTCACCGCAATGCCGTTGTCTCGGAAGTACTTGGGCGTGTGCGCCAGTATGGTGTGCAGCAGCATCCGGCCGTCATCGGGAAGAATGTCGTACGCCCGCCGGAAGAAGGCGGGGTACCGCGCGGCTTTGAACGCTTCGAACGCGCCGATGGTGACGATCCTGTCGACCTTTTCGTCGAACTCTTCCCAGCCCTGCAGTCGCACCTCAACATTGCGTCCCGTCGGGATCTTGGCCAGCCTGGCCTTGCTGTACTCGCACTGATTGCGGCTGAGCGTGATGCCGATGACGTTGACGTCATACTTCTCAATCGCGCGGTGCATCGCGCCGCCCCACCCGCAGCCAATGTCCAGCAACGTCATCCCCGGCTCGAGGTTGAGCTTGCCCAGCGCCAGATCGAATTTGGCGTTTTGCGCCTCTTCGAGGCTCATATCATCGCGCTCGAAGTAGGCGCAGGTGTATCCCATGGTGCGGTCAAGGAATAACGAGAAGAATTCGTCCGAAATGTCGTAGATCGATTGCGACTCTGTGTAGAACGGCGCCAAGTCTGACATTTGCGGCAGCACCTCACCCTTAACCTGGTCGATCTGACGTCCAGCACGCTCACCCGACATACATAACGTGCTACTTGGCAGCTGCCGCATCGCTCGGCAGAAACAATGTGCGAACCCGGCCTGGGCCTTACATTCAACCGGGTACTGTATCAGGCCCGGCGGCCAGGGGCCGGGTCACCGGCGGCCGCTGGGCGCCCGGGTCGCAAAGCGGCGTCTCCGTCAGTATCTACCGAAGGCCAAAGCGACGTTATGGCCACCGAAACTGAAGGAGTTGTTGATCGCGTACCTGTAGTCGCCGGCGCGCGGCTCATCGGCCACCACATCCAGATCGACCTCCGGATCCAGATTGCGCAGGTTCAACGTCGGCGGGATGACGCCGTCCCGCAGCGCCAACACGGTCAGAATCGACTCCACCGCGCCGACGGCGCCAACAGAATGACCAAGCGCCGCCTTCGGCGCGTAGACCGCCGGCCGGTGGGTGCCCAATGCGTTGTTTATCGCCTTCGCTTCGGCCAGGTCGCCGTCGGTGGTGCCGGCGGCGTGCGCGTTGACGTGATCGATGTCACCGGGAGTCAACCCGGCAAGTTCGATCGCCCGGGCGATCGCGTGGCCAGCCCGTTCGCCATTGGGATCGGGCGCCACGATGTGGTGGCCGTCCGAAGTGATGCCGGCCCCCATCAGTCGACCAATGATGTTGGCGCCGCGGGCTTTTGCATGGTCCTCGGCCTCAACGACCATGAGCGCTCCCGCTTCGCCGAACACAAAGCCGTCCCGGTCCCTGTCGAACGGGCGGCACGCGCCGGCGGGATCGTCGTTGTTCGTCGATAGCAGATCCAGCTGAGCGAAGGTTGCGATGGGAATGGCTTCGACCCTGGTCTCGACGCCGCCGCAGATCGCAATATCAGCCTCGCCGAGCACGATGTTGCGCCATGCCTGGGCGATGGCCTCGGTCCCGGAGGCACAAGCAGACACCGGGGTGGTAATCCCCGCTTTGGCACCATGTTCCAGACCGACAGCCGCGGCCGCGGCGTTGGGCATGGCCTTCTGCACACCCAACGGGGAAATCGCCTTGATACCGCGTTCGCGGATGTCGTCGTAGGCAGAGATCCATTCCTCGGTCGAGCCCATCCCGGTGCCGATGGAAACCATCAACCGGTTGGTGTCGACGTCGGGCGAGCCCGCGTTCGTCCAGACCCGCCGGCCGATCCTGGTCGACATCTTCTGCAGAAACAGGTACCGGTGCAGTTCCACCCGGGTCAGCTCATGGTCGAAATCCTCGAGCAGATGCCCGCCGATACGAACCGGCAGGTCGAACTGTTCGACGAAGGGATCATCGAGCTTGCTGATCCCACTCTGTCCGTCCAGCAGCTTCTTCCAGGTGTCGTCGGCATCCGTAGCCAGCGCAGTCGTCATCGCGATGCCGGTGACAACCACATCGGGCAAACCATTTCCAGTTGAGAGCCCCGCCATAGCGTTGCCCCGCAATCTCCTTCCCTGCCTCGAAGCTCCTTTCCCGGCCTCGAGGCCCCGTTCCACCAATCCGGTACCCAACGCGACTCCGAATAAAGCGTAGATCCGGTGGCGACAGGTCGCTGGATTCTGAGCACAATTATTGGGTAGGCCGTCGGCACAGATTGCCGCGGCGTGAGGAGGGGTATAGGTTCGCCATGATGGCCAGCGGAAACGACAACACAGGTGAGACGGCGTTGAAGCCGAATGTCGACAACATCACGTCACACTATGACCGGTCCAACGACTTCTTCCGGCTGTGGCTCGACCCGTCAATGACCTACAGCTGCGCCTACTTCGAGCGCGACGACATGACGCTGGAAGAGGCGCAGCTGGCCAAAGTCGACCTGTCGCTGGGCAAGCTGGGGCTGCAACCCGGTATGACGCTGCTCGACATCGGTTGCGGCTGGGGTTCCACCATGCGGCGGGCGATCGAGAAGTACGACGTCAACGTGATCGGGTTGACCTTGAGCGAAAACCAGCTGGCTCACAACAAGCAGAAGTTCGCCGAAATGGACTCTCCGCGTAGCAAAGACGTGCGGCTGCACGGCTGGGAGGACTTTGACGAACCGGTCGACCGCATCGTGTCGCTGGGCGCGTTCGAGCACTTCGCTGACGGCGTAGGCACTTTCGAGCGATACGCCCCCTTTTTCAAGATGTGTTACAACGTGTTGCCCGACGATGGCGTCATGCTGCTGCACTCGATTGTGGTGCCCACTGAAGAAGAAGGCGAGCAGATGGGGCTGAAGCGAACGATGTCGTTGATTCGGTTCATCAGCTTCATCCGGAGGGAGATCTACCCCGGCGGGCGGTTGCCGACAATTCCCGTTGTCAACCAGTACGCGACCGCGGCCGGCTTCGACATCACCCGTCATCACATGATCGGGCAGAACTACGTTCGCACGTTGGACACCTGGGCCAAGGGACTGGAAGCGCATAGGGATCAGGCGATCGAGCTGAAGGGCGAAGACGAGTACAACACCTTCATGAAGTACCTGACCGGTTGCCGGGAGTTGTTCCGCGACGGCTACACCAACGTGTGCCAGTTCACTATGGAGAAACCAGCCGCCTAGCCGCTGTGCTTTCAGGGTGAACTGTGCGACCTCAGTACGTGTAGAAGCCCTTACCGGATTTCTTCCCCAACAAACCTGCTTCCACCATCCGCAGCAAAAGCGGCGGCGCAGCGCATTGGGGATCTTTGAACTCTTGGAACATCTTGTCCGCGATCAGGTTCAAGGTGTCGAGGCCGATCAGATCGGACAATCGCAGTGGCCCCATGGGATGCGACAGCCCGGCAACAACCGCCTTGTCGACATCGTCGACGGTGGCGAAACCACCCTCGACCATCCGGATCGCCGAAAGCAAGTAGGGCACCAGCAACGCGTTCACCACGAAGCCGGATCGGTCCGAGCACCGCACCACCTGCTTTTTCAGCACCGCGCTGGCGAACTCCTCGGTGCGAGCGGCCGCGCCTTCGTTGGTGACCAGCGTGCTGACCAACTCGACCAGCGGCAGCACCGGAACGGGGTTGAAGAAATGCAATCCCAGGACCCGGCCCGGATTGGCAGTGGCGGCAGCCAGCTTCATGATCGGAATGCTCGACGTGTTGGATGCCAGGACCGCATCGGGGTCGGTGATCACCCGATCCAGTTCGGCGAAGATGCCGGTTTTGACGTCCTCGTCCTCGAGCACGGCCTCGATGACCAACTGTCGATCGGCTAGCGCGGCGAGATCGGTGGTGAATTTCAGCTTACCGACGGCGGCGTCGCGCTCCCGCTCGGTGATCTTTCCCGCGCTGACACCGCGCTCGACCGATTTGACGATCCGGTTGCGCCCGGCGGTGGTTAAGGCCTCGGTCGGCTCGTAGACGAGCACGTCAACCCCTGCGCGGGCCGATACTTCGGCGATGCCGGCACCCATTTGGCCGGCCCCGATGACTCCCACCCGTTCGATTGACACGTTCCTCCTTAGGCTCCGCGGTCCCATGCCCCGGCGGACGGCAACAGGCCCCGCCCAGGTTCGCTGGGCGGGGCCTGTGCTGTCAACTTCGCGGGATCAAGCCGCTCAGAAGCTCATCCTCAGTGGCTCAAGCAATCGGCTCAGTGGCTCAAGCCGTCGGTTCCACTTCACCTCCCAGCCGAGGCTGCTCGGCTCAGTGGAACTGACCCTCTTCGGTCGAGCCGGCCAGAGCGGTCGTCGATGAGGTCGGGTCCACCGTGGTGGCGATGCGGTCGAAGTAACCGGCACCGACCTCACGCTGGTGCTTGGTCGCGGTGTAGCCCCGCTCCTCGGCAGCGAACTCCCGCTCCTGCAGCTCGACATAGGCGCTCATCTGATTGCGGGCGTAACCGTAGGCCAGGTCGAACATCGAATAGTTCAGCGCGTGGAATCCGGCCAGCGTGATGAACTGGAACTTGAATCCCATTGCGCCAAGCTCTTTTTGGAACCTCGAGATAGTCGAGTCGTCGAGGTGCTTGCGCCAGTTGAACGACGGCGAGCAGTTGTACGCCAGCATCTGGTCCGGGAACTCGCTCTTGACGCCCTCGGCGAACTTGCGCGCCAACTCCAGGTCCGGCGTACCGGTCTCCATCCAGATCAGGTCGGAGTACGGAGCGTAGGCCTTGGCGCGAGCGATGCACGGCGCCAGGCCGTTCTTCACCCGGTAGAAGCCCTCCGCGGTGCGCTCGCCGGTGATGAACGGACGGTCGCGCTCGTCGACGTCGGAGGTGATCAGCGTGGCCGCCTCCGCGTCGGTGCGCGCAATCACGACCGTCGGCACGCCGGCGACGTCGGCCGCCAACCGGGCGGAGGTCAGCGTGCGGATGTGCTGCTGGGTCGGGATCAGCACCTTGCCACCGAGGTGACCGCACTTCTTCTCCGAAGCCAGCTGGTCCTCCCAGTGCGAACCGGCCACACCGGCGGCGATCATGGCCTTCTGCAGCTCGTAGACGTTGAGGGCGCCACCGAAGCCGGCCTCACCGTCCGCGACGATCGGGGCGAGCCAATTCTCCACGGACGTGTCGCCTTCGACCTTGGCGATCTCGTCGGCGCGCAGCAGCGCGTTGTTGATGCGGCGCACCACCTGCGGCACCGAGTTGGCCGGGTACAGGCTCTGGTCGGGGTAGGTGTGGCCGGACAGGTTCGCGTCCCCGGCGACCTGCCAACCCGACAGGTAAATGGCCTTCAGGCCGGCGCGCACCTGCTGCACCGCCATGTTGCCGGTCAGCGCGCCGAGCGCGTTGACGAACTCCAGGTCGTGCAGCTGGTTCCACAGCACCTCCGCGCCACGGTGGGCCAGGGTGTGCTCCTCGACCACGCTGCCCTGCAGGGCGACGACATCGGCGGCTTGGTAGGTACGGGTGACGTCCTTCCAGCGCGGGTTGGTGTCCCAGTCGTGGTGGATCTGTTCGGCGCTCTTCGGCGTGCCAACGCTAGACATTGCGCTGCTCCTAAAGGTTGTTGACCGAGGACCCGAATTTCCAGGCTTGCTAAGGCCCTCAGCATCTTTGCTCATCTGCTAAGTCGAAGATGGCACAGGTTAGCTTCGCAGGTCCACCCATTTCACTTGCAAATTTTGGCTAGGAGTTCGCCCAGTTTTGCAAATCTTGCGAAGGTGCGTTCGAACTGAACCGTTTCAGTTTCTACCGGCGAGTAACTTGAATTCGCAGGTCAGGGCGGGCGTTTACAGGACGGCCGTACGGTTAGAGCGCGAAGATCGATGCGACCGCTTTGGTCTCGTCACCGACGACATATGTGAGCGTTCTAACAGTGCGATCAGCCAGTTCAGCGCCGAATCGATCGGTCGATCCAGGCGGATGCACGTGCGAGATGATCTCCAGCTTGTCGCCCAGCGCCACTGGCGCGTCATGTTCGATGGTCACCCGCAGCGGTGCTTCCAGCAGCTCCCGGTAGGAGGCCAGGTAGTCCTCGATCACACTCCAGTACACGGAGTTGTTCACGTGGTCGAACAGGTCGATGTCGGTGACCCGAACCGGAAACTCGTGGATCTCCGCGGCGTCGTCACGACCGCCGGCGGACAGATAGGCCTTCCACCGCAGCCGGTCGATGTCAGTGGTTTTCCGCAGGCCCTCGAGAAAGTCGTCGGCGATCCGCGACGGCATCTCGGTGTCGCGGTTGATGTTGATCCAAAACGCCTCCGACTCGACCAGGCCGCCCTTGCGCCCGTCGATGCGGACGCGCATCTCACACCACCGATTCGACGTGCCCGAACACCACCGGCGCATCCGCAGCATGTCGCCGAACTCGACAGGACGGATCAGGTCGACCATGGTCCGGCGGACAATCCAGAGCGGATGAGTTTCCTCGAAACCCATCTCGCGCAACTGGTCCTGGCCAATGTCCTGAATATGGCGCGCGGCCGCGTCAAACCTCAGCCGACCGCCGCGGTCGATGTCGGCGACGCGCAGCGGCCACTCGCGATCGAAGACGTCAGGATGGCCGTCCGGAACCGGCATCATCACTTTGTCCAAGCTCACGGTTCACTCCCCGCTGCTGTTCATGCTGGCCCGATCCGTCGTGTTGCTAGACGATCTAGCTAGCTTCCCCAATCCAGAATCATGCCAAACGTCGCTGCTGCGGCGCCAATCCAGCGCCTCTTGCCAACTCTGCAAACCCTGTCTTCACAACGCAGGTAGGCTGGCCGGGTGTCCAAGACGTTCGTCGGATCACGCGTTCGCCAGCTGCGCAGCGAGCGCGGTTTCAGCCAGGCCGCGCTGGCGCAGATGCTGGACATCTCGCCGAGCTACCTCAACCAGATCGAGCATGACGTCCGGCCCCTAACGGTGGCGGTGTTGCTGCGGATCACCGAGGTCTTCGGGGTCGACGCGACGTTTTTCGCCTCTCACGACGACACCCGGCTGGTCGCCGAGCTGCGCGAGGTGACGATGGACCACGATCTGGACATCGACGTCGACCTGTCCGAAGTCGCCGACATGGTCAACGGGCACCCGGATTTTGCGCGGGCCATGGTCAACCTGCACCGCCGCTACCGGATCACCACCGCGCAGCTGGCCGCCGCCACCGAGGAGCGGTTCTCCGACGGCAGTGGCAGCGGGTCGATCACCATGCCGCACGAAGAGGTGCGCGACTACTTCTATCAGCGTCAGAATTATCTGCACGAACTGGACACCGCCGCCGAGGACCTAACCACCCGCATGCGGATGCACCACGGCGATCTAGCCGGCGAGTTGTCCCGCCGGCTCACCGAGGTGCACGGCGTGCACATCAACAAGCGCATCGACCTCGGCGACTCCGTGTTGCACCGCTACGACTCGGCGTCCAACACGCTGGAGATCAGCAACCACCTCTCGTCGGGCCAGCAGGTGTTCAAGCTGGCCGCCGAGCTGGCGTACCTGGAGTTCGGCGACCTCATCGACGGCATGGTCACCGATGGCAAGTTCACCAGTGACGAGTCGCGCACGCTGGCCCGGCTCGGGCTGGCCAACTACTTCGCCGCGGCAGTTGTTCTGCCATACCGGCAGTTCCACGACGTCGCGGAGAACTTCCGCTACGACGTCGAGCGGCTCTCCGCGTTCTACTCGGTGAGCTACGAGACGATCGGACACCGGCTATCCACCCTGCAACGGCCGTCCATGCGGGGCGTGCCGTTCTCCTTCATCCGGGTGGACCGGGCCGGAAACATGTCAAAACGCCAGTCGGCCACCGGCTTTCACTTCTCGTCCAGTGGCGGAACGTGCCCGCTGTGGAATGTCTACGAGACCTTCGCCAACCCGGGCAAGATACTGGTGCAGATCGCCCAGATGCCCGACGGCCGTAACTACATGTGGGTGGCCCGGACCGTGGAACGGCGGGCATCACGGTATGGTCAGCCCGGTAAAACATTCGCGATTGGGCTGGGCTGCGAACTGCGGCACGCCCACCGGCTCGTCTATTCGGAGGGACTCGACTTGTCCGGCGACATCGCCACCCCGATCGGCGCGGGCTGCCGGGTCTGCGAGCGGGACAACTGTCCACAGCGCGCGTTCCCCGCTTTGGGCCGGGCACTTGACCTCGACGAGCACCGCAGCACGGTGTCGCCCTATCTGGTGAAGCAAGCATGACCGGACCTGCCGAGACCGGTCAGGTCGGCCGGATACCTCCATCGGGCAGGCTTCGCGATTTGGGGCTGCTCAATTGGATTGTGGCGAAGTTCGCCGCCCGCACTGTCGGCGCGCGCCAGATGCACCTGTTCGCCACGCTGGGTCAGCACAAGCGGCTGTTCCTGGCGATGATGCCGTATTCCGCCTTGTTGCTGCGGGGCCGCTTGCCACGCGCCGACACCGAGTTGGTGATCCTCCGGGTCGCTCATCTGCGCGGTTCGGAATACGAGCTGCAGCAGCACCGCCGACTGGGGCGCCGTCGTGGGCTGGATGACCAGACCCAGGCCATGATCTTCGCGTGGCCGAACCCGGCCGGCGGGCTCACCGACCGGCAGCAAGCGCTGCTGCGTGCCACCGACGAGTTCATCAACAACCGCTCGATCAGCCCCGAGGTCTGGCAGCAGCTGTCCAGCCACCTCGATCGGCGTCAACTCATTGAATTCTGCATGCTCGCAGGACAATACGATGGACTGGCCGCCACCATGTCGGCCCTCGAGATTCCGCTGGACAACCCTCGGTAGCGGTCCGTTACAGGTAGCAGTCGGCCAGCACGCCCAACGACAGCAGGACGGGAAGAGCCGGCAACGCGAAGGCGAACGACGACAGCGGATAGTTTCGCCGCCGGCGCAGCCGCTGTCCCCACAAGATCGCCCACAGCGCGAACGCCGCCGAGACGATTAACACGATCAGACTCCACAGGCTCACCGTGGTGAAGGCCTCGCCTATCGAGATCGCCACCAGCCACAGGACATAGCCGACGATCACTCCGCCGATGACGGCCCAAATCGAGTCGGTACGGACTGCTTTGGCCACCCGCCCATCGTAACGTGGCCACCGCGAACATCCGCCGCCGCATCGGTGTTAGAAGTTGATCATGTGGCCCGTCAGGCCGTGGAAACACTCTTGCAGTGCCTCCGACATCGTCGGGTGGGTATGGACGTTGCGGGCCAACTCGAATGCGGTCAGATCCCACTTCTGCGCCAGCGTCAGCTCCGGCAGCAACTCCGAGACGTCGTGGCCGATCAGGTGCCCGCCGAGCAGCTCGCCGTGTCTGGCGTCGGCGACCAGTTTGACGAAACCGCTGGGATCGCCGAGGCCGTGCGCCTTGGCATTGGCGGTGAACGGGAACTTGGCGACCTGGACGTCATAACCCTCGTCGCGGGCCTGCTCCTCGGTGAGTCCGAAGCTGGCCACCTGCGGTTGGCAGAATGTCGCGCGCGGCAGCATGCGGTAGTCGCCCAGCGCCAAAGTCTCTGCGCCGGCGATAGTTTCGGCTGCCACCACGCCCTGCGCCTCGGCGACATGCGCCAGCTGCAGCAATCCGGTGACATCGCCGATGGCATAGATGTGCGAGACGTTGGTCTGCATGTAGTCGGTGATTCCGATGGCTTTGCGGTCGGTCAGCGCGACCCCGGCCTTGTCCAAACCGTAGCCTTCGACGTTGGGCGCAAACCCGATGGCCTGCAACACTTTCTCCGCTTTGATTTCTTGCGCCTTGCCGTCCTTGCTGACGGTCACCGTGACCACGGACCCATCGTCGGCGATGGACTCGACCTTGGTGCCGGTGAGGATCTCGATGCCGAGCTTCTTGAACTGCTTCTCGATCTCCTTGGACACCTCGGCGTCTTCGTTGGGCAGCGCGCGCGGCAGGAATTCGACGATGGTCACGTCGACGCCGTAGTTCTTCAGCACGTAGCCGAATTCCATGCCGATGGCACCGGCTCCGGCGATCACGATCGACTCCGGGAGTTCCCGGGAGAGGATCTGCTCTTCGTAGGTGACGACATTCGCCGACAGCGACGTGCCGGGAACGAGTCGGGTGCTGCTGCCGGTGGCGATGATGACATTGTCGAAGGTCACCGTCTCGGTACCACCGTCGTTGAGCTCAACCGACAGCGTGTGGGCGTCGGTGAATCTGCCGTACCCGTGGATCTCGGTGATGTTGTTCTTCTTCATCAGGAAATGCACACCGGCGACCCGGCCCTCGGCCACCTTGCGGCTGCGGTCGTAGGCGACGCCGTAGTCGAATGTCGCCTCGCCGCTGATGCCGAAGGTCTTGGCTTCCTTGGTGAAGATGTGCACGAGTTCGGCGTTGCGCAGCAACGCCTTGGACGGGATGCAGCCGACGTTGAGGCAGACTCCGCCCCAGTATTTGGGTTCGACGACGGCGGTATTCAATCCCAGCTGCGCGGCGCGGATGGCTGCCACGTATCCGCCAGGTCCAGCTCCGAGGACGACAACGTCATAGTGGGTCACGGCCACCACCCTAGTGGCCGTGCACCCGTTCAACCCGACCGACTGGACATCCCGACCACCAGACGGTACAGGTGAGGAAAACAGCGATGCGCGCTACCGCGCACGAGCTACGGTCCGCGGTTTCGAGGGGAGTGCGGCGAGGGCCGAAGAGGGCAGTACGGCGACGGCGGAAATCGTGCGTCGCGCACGCCGATCGTGTTAAGCCCCAGACCGATCCAGCCTTAGTAGGTGGATGAGCTGGTCGCGGTCATCGATACCAAGTTTGGCGAAGATGCGGTAGAGGTGTCCCTCCACCGTCCGCACCGAGACGACCAGCCGGTCGGCGACCTCACGGTTGGACCAGCCGGCCACGACCAGCATCGCGATCTCGCGTTCGCGGTCGGTGATGGGCAGCGGCCGCGCCGCGGCAGCGACCGCCGGTGTCCGGATTTCGCCCTGGCTGGCCAGCCAGTGCGCCCGGGTCGACGACTCCAATTCCTTGCCGCGGTGGCCCGTGCGCGCGTGTTCGTGCGCCGCCTGGGCCGCCGCGTCGGCGGCGAGCGCCACCGCACCCAGGTCAGCGAACCGATCAGCCGCGGCGTCGAGCAGGTCGCCGTCGTGGTTGGCCAGGCCGCCAGCGTGCTCGGCGATCGCCTCCGCCAACGGCGTGTTCAGCGTCGCGGCGAGCTCCTCTAGCCTCGCGCTCTGCGAACGGTCATCGAACCGCACCGCGGTGTGCAGCGCCGACATCTCCACGGCGTACATCCCGGATTGGTGCGCAATCTGCGCGGCGCGCACCACATGGTTCTGGGCGGCCGTCGTCTGGCCGACAGCTGCC
>NZ_DATMLH010000208.1:0-32871 GCF_035570115.1 Mycobacterium sp.
CCCGTTCTACGACCACAACCCTTATCCCGAGGCCGGTCCGCCGCAGCGCACGGGCTGGGTCGGCGACTTTTGGGACTTGTTCGGTGCCGGCCATGGGCTGGAGCTGAACAACCTCAAGACCATCGCCGAATACCGCCACCGCAACGGCCTGCCGATCACGCCGGCTTGGATGAGATGAGTACTGCCATGAACCAACCCACCGTCAGCCTGACCGACGTTTCCACCTACCTGCCCGGCGAACCGATCGGCGCGGACTATTACGCGCAGTTCGCCGGCTCGGATGACCTGGCGGCCAACCTGATGTTCCGCGCGCCCAAGTTCCGCCATCACGTCGGGCCGGACGAAACCGCGACCGACATGATCGAGCGAGCCGCCGCCGGATTGATCGAACGGCACGGCCAGGACGTCCTCGCTAACGTCGACGTGCTGATCACCCACACCCAGGTGCCGGACATGGCGTTCTACGGCGCGGGCGGCGGCATCGCGCACCGCTTGGGCATGCGTCCCGGCTGGGTGCTGGATCTGCACAACGGCGGGTGCGCGGCGTTCGTGCTGGGCCTTAAAGTGGCTCGTCAACTGCTGGCGTCCGGAGAAGGGCGCACAGCGCTGATCGCGGTCGCCCAGAACGCGGCGGGCCAGGTTTTCGACCAGCCCGGGGTGCGCCGCAAGGCGCAATCGTCCGTGCCCGGCGACGGGGCCGCGGTCGGTTTGGTCACGCTGTCGGACGAGTCGCCCATACTCGACATCGAGTGCCGCACCTACGGCGAATACGCCGGCGACATGACGCTCGCCATCGACCCACCCCGCAAGTGGTGGCAGGCGGGACCCGGTGAGGCCTCCATCGGGTTCACCGAAACCAAGATCAGCAAGGTGCTCGCTCGCGGCAATCGGCAGGTCCCCGAAGTGGCGCTCGCCGTCTGTGATCGAACCGGGCTGTCCTCCAAGGACATTGATTTGCTCGTGACCAATCAGCCGAACCGGGTGTTCTTGCGTAACTGGCGCGAAGCGCTCGAGGTGCCCGAGGAACGTCACCGCGACACCTTTGACGACTGCGGAAACCTGTTCGGAGCCGGCATCCCGGTCAACCTGGATCGCGCGATATCCGACGGTCAGGTAAAGACCGGTGACGTGATCATGATGGCCGCGTTCGCGCACGCCGGTGACTTCGCCGGTGCGGCGGCGGTCCGCTGGGGCGGGCGAGGCTGATGTCATCCCTGCTGCAGGCAAGCCCTTTCACCGCGGACATCCTCGACACGCTGCCGGACGCGACCGATCCACTCGCGCTGTCCCTCAACGAAAACCCGTTCCCGCCGCTGCCTGCGGTGCGCTCGGCCTTGATCCACTCGATCGATGCCGCCAACCGGTATCCGGAATTCCTGCCCGAGCAACTGCGAGCGCTCATTGCGGGTCACATCGGCGTCTGCGACGAGCAGGTCGTGCTGGGGGCGGGTGCGAGCGGGGTGGTGATGCAGGTCCTGCATGCGGTGACGCGCCCCGGTGATCGGATTGTGTTCAGCGAGCCGACTTTCGACGGGTACCCGATTTTCGCTCAGATGGCTCGCCTGACATCGGTCACTGTTCCGCTCGACGAGCGCGGCCACCACGACCTGGAGGCAATGGCCGAGGCGGCGGCGGACGCCAGGTTGGTCGTACTATGCCGACCCCACAACCCAACCGGCACCCTGGAGCCTGTCGCCGATGTGCGACGATTCCTGCGGCGGATACCCGCTGACACCGTCGTGCTGCTCGACGAGGCTTACATCGAGTTCGTCGCCCCCCAGCACCGCATCGACGGACCGGACCTGGTCCGGCAGTTCCCGAATGTCATTGTGCTGCGGACGTTCTCTAAGGCCTACGGGCTGGCCGGGCTGCGGATCGGGTACGGTTTCGGATCGCCGGAGCTAGCCAGAATACTGTGGAAGATGCAATTGCCGTTTGGCATGGGCATCACCAGCTTGGTCGCGGTCGCGGCGTCCTACGACGCCGAAGACCAGTTGCGACAACGCATTCTGCGAATCACCGGTGAGCGGGACTACCTGCGACGACGCCTGCGGGCGATGGGTGTCTACACCACCGACGGGCACGCCAACTTCGTGTACCTACCGCCGAGGGGGCGTTCGATGCGCGAGGTGTTCGATGGAGCCGGGCTGATGGCTCGCCATTACGCTGACGGCGGCGTGCGGATCACCGTCGGCTCCCGCGCGTCCACCCAAGCCGTGCTGTCCGCGATGGGAAAGTCGCTATAGAACGTGCGCTTCGTGATACCTCACGCGCGGTCTTCGGTTGCGGTGATGGTACGGGGTTTGAGTGCGTAGGTGGCGGCCTGGGTCCGGTTGTCCACGCGGAGTTTGGCCAGTATCGAGCTGACGTGGGTGCCCACGGTTTTGATGCTGATGTGAAGTGCCGCAGCAATGTCGGCATCGCTGCGCCCAAGGGCAAGCAGTTCCAGGACCTCTCGTTCGCGCCGGGTGAGGCCGTCGGGGTCGGCCAGTGTGTCGGGACGGTTGTCCTTCGGCGGGCGCAGCGCTGCCAGGCGTTGTTGGGCGCGCCGGGCCGCGGCCCGCGCACCCAGTGTCCGGAAGGTGGCCAGGGCGGACTCCACCGCAGCGGCGTCGCCGCGGAGTTGCGCGATCGCCGCATCGTAGGGACAGCCGCGCTCGGCCCACGCGGTGGCGGCCGCTTGCATGTCCCCGCCGATCTCCAGACGGTAAGGGGTGTCGTCGGCGGCATCCGCGGTGTGTGACGTGCCGCCGGACAATTGTGCCCAGCGCCGCAGGCTGCCCACGAGCCATGGGTTCGGGGCCATTTCGGGTGCGGCCAGGCCGCGCTCTGCGCTCGAGCGTGCGGCTGCCTCGTCACCGGTCAACCACCCTGCCTCCGCGCGCGCCGCCCAAACGAGCAGACGAAAGACGTTGCCCTCGGTGGCATCCAGGGCTTCGTCGAGCAGACCGCCGAATGGCTGGCCGCGGCGTGCCCGGATCAGTGCCAGGGTCACCAAAGGCAGGCTCCGGTGCCGGGGAGGAAGTTCGGGACGGGTCAGGATCTGTTCGGCGACCACCGCGGCGCGGTCCCAGTCGCCGCGGTAAAGGCTGCTGAGCGCGTCCGCGCCGGCCACCAACCCCTCGAACATGCCGAGGTCGTGGTCCCGGTAGAAGGCCGATGCCTGCGCCACGTAGTCATGGGCACGGTCGAGTTCGCCGTGCAGGACAGCGACCGTGCTGACCAGAACGCCCAGTACTGCCGCGTGTTCGATCAGCTCTGGGGTGCGCATCGCTTCCCGCCAGATGCCCTCGAGATCCTCCCAGCCGGTGCCGGTACGGAAGATGCGGGCCATCGCCTGATAGCCGCGTGCTCGGATGACTACCGCCGGTTCGTCCAATTGGATGCCGAGATCCAATGCACGCTGGGCGTATTCGGCCGCGGACGCCGCGTCGTAGCTACGCACGGCGGCGTTGTGGGCTACATGGATCAGTGACCAGGCCAGTTGCGGAGTGGGGCCGAGGTCTTGCAGCAGCCGGAGTGAAGCCTGCTCGGCGTCGACAGCCTCGGAGGTCTGTCCGAGGGGTTCCAGCAGGTATGACAGCCAGCGCAGGTCGTCGCCCTCCTCGAGCCGGTGACCAAGCTGGTGGCGCAGGTCGATAGCTTCGCGCCACGACGACACCGAGGCGGCCGCCCGGCCGCACAGATAGCTCTCGAACGCGTGCCGTTCCAACCACTGCGCCTGTTGTTCAGGCGAGGCGCCGCGCTGGCGCAACGCCAAGTCGTATAGGTCGGCGGCCTCTCCGTGGGCGCCCAGTGTTGCGGCTCGCTCGGCCGCTTCGGGCCCAAATCGAAGCACCGCGTCGGCGTCGTCAGCCTGCTCGGCGTGAAATGCGAGCGCCGCCAGCGTGTCCGGGTCGATCGGTGGTTCAGCCAGCGCGGCCAAGGCCCGTTTGTGCAGCAGCCGGCGGTGATGGTCGGGGATACGGTCCAGCGCGGCTCGTCGCGCCAACTCGTGGCGGAACCCGATTGCGTCGCCGTCGTTGACCAGCACCCCGGCGCCCAGGCATTCCGTCAACCCGGAGTCGCCGGCAAAACAGACCTTCGGCAGCAACGCCGCACTGGTCCGCGGGCCACACACCGCGACGGCGTGCGCGGTGTCTCGCGCGGGTCCCGACAATCGGCCCAGCCGACCACACACCGCCTCGGCGATACTGCGTGGCAGGCCGTCTTGGTTGAGGCCTTGCGGCCCGGCGGCCAGCACCTCGGTGACAAAAAACGGGTTCCCGCCGCTGAGTTGATGCAACCGGTCGGCGTTGACCCCGCTGCCCGCAGCCAGCACTGCCACCGCCTCCCGGCTCAGTGGCGGCACATTGATGCGGGTGAGCGCCGGGCAGGTGGCGATATCTCCCAGCGCCACCGTCAACGGGTGCTGGTGGTCGAGTTCGTCGTCGCGATAGGACACCACCAGCAGCACCGGCAAGCCCCCGATGCGCCTCGCCACGAACCGCAACAAATCCAAGGTCGCCCCGTCGGCCCAATGAGCGTCCTCGATCACCCATGCCCGGCGCGGCCCATCCGCCAGCATCGCCAGCAGTCGCGCGTACATCGCGGCGATGTCGCCGTCGGCCACCGCCGCGGCCAGCCCCGCGGCCTGGCTGTCGCCGAGCCCGGCCAAGGCATCGACCAACGGGCCCAACGGGCGCGGTGCAGTCAACGGATCACACCAGCCCCACAACACCTGCACCGAGGGATCCAGGCCCGCCGCCCACCGCGCGATCACGGCGGTCTTGCCCGCGCCGGCCTCCCCGCGCAACAACACCATCCGCCCCTGGCCACCGGTCAGGCGGCGCGCCAGCCCGCGCAACTCGGCCAGCATCGCGTCTCGCTCCAGCAACCGCTGCGTCGAGCCGGTTCCTTTGCCCAGTCCTACCGGCGACACGGCCGGCTACCGTCGAGCAGCGGAGGGGAGGTGTGTGCCATTCCGGGCGGTGTCATGCCGGCGCGCACCACCAAGCGCGCGGTGCGAAAGCCCCGCGCACCGACAGCAAACAAATCCCCGGACATGGTAGGCACTTACTGTAACCGCAACCCGTGCTGGCCGCGCGCCAAAAGACCATATCTCGGCGGCACAGCGGCAGCCCTCGCTCGGCGAGGGCTGCCGAACGCCCGTTGATCCGCGCAAACTATCGCGGTTACCCGGTAGCGACGGTCGCCGTCACCAAATCCCACCCGAAAATAGGGAATTCTCCCGATGTGGGGAGCCCTCGGACCGGCACACACTATTCGGACGCGCTCGGGGGCTGCGACAGCAAATCCGAACCCGGACATGATGAGGATCCACTGACCGCCGACAGAGCCCCCGAGCGCATCTCACCTCAGCGTTTCAGTGCAAAGGAGCCAACGCGATGAAGGAATCAGTCTTTACCCCCCTGGTAGGTGCGGCGATGTTGGCCACAGCCCTGGCAGGTTGTTCCAGTGCCGGCCACATCAGCGCCGGCGGGCAGAGCGTGAGCACCAACGGGCACGCCAAGGTCATCGTCGACGGCAAAGACCAAAACGTGCGTGGCAACGTTACGTGTCAAAAAGCCGGCGGTGAGCTGCAAATCGGCATCGGTGCCGGTTCGCCGAACTCGGTCGCCGTGCAGGCCACCGACACCAATCCGCCAACCATCCACCAAATCGCTCTGGGCACCGTCGACAACGTCGCCCTGGCGTACCAGCAGGGCAGCCCCGGCGCGAGCGCGACTGCCACCCAAGACGGCGACGGTTACAAATTCACCGGCACCGCTACCGGCGTGGACAAAACCAACGTCACGGCAGGCATCGTCAGCAAGCCCTTCGAAATAGATGTGACCTGCCCGTAGCCCGCATCGTTGCCGTAAGTGCGGTAAGAAAAGGGGCGTGGCCGCCTCGAACTCCGACAACCGCGATCCGATCGCCGTCGCGCGGGCCAATTGGGAACGGGCCGGATGGGGTGACGTGGCGCCGGGGATGGTCGCGGTGACGTCGGTGATGCGGGCTCACCAGATTCTGCTGGCACGCGTCGAAATCGCTTTGCGCCCTTATGATCTCAGCTTTTCCCGGTTCGAATTGCTGCGTCTGCTGGCGTTCAGTCGCAGCGGCGCGTTGCCGATCACCAAGGCGTCCGACCGGCTGCAGGTGCACGTCACCAGCGTCACCCATGCCATCCGCCGGCTGGAAGCCAACGGCCTGGTGCAACGCGTTCCGCACCCTACTGACGGGCGGACCACGTTGGTGCAGATCACCGAGCTGGGCCGCTCGACCGTCGAGGACGCCACGGTCACGCTCAACGAGCAGGTGTTCTGCGATATCGGGATGTCGGAAGGCGAATCGCAGGCGCTGGTGTCGTCCATCGAAACCCTGCGGCACAATTCCGGGGACTTCTGAGCGCTCGGCCTACTCCATGATCGAGGGCACCGGAATCGTCGCGGTGACCGCCGTCCCGGCGCCGGGCCGCGACCGGATGTTCAACGTTCCGCCTACCAGCTCGGCACGCTCGGCCATCGATAGCACACCGTAGCCGCCCATCTCGTCGCCACCGAGCGGATTCTCGAAAGTGTCGAAACCTATTCCGTTGTCCACGATTTCCAGCCGCGCGATGTCGTCGTCCACTCGAAAGCGCAGCCGTGCCACCGATGCATTGGCATGTTTGACGATGTTCTGCAGGCCCTCCTGCGCGATGCGGTAGAGCGCGATCTCAATGTGCTCGGGCAGCCGGACATCGGCGAGCTCGAGCTCCATGTCGAGATGCGGTATCGACCGGGCCAGGCTGGCCAGCCCGCCGGCCAAGCCAAGATCATCGAGAACCGGTGGGCGCAGCCCGCCGATCGCTGCTCGCGCTTCCTGCAACGTCAACCCGGCGAGTTCTCGGGCCGCATCGAGTTGTTCGGAGGCTTCCGCCGGATCGTCGCTGACGGCTCGCGCGGCGGCGTCGAGCCGGTACGACAACGTGATGAGGCGCTGCGAAATACCGTCATGGATATCACCGGCGAGCCGGCGCCGTTCGATCTCTTGGGCCTCGATGACCTGCTCGACGAACAGCTCGTGTGCCCGCTCCCTGACCACCAGCTGCCGGTGCAACCGGGCCTGGTGCATGGCACCAGCGATCAGCCGGCCGATGACCCGCAACAGTTCAACGTCACCCTCGGTGAACTCGCGGCGGGCGACCGTGTGCACGTTGAGCACACCGACGAGTCCGCCTGGGTCGGTTTCCATCGGCACGGACACCATCGAGGTGAAATCGCGTCCGCGCAGCGATTCGATCGGCAAGTAGCGTGGATCGGCTTCCTTGTCGTGGATGATGACGACGGGTTTGCGGTGCCTGGCCACCCAGCCGGAAATGCCGGACCCCAGCGGCAGCCGAATCTTTCCGACCTGGCCGTCGAAAGGCGGTGTGGCGCCGGCGAGGGTCAGCGAGCGGTCAGTGTCGTCGAGCACATGCACGAAGCAGACGTCGGTTGCGGTAGCCGCGGTGATCATCCGCGCTGCGGCGGCGGCCAGCGGTTCCACACCGGGCCCGCTGGAGGCGGCCTGGATGAGTTCGCGCAGCAGCGCCAACTCGCGGTCGCTGTCGACGAGATCGCGTACCGCATGCGAGCCGCGGGCGCCGTTGTCCGGCGCCGCCGGTCGCCGCGCGGTCATCGGTAAATGCCTTCGCGCAGTGCAGTGGCCACCGCGCCGGTCCGGTCGCTGACCCCAAGCTTGCGGTAGATCGATCGCAGGTGACTCTTGACCGTTTCCTCGCCGATGACGAGTTTGTTGGCGATGCCGCGGTTGGACAACCCGCTGACCATGTAGGACAGGATTTCGCTTTCGCGTTGGGTCAACCCCTGCCGGGCGCCCGGCCAGAATTCGTCACGCTGCATGCGTGCCGCGGTGTCCGCCGCCCGGGCTGCCATCCCCGGGTCGATCACGGTTTCCCCGCTGTGCACCAACTCCAGCTGGCGCACCAGTTCGTCGCTGTTGATGCTTTTCAGCAGATAGCCGCTCGCGCCCACCCGCAACGCCTGGAACAAGTACTGCTCGTCGTCGTAAACCGACAACATCACGACTTTGCGGTCCGGCTCGTGCTCTCGCAACACCTTGCAGAGGTCTAATCCGCTGAAGCCCTGCATGCGCACATCGCACAACACGATGTCGGGTTGCAGGTCGTCGACCACGCCGACCGCGCGGTCGGCACCCACCGCCTGCCCAACCACCTGCACCCGGTCCTTGAACGCCGCCAGCATCGCTTTGAGCCCCTCGATGACCATCTCGTGGTCATCGACCAGGACAAGACGCACCGGCATGGCAACACCCTAAGGCCAGCATCTGTGCGGCGAATCAAGACCGGCGGCGAAGTTGGCCATGCCAATCCCCCTAATGGGGGAGGTTGGCGACGCGGGGCTTGGGGCAACCTGTGGGCGTGCGAGCCACGGGGCAGACTCGTCCAGCCCGGACCTACTGGTGGGATCGGGCACCTTCGGCGGACGCCGATGTGCTTCGCGCGGTGGTTTTCGACGCCGATTCCGCGCTGGCCGACATCGACAGTGACGGTGATACCACGCCCCGATCCGGTCTCGTCGACTTGGTGATGAGCTTGTTTTGCGCAGGCATCTGGGTGGGCGTGGTGAGCACTCGGCGCCGCCAGTGTGTCGAAACGCTGGTGCGACAACTGATCGGCGACGGACTCGTCGAGACGATCGTGACCGTCGACGACTTACCGGACATGGACCCCGGGCCGGGATCTGACGCCGAGCTCTACCGACTGGCGCTGTGGGAGTTGGGAATAACGCCGCGGGCCGCACTGGCAGTTGCGGGCTCGGGACGTGGGCTGCGGGCGGCGCTCGCAGCCGAGTTGCCCGCGGTGGTCGTCACCCCCTACGCCGCCGACCTGCCGTTGATTGGTGCGGCAGAGATTCGTGCCCGGTACGACGGGCCTGGCCCCCTGCTGTCGGCCGGCTGCCGGCAGGCGCACCGACGCTGGTCCATCCGGCAGCGTGCTGCCTAAGCGGCGCCGCCGAACCGGTTGGGTTGCCGGCGGACGTCGAAATTAGGGAATTCTCCGGATACGCACCGAGCTGCCGGAGAGGACAATCCCAGGTTTATGAAGCGACTCGTCGTGGGCCTGGCAACGGCCGTGTTGTTGTGGGGCGGTGTCGCGGGGGTGGTGGGTGCAGGCACCGCCGATGCGCACCCCAGTCCTGCGCCACAATCCTGGCCCGGCTGCCCCGAGGACCACCCGGCAGGCCCATGTCACTGGTGTCCAGGGGATCCTCCGGTGCAGACGGGCAATCTTCGGGTGAACCCGGTCGTCTGGGACACCAGCGTCTGCCACACCTACTGGTACGTCCAGCATGGGCAGGGCAATGTCGCCCAGAACATTTTTGAGGGAGATACGCCACCAGCGCCGCCTCCGCCGCCACCGGGCCTCAATTTCTGTCCAGTCCCGCCCTGGTGTCCGTGATCTCGTAGGGGTCAGTTGCTCGACGAACGCCTGGCGCACGGGCGGTGCTCGAGCATGTGAGGATTGACGGATGACTCGCGCCCATTACCTCTTCGGCCTCGGCGTGGCCCTGCTCGTCCTGTCGCTATTCGTGAACGTGCCGCTGCACGGACTGCTGGGTCTGGTGGCCACTGCTGTGGTTTCGATGGCCCTATTCATCGCGGGCGTGGCGTTGGTGGCGAATCAATGGATCGCGATTCGGCGGTTCAAGGGCAAGTGAATGCTCTTGTCGTGCTGCCACTTGTGACATCGCCCTGACACCGTAAGACTGAAATCTATGCGTGATCGCGAGACGATCGACTCCGAGCTACGGAGGCTGGCTGCTGTGCGCCGTTCGATCCGCGAGCACGGCGGCCAGCTGTCCACTCGTCAGATCGACGAACTTCTTGACGAGCGCTTAGGGCACCGTCCGGAGGCGTCCGAAACCAAGGCGTCTCAGGTCCAGGGTGTCACCGACACTTGGTCGCACTTCGGCAAAACCGACGACAGCAGACCTGCCGGACCTAAGGGTGTACTGCGCCGTTTCGGCCGACTCGCGGCGTTGCCGCTGTCTCTGGTGGCCGCAGTCGCCGCGTTGGTGGTGATGTTCGCGGTCCACAACTCACACCCAGCGGCGGAGCCGACCGAAGTCCCGCCGTCGGGTGCTCGACCCAACCCCGTGGAGCCGACCGCAGTCCCGCCGACGGGTGCACTACCCAACCTGGCGGCGCCCCCGGCGCCCGCTTCGCCGGTTGACATCGTCGACAGGGCGTTCATCGACGTCTTGAAGCGGGATGGCGTGCCAGTTCCCAGCCACGAATACGTGACGACCCAGGCGCACGCAGTCTGCGATTTCCTCGCGCACCAACCCAACTTCGCTGAGGCCGTCCGCTTCGTGCAGCGATCGTCGATATGGGATGCCGGTCAAAGCTCCAACGTCGCGGCCGGCGCCGTCGTTTCCTATTGTCCTCAGTACGAGATTGCCGGTGCGGACGAGACGCAGCACGCATTCCAGAATGCGCTCTCTGATCTGCAAGCCATTCAAGGCGATCTGCAAGGCATTCGAGATGATCTGCCGGAGATCCCAGGCCAGCATTAATCTGGATCATCGCGGCGGCGCACCTCGGGCGCTGCACTATCGTCGTGCGGATGGGACCGGACTCAGCGGTGGAGCGGCAGCCGATGGCCGGCCCCCGCTTGTATCAACCGATGTCCCCGCTGGCCGATTACGTCGAACTCATCGGACACTGGCGCCGCCGTGGGTCCGACTACCGGAGCCGAGCGGTACCGCGTGGCGCGGTGACGATCATTTTCGACGTCGGACATCGACAGCGGCTGAACGTCTACGCCGCCGACGGCAAGACGAGATTGAGCGTTCCGCCAGCGTTCATCACCGGATCGCACACCGTCCCCTACGTGTCGGACATTACGGCTGACGAGCCAGTCATGGCGGTTCATTTCCGACCAGGCGGCGCGTACCCATTTCTCGGAAAACCGTTGTGCGATCTGGAGAATACCTACGTCGGCGTCGAGCAGGTCTGGGGACGCGATGGGCGCGAGCTGCACGAGCGACTGATCGACGCGTCCGCGGTAGCCACCCGCTTTCAGATCCTCGAGGAATTCTTCTTGTCGCGACCGTGGTCGTCAGTGCACCGACATCCCGGCGTGACTGCGGCGATTGCCGCGATCGAAGACAACCCCTCCATCCCGATGGCCGAGATCCGCGATCTGGTGGGCATGTCCACCAAAGAGTTGATTGCGGTGTTTCGCGCCGAGGTGGGTTTGTCTCCCAAGGCATATGCGCGTGTGCGCCGCTTCCAGATGGCGCTGACGCTACTCAGCACGGGCGCGGTGGGGGGTGCTCGTGTTGCGGCCGACGTCGGCTATTTCGACCAGCCGCACTTTGTTCGGGAATTCCGTTCGTTCACCGGGATGACGCCGACGCAATACCGCCAACAGCGGATCGTGTTGCCCAGTCATGTCCCGGTCGAGCGGCACAAATATCCAAGACTGCCGGCGTAGGCATCCGGATGATCGGGGTATGGACAACACTAAACGAGCGATAGCGGCCACGGGATTGCTGGTCGCGGCGATGCGCGCCGAGGAATCCATCCGTGATGACGCGCTTTTCACCGATCCGTTCGCCGAACGGCTGGCCGGCGGAGAGGGCCGAGAGTTGCTTGTCGAGGCCGCGGCGAACACCGAGCAACCGTCGGCGCCGATCGTCGTTCGCACCAGGTTCTTCGACGAGGCGCTGCTGCGCGCCCAGGCCGACGGTGTGGCGCAGGTGGTCATCCTCGCCGCGGGTATGGACGCCCGCGCTTTTCGATTGCCGTGGCATGGCGACACCACTGTTTACGAAGTTGACCAACCCCACGTCATCGCGGTCAAGGGCGAACGACTTGGCGACGAGCGTCCCCGCTGCCGACGCGTCGCCGTCGGCGTCGACCTGGCCGAAGAATGGCCGAAAGTGCTTCAGTCGCAGGCATTTACGGCGTCATCAAGAACGGTGTGGTTGATTGAGGGGCTGCTGCAGTATCTGGACGCATCGGCTGTCGACCGGTTGTTCGCGCGCGTCGACGCGCTGTCGGCCCCGGGTTCTCTGCTGTTGTACGACGTCGTCGGCAAGACGTTGTTGCACGCACCGTTCTTGCGGCCGACCTTGGAGTTCATGGAACGGCTCGGGGCGCCGTGGACGTTCGGCAGCGATACCCCGGCTGCCCTCGTCGAGGATCGGGGCTGGACCGCCACGGTCACCGATGCCGCCGAGCCGGGAAACCGATGGAATCGATGGGGGTATCCGGTCGTTCCCGCCGACGTGCCCGGCGTGCCGCGCGGCTACTTCGTCGAAGCGATCAAGGCCTGACCCGCCGCGTGTAACCCGAGCCGCTATGGACCCTATGACAAGGCACTATTCTCAGCGGAGCCACGCTCACTACAGGCAGGCGATATGTGACGGCACACGGCGAACCCGTCGACCCGCGTCCCTTGCGCGTGGTGCCCGACGGCGGCTACCCGAACTGGGAGGCGGTCTACCAGGACAACGCCACCTGGGTATATCGCACCATCTTCGCCCGGGTGGGCAATCGCGCCGACGCCGAGGACCTCACCGCCGAAGTCTTTCTTGCCGCGCTACGACCCCTGCGGTTGACAGCGAGCGTCGGTGAGATTCGCAGTTACCTACGGGCCACCGCGCGAACGGTGCTGGCCGCGCACTGGCGCGAGACACTGGGACGCGAGATCACCTCGATCGACGACATCGAGCAACCGCCCGAGAGCGAAGAGGCGATCAGCACCGCTCCCCAGCGGGTGGCCGATGTTCTCGAACGGTTGCCGGACAACTATCGTCGGATCTTGGAACTGCGCTTCCTACAAGGCCGTTCGATCAAGGAGTCGGCCGCCGAACTCGGAGTCAGCGTCGCCAACGCCAAGGTGCTTCAGCATCGGGCATTGCGACTGGCCGCACAGGTCAACGAGAAGGGCGAATCATGAACGCGCGTGGGTTGCGCCGATACGTCGACGACCTGTTGCGGGGTCGTCGCCCTAAGCCGTTCCGCCCCGACGACTTCGAAGGCGCGCAAATCCGCACGGCCATCGATCTACAGGCGGCGCGACTGGGCAGTGATGCGCCGCGACAGGAATTCCTCACGGACCTGCGCCACCGTCTGGCCGCGCAACTGGATGGCACGTCGCCGCCGGTGCGCAAACCCGGTGCGACCCGCAGGCACGTCATCGTCGGCACGTCGGCCGCGGCGGCCGCCGCGGTGGCGGCCGTGTCGATCGATCGAGCGGTGATCGATAGCGGGCAGGTCACCGACGGCGACAACAACAGCGGGTCGGGCGAACTCACCCCGAACACCGGGCGCTGGCTGCGTGTTGCGGCCAGCGCAGACGTGCCCGAGGGGGTCATGCACCCGTTCGATCTCGGCTCGGTCGTCGGATTCGTTCGCCGCGTCGACGGCAAGCCCGAAGCCGTGTCGGGGGTGTGCACGCATCAAGGCTGCCGGCTGTGGTTCGACGCGCCCGATGACCGGCTGCGTTGCCCGTGCCATTCGACCTCGTTTTCGCCCGCCGGCCAGGTGCTGACCCATCAATTGCCGATCGCACCCAAGCCGTTGCCCACGTTGATGGTTCGCGAGCAAGGCGGCGTAATCGAGGTGTTCGCCCCGCCGCGCCCGAACGAGCCGGCCTGACGACGTGTAACCCACCGCCCTATCTGTTGGCGACGGAGTTTCTACCCAACGATGGAGGTGCATCGCTGTGCCCGAACGTGTGGTTCTGCTGGCCGCTGCGCTGGCGGTAGTGCTGCTGGCCGGATGCTCATCGCCGCCATCGGGGACTTCTCCGTCGGCGACCCTGGCCACGGTCAGCGGGGCCACGCCGGGAATGCCCGGCATGAGCGGCATGCCGTCGATGTCGGGCCCTGCCGGCCCTACGACCTCGGCGACCGGATCGGCGGCGCCGGTTGCCGGCGACGCGGTCAGCATCGACAACTTCGCCTTCGTGCCCGCGACGCTGACGGTTCGCGTGGGAAGTACGGTCACCTGGACCAACCACGATGAAGAACCCCACACGATCGCGGCGAGTGATGGGTCGTTTCACTCACCCGGAATGGGCTCGCAGGCCACGTACTCCCACACGTTCCCGACCGCGGGCAGGTTCGACTACGTCTGCTCGATCCACCCGTTCATGCACGCCACCGTGGTTGTGACGCAATGACCGAGGCCCCGCACACGATGAGCCGCCGCCAGCTCATCCGGCACAGCGCATGGTTCGGCGCGGCCGTCGGCCTGGCGGTGGTCGGCGGTGAAGTCATCTCCCACGTTGCCGGCACCGCGGACGCCGCGCGGGTTCAAGGTCGGCCCACCCTGCGATTCGCGCAAGTCAGCGACAGCCACATCGGCTTTTCCGGCAAGGCCAATCCGAATGTCGCCGGCTCGTTCGATCAGGCGATCGATCGGATCAACAGCCTTGGCTACGTACCCGACTTTGTCATTCACACCGGTGACCTCACCCACCTGTCCACCCCCGAGCAGTTCGATCAGGTCAAGCAGATGCTGACCGGCCTCCGCACGCCGCACGTCTTCACCGTGCCCGGCGAGCACGACTCCGTCGACGACGCGGGCCAGAAATACCGAAGCGTGTTCGGCGCCGGAACCCGCGGCGACGGCTGGTACAGCTTCGACATCGCCGGCGTGCATGTTATCGCGCTGGTGAACACGCTCAATTTGAAGAAACTTGGGCACCTGGGCACCGAGCAGCTGGACTTTATTGCCAAAGATGTCGCGCCGCTGCCCAGTGACACACCGATCATCGTGTTCAGTCACATCCCGCTGTTCGCGATGTATCCGGATTGGGGCTGGGGTACCGAGGATGCCGCCCAGGCGCTGAGCCATTTACGCCGCTTCTCATCGGTGACCTGCCTCAACGGCCATGTCCACCAGGTCTTTTCCAAGACCGAAGGCAACGTCACGTTCTACAGCGGAACCACGACCGCATATCCGCTGCCACACCCAGGTGATGGCCCGGCGCCCAAGCCGGTCACCATGCCGGCCGGTAAATTGCACGACGCGCTGGGCATCCGCGAGGTCGGCTACACCCGAGGCCAAAACGCTCTCGCATTGAAAGAGCGGACACTGCAATGACATTCGCCGGGGTTATCACACGAATCGGTATCGCCGTGGCGCTGGCCGTCAGCGGGATCAGCCATGCCTATCTCTATATCCATGGCTACCGGCACATTCCGATGATCGGCACTGCCTTCGTGGCGCAGGCCAGTGTCTCGTTCGCCGTCGCGGCGTTGATCCTGGTTGGCGGTCCGGCGTGGCTGCGGTGGGTCGCGGCGATGCTGGCCGGCGGCTCGCTGGTCGCGTTCGTGTTGTCACGCACCGTCGGGCTTTTCGGGTTTTCCGAGCAAGGATGGCAGCCGTCGCCGCACGCGGTTGTCGACCTGGTCGCTGAGCTGCTGATCGTCGGGCTGTGGGCGGCCTACCTGGCCGAGGGTCGGCGCGCTCGCGGGTGACCTTCTTTGTGCCGCACGGGGTCTCACCGTTGTGCTCCGAAATCGGATACCCGCGAAAGCCGAAATCAAACCGCCGGCTGCATAGCGACAGCCTCGGTCGCCCAGCGGCGCGCCGCTCGTCGCGCCATCTTCGAGGCGACTGAGAGCTAGTCGCCGCTTTTAGAGCCGCCCTTGCCGCCAGGTTCTACGCTGTCGTCGAGTTGTTGCGGGCAGTACGATTTCGCCGAGATTGTCGCGAACTGGGCAGCGCCGTTTTCATTAAGAGAGGGGTTAGTTTCCTGCAGGTGCTTGAGCAGGTGCAGACCGGACATGCCGTTGTGGATGCATGCGCATACCGCTTGGCCGGCGCTGATGGCCTGGTTCGGGTCGCTGTAGCCGATACCTACCTTCTGCAGGTCAGATAGGAAAACGCCGTTATTCTCATTGCTGGGCGGCTCGTCGACGCCGGGGTCGGCCTGCGCCGGCACTCCGAAGACGACTCCCATCGATACGCCGAGAACAGCTAACAGCGGTTTCATTGGTCCTCCCTCAAGGTGTCGCATCATCGTGTTTCTTGTCTCGCTATCCCAATTTGGATTCGGGCTTTGCGGCGGTGGCCGCTGGGACCGAAGCCTTCTCGTCGGCGGATACGTGTACCGCGTGGATGCCGGGTTTCGTTGACAGCCGCGAGACCAGATCGTCGAGCCCGGCTTCATCGACAGTCCAGTGCTGAACCTGGTCAGGCTGCTCCTGCAGTTGTGCAATGACTTTGTCGAGCTTGACTGGCGCTTTGCTGCGTTCACCGGGGGGCGTCACTCGGGCCCGGACGCCGGTTGAGCTGACGACGCGGGCGGCCGGGCTGCCCAGTGCACCTCCGGTCAAACTGCCCAGCGTCCCTTGGTTGAACAGGCCCATCGGGATGTCTGTCGCCGGAGCCGCAGCAAGACTGGTGCTGGGTAACGCGGTGGAGGTAAGCCTGATCGCTGGGGTCGCACCTGCCCAGCTCGGCGGCACCGACAACTTTCCCACCGTCTGCGCGCTGCTCAGAGTCGCCGATGCGGCCCTGGCCCCAATGCCCGGGGCGAGATGCCCGGGCGAGGACAGCCCGCCGTTGAGCGACCCCAACCCAATCCCGTGGCTCCACGGCTGGTAGACGAAGAAGTTCTTCCACTGCGAAATGCCAAGGCTGGTCGTGCTGTTGACCACGTTGGTCCAAGTGGCCTGGCTGCCCACTCCCGAAATCATCGAGTACAGGTTCGTCCACGTCGTGGACAGATAAGAACCGCCCGGGAGGACGTTCACCAAGTCGGTGAAGAAGTTGGTGTAGTCGGTGTTGAACTGGCCGACGTCGGTCAGAAATGAGTTGAAGTCGGTCTCCACCTGTCCGATGATCGTTTCGAGACCGGTTGACCCGGACGTCGTGCTCGCGGCCGCGACGGCGGCCGACTGGGTGGCTAGCCCGCTGTCGTTCGTGGTGGACAGCGGCTCCGTGAACGAGCCCAACCCACTGGTGGCCGCCGAGGACGAGCCGGCGTAACCGAACAACGCGGCGACGTCTTGAGCCCAGAACTGGCCGTACTCAGCTTCGGTAGCCGCGATCGCCGACGTGTTCTGCCCAAAGACGTTGGTCTGCAACAACGATGCCAGCTGAACGCGGTTCGCCGTGACCTCTTCCGGCGGCACCGTGGCCGCCAGCGCGGTCTCGTAGGCGCTGGCCGCGGCCCGGGCCTGGCCGGCGGTCTGCTCGGCCTGGACCGCCGTGGTCGACAACCACGATACGTACGGCGCGGCCGCCGCCGCCGCGGCCGCCGATGACGGACCTTCCCACGACCCGGCGGTCAGCCCGGAAATCACCGATTGGAAGTCGGAGGCGGTCGACTGCAACTCGCCCGCCAGACCCTCCCAGGCCGATGCCGCGGCCTGCAAAGACCCCGTGCCCGGGCCCGAGTAGATCTTGGCGGAGATGACCTCCGGCGGCTGCGCTGCGAAATCGAAAACCATTGCCAACCTTCCCTATTCCGCGCTCGGCGGTATCACGATGATGGTGGCGCTGGTGGCGATATCGTCGGCCGCCACGGCACCGGGCACCCGGTAGGCCTGACCCGCGGCACGGGTGGCGGTCCCGCCGATAGCGCGTCCGGCCAGACTCGCCAGGGCCATCTCGCCGAACATGCCGTTCTGGGCAACCGCGGCCATCTCGGGAGCTGCGTCCGCCGCGGTCGCCTCCATCTCGGCCGCAACCGTCCTGACTGCGGGGACCGCCGAGGCCCAGTTGTTCGGCACCGATAGCGCTCCGATCGTGCCGGCACGGGCCAACGACGCCGACACCGCACCCGCCGGCTCGAACGAGCCGGAAAGCAGGCCGCTGTGCAGCAGTGGTGACAAGGCTCCGACGATGGGCTTGGGGTTGAGCAAGGGGCCGATACCTTGGATGCCGACACCCAGGTTCGGGATGCTGATACTGACCTGCCACCAGTTCTTGAGCAGGCTCCCGAGTCCGATCAGGGACCACGGCCCGGCGGCGTAGGTGCTGACGGTGCTGCTAAAGGTTGTGATTGCTTTCTCGATATCCGCAATCCCCCCCGTGGCCCACGTTGGCAGCGTGATGGTCGTCCCCAGCTCGCTGATCAGCTCAGTCTCGATAGTTGAGAAGTCGGTCGAATAGCTCGCGAGCTGGGTGTCCAAACTGGTCAGTTCGGTGTTCAGCTCGGTCAGGAACGACTCGATACCGGTGCTGGTCGAGTTGGCGGCCGCAGCCGACTGGGTGGCCTGCCCGCTGTCGTTCGTGGTGGCTGGCGGTGCGCTGAACGAAGTCAGCTGGCTCGCGGCCGTCGCCGCGCCGGCGTAGCCGTACATCGCGACAGCGTCTTGGGCCCAAAACTCGGCGTACGTCGCCTCGTTGGCGGCGATCGCCGGGGTGTTCTGGCCTAGCAGGTTGGTCGCGACGAGCAGCGCCAGCGTCGCGCGGTTGGCCGCAATCACCGGCGGCGGTATCGAGGCCGCGAAGGCGGCCTCATAGGCACCCGCAGCAGCCTGGGCTTGGGATGCCGTCTGCTCGGCCTGCGCTGCGGTGCTGCTCAGCCACGCTGTGTAGGGCGCCGCCGCATCCGCCGCAGCCACCGAAGAGGGCCCCTGCCAGCCTGAGCTGGTCAGCTCGGTAATCGTAGATGCGTAAGACGCCGCGGTGGTCTGCAATTCACTCGCTAACGCGTCCCAGGCAGTCGCGGCGGCCAGCAGTGGCGCCGACCCCGGCCCCGAGTAGATCCGGCCGGAATTGACCTCCGGCGGTAGCGCTCCGAAATCCAACATCCGTTTTCCTCGCTACGTCGTGAACGGCCCTTGGTGCCGCGCTGAGCGGCGAAGCATCGAGAAACTTCCGTCAGCTGCTGGCGCTTGGGTGCGAATTGGCTGGCAGCCGGCTGGATCTTTCTGCGGTTCGGACATTAGCCAGATCAGCCGAAACCAGCGCTGGGCCAACTGCCCGAAACCGCGCCGGCGACGGCCCTCGGACGGGGTTCGCCGGCTCGGTTCGTGCGTCCACGAATTAGGCGTTTACCTGGCGGAATCCCAACGCTGAAAGCGTCCAACAGACCGGACGCGGATAGTGAACGGGTGGTGTCGCCGATTAAAAATCGTGGTATAAAAAATTCGAGCCGCCCGGGCGCCGAGCCAGCCGACGTTTATCCGCGCCACGATTCTTACTCGCGACGTCGCCGTCGAGCGGCATGCGGGGCTTCCGGTTTCCCGGTTGTTTCAGCAGGCCACAAGGGTTTTGTTGCCAGCACTAGAACACCTGCGGCCAGATCCAGTCGTCCGGTCGCAATTGCCGGGCAACGGCGTGGACGTGCGCGTTGTTTGGCGCGGGTGGCCTACAGTCGTTTCTCACAAGCGACGATCGTTTACTCTCCGTTCACTCGGGGAGTTCGCACTTGAGGAGACATAGCTATGTCATTCGTCACCACGCAGCCCGAAGCGCTGAATTCGGCGGCCACCGCGCTGGGCGGGATCGGCTCGTCGCTGAACGCCCAAAACGCCGCTGTCGCTGCCCCGACAACCGGGGTGGCCCCAGCTGCAGCCGACGAGGTGTCGGCGCTGACTGCCGCCCAGTTTGCCGCGCACGCGCAGCTGTATCAGGCCGTCGCCGCGCAGGCCGCAGCGATCCACGAGCAGTTCGTGAACACGCTCGCGACCAGCTCCGCGTCGTACGCGGCGACCGAGGCCGCTAACGCCGCCGCCGCGGGCTAACTAAACGAATCTCTCTCCGATCAGTGCCGGGACCGGTATCGCACGCAGAGGCCGCCCTTGGCGAAGCCGAGCGTTTGATGCGGGATGGAGATTTTGAGTTAGCAGTCGAGGTCCTCCAGGACGTCGTCGAGCGAGGGCCAACTCTTGAAGCGGTATGCATGCTCGCTTCTTCGTATCTGGAACTCGGAGAACAGGACAGCGCACTTCGCTACGCCTCGGCCGCGGTGGAAATGGAACCCTCTTCGGCGCCAGCCAGAGATCTACGCGCGAAGGTGGATCTGGCTTTGCGGGACTACGCGGCCGCATTGTCAGATTTCGGCGCTCTCGCCGCCCTTTGTCGCGAACAGCGTCCTATACCGCCCGAAAAATTCTCCGTTCCAGCACATTTCGCCTTGCATAACGTTGAACAACTCGAGCACATTCTGGCCATCGGAAATTACGACGAGCAAGCGTTCGCCGGAATTTTCACTGAAGAGCTTCCTGGTCTACGTCGCCGCCTCGCCGACGTTATCGCCGGAGCACATGGCAAAGCACCTTGGGTGTCCGTACATGGGAGAAGCAGTCGGATTCTCGCCGACCCCCCGTACGTGCGGGCTTCAGAGGAGAAGCTGCCACGATACTTGAACACCGGCGTCGATTACCGTGCGATACAACAAGCCGTCGTGACCGGCGGACAGAAGGTACAGGTCATCGATGATTTTCTAACCCCAGACGCGTTAGACCAACTGCAAAAATTCTGCTTGGAATCCACGGTGTGGCGTCACCCGTATAAGTTCGGCTATGTCGTCGCCTTTCCTCAAGACGGATTCGCAAGCGTTTCGCTGTTCGCTATAGCAGAAGAACTCCTCGCAGCACTCGGCGAAGCGTTTGGTGGATATCAACTGGCGCAATGGTGGGGATTCGCGTACGACGCCCAGCTGCCGGGAACTGATATTCACGGTGACGATGCCGACTTCTCTTTGAACGTATGGATCACCCCCGATTCCGCGAATCTTGATCCTAGTAGGGGCGGTCTTGTCGTTTGGGACAAGACGGCACCGAGTGATTGGACCTTCGACGACTACAACTCCGGCGGGGACCGGGTCAGGCAGTTCCTCCAGGATCACAACGCTGAATCGACCGTCGTCCCCTATCGCGTGAACCGTGCAGTTCTCTTCGAAGGACACCTCTTTCATCGAACTGACGACTTTGCGTTCGCACCCGGATTCGCTAATCGACGACGCAGTGTGACCCTGTTATTTCGACGGTCCAAACGGTAGGTCCGAGTCTTCTCGTCGCTGACCTGCCTCAACGGCCATGTCCACCAGGTGTTTTCCAAGACCGAAGGCAATGTCACGTTCTATAGCGGAACCACGACGGCCTATCCGCTGCCTCACCCCGGCGACGGCCCGGCGCCCAAGCCGGTCACCCTGCCGACCGGCAAATTGCATGACGCGCTGGGCGTCCGCGAGGTCGGCTACACCCGAGGCCAAAACGTACTCGCGTTGAAAGAGCGGACACTGCAATGACGTTCGCCGGGGTGATCACACGAATCGGTATCACCGTGGCGCTGGCCGTCAGCGGGATCAGCCATGCCTATCTCTATATCCATGGCCACCGGCACATTCCGACGACCGGCACTGCCTTCGTGGCGCAGGCCAGTGTCTCGTTCGCTGTTGCGGCGCTGATCCTGGTAGGCGGGCCGGCGTGGCTGCGGTGGGTCGCGGCGATGCTGGCCGGCGGCTCGCTGGTTCGCATTCGTGTTGTCACGCACCGTCGGGCTGTGGGCGGCCTACCTGGCCGAGGGTCGGCGCGCTCGCGGGTGAGAATCGATTCTTTCTGGGGAATTGTGGCTACGCGTTGACGCCGGTGCATACTCTCTGCACAGAAGTGTGAAACAAAGGAGTGGGGCGCATGATCTTCCGTGCGACTCTCGTCGCGGCAAGTATCACCACGGCTGCGATTAGCTCGGCGTCACTGGCCAGCGCGGGACCGGGGTGTACGGATGGCCACTGCGCTCTGGCCCCCGTCGCACACAGCCCGTCGTATCAGGACGGCTATAAGAGCGAGCACGATTTTTACTCGATTCCAAGGAATAGCACATTCCTCAAGAACGAGATGCAACAGGGCGGCTATGACACCGGCGTGGTCTGCCGACTAGAGATGAGTGGAGGGCCCCAACCCCCCAATGCGGCCGACTGGATGAGCGGCTGCATAGACGCCTTGCACGATCTGGGATTCAAGCCCTAAGTGCCTTCCCGGCGACGGCCCGTTGTTGACCCGCGGTGCCCGGCTCGTGCTGATCGTTTCGGCCGACCAAGTACCAGGTGTGCATGACGCCTTTGCCTTTGACGTCGACATCACCGCGTTCCTCGAACACGAAGCGATCACCGAGTCGCTGATAAACCGGTTGCGTCACTTGAATACGCCCAATAGCAGCCGTGGATTCCATCCGGGATGCGACATTGACGGCGTCGCCCCACACGTCGTAGAAGAAGCGCTGCGATCCGACCACGCCGGCGACCAGGGGTCCGCTCGCCAAACCGATCCGCAGCGGCACCGCGCGTCCGCGCGAATCGGTCAGTCCGGCAACGGCTTCCGCGATGTCGAGGGCGAGGTCGGCGAGTGCTTCGAGATGATCCGGACGTGGTTGTGGGACGCCGCTGACCACCATGTATGCATCGCCGCTGGTTTTGATCTTCTCCAAACCGTGCCGGGTTACCAGCGCATCCAGGCTGGTGTAAAGGCCGTCGAGGAAGGCGACCAATTCCTCCGGTGCGGTGTCGCTGGCCCGCTCGGTGTAACCGGCGATGTCTGCGAAAAGTATTGAGGCGTCATCGAATTTGTCGGCAATCACCGAGCGCGAGCCGTCTTTGAGGCGTTCGGCGATGGTGGCCGGCAGGATGTTGGCCAGCAGCGCTTCGGATCGCGCGTATTCCTGCTCCATCGCCTCCTCGGCGCTGGCGATCTGGCGTAGCCCGTACCAGACGATCGCGACTGCCAGTACGCCCGCCGAGATGGCGTTGATGATGAATCCCACGGTGATGAACCACGCGGGCTCTGCGCCGGTGTTGCTCGGGACGGTGAATTCGAGTGCGATGACCAGACTTATACCGATGGCAGCCGCTGTGATGGCCAGACCGATGCGCTCGATGCCAAGCACCATGACCGCTGCTACGGCTGCGATCAGAAAGTAGAACTGCACACCGGTGCCAGTGCCTAAGTGCCAGCACAGGAAGGTCGTCGCGGCGTAGGCCACCGTGATGAACGCTAGCGGCGCGATGAGCTCGCCAAATCGGTACAACATCGGGATGACGGCGAAGAGCGCGGCGGTGCCAAGGTTGACAAATCCGAGGTACCCGAAGCTCTGACTGAAGATCAACTGCATGATGCCGAAGCCCGCCGTGACAGCGCCCGCAATCACGGCCGCCACGCTGAGCAAACGCTGGCGTTGCATATTGGCTCCGTCGTAATGCCGATTGCGGGCTACCTCGCAACCGACTTCGCGGAGCGAGTTTGCCAGCACCGCCTGCGCCTTAATGCCCACCGTCACCCAGCAATCCCCGCAGCCCGTCGAGTAGCGTGATCGCGTCGGCGGCGTCGCCGGCCCGTCCACGGGCCTGGACGCCCAGCACCCCGGCGCGCAGGGCGTCGGCAAGATATTCGGGCGCCGACGGCGGCAGTTCCCCGGCGTCGGCGGCGCGCTGCAGCGCCGCGGTCAGGCCTCGGCGCAGTCGGTGCATGTGCCGCTCGGTGAGGGTCTTGATGCGCGGGTCGCCGTTGATCGGATTCTGCATTGTGTTCCACACCAGACATCCGGCGTTGCACATCGGGCCCTCGAACTGCGCTTGGAGGTGGTCGAAAAACGCGTGCACGTCCGCCACCCCCCGGCGCCCATGCTCCAGCGGGGCGAACATTTCGTCGAGACATGCCAGATATTGCGCCAACGCCGCCTCGAGGATGTCGGCTTTGGTCCCAAAAGATCGGTACAGCGTCGACGACGACAGCCCGGTGGCGGCGAGCATCTCTTCCTGGGTGGCAGCGTCATAGCCCTTGCTCCACAGCAGCCAGAGCAGTGCGGCGAGCGCGCTGTCGCGATCGAATTGCGCGGGGCGTCCGGGGCGGCGAACGCCGGCGAAGGGAGTGCTTGACATTTGAAGTGAGTCTACTCAATACTCCAGATTCAGGGTATGGAGTTGCTCAACTCAATAACGGAGGATGCTGTGCTGAACACGGGTGACAAGGTCAAGGCGCGGAAGCTGACAACGATCGAGGGCGGCGATGTTGCGCTGCCAGCCGCCGATGGACTCGTCCACCTTCAATTTCGACGGTTCGCCGGCTGCCCGATCTGCAGCTTGCACATGCACGAGGTGGCTGCTCGGCACGACGAAATCAGCAAGGCCGGCGTCGCCGAGGTCGTGGTTTTCCACTCGTCTGCCGACCGGCTTCGTCGCTACGTGGCCGACCTGCCGTTCGCCGTGGTGGCCGATCCCGATCGCAAGCTTTACGACGAGTTCGGCGTGCACAACTCGATACGCGGGATGCTGAACCGAAACGTGGCCCGTGCCGTCGGCCGAGGCATTCGCCAGACGCGATCAGCGCGATCGCTCGCCGGCGGCCTGGGACCCACCGAGAACCACCTGGGCATGCCCGCCGATTTCCTCATCGCCCCCGACGGCGCCGTCGTTGCACGCAAGTACGGCGAGCACGCCGACGATCAGTGGTCGGTGGACGAACTCCTCCGGCTGGCGACTGTGTGACGCCGTGACGTCGCGACTGCTGGAGCGGCACCGCGCATCTGGGCACGTGTTCACCGCCGGCGGCATCGGTTCATTCGTGCTCGACGAGGGCCCACGCGACGGCGAAGCGGTGGTGTGCGTGCACGGGGTGCCCGCCTCGGCCTACCTCTACCGCAGAGTGGTGCCCGCGCTGGCGGCTCGGGGATTGCGTGGCATCGCGGTCGATTTTCCCGGGCTGGGTCTTGCCGAGCGGCCCGCGGACGCCGACTACTCCTGGACCGGTCTGGGCCGCTGGCTTGGATCCGCGATCGACGCGTTGGAGCTGGACCGCTTCCACTTGGTGGTGCACGATATCGGCGGTCCGATCGGCCTCGAGGTCGCCGCCGCCGATCCGCACCGTGTTCGGTCCCTGACGATCCTCAACACGACCATTGCCGTCGAGTCCTTTCACCGGCCATGGGTGATGGAGCCCTTCGCGCATCGAGTGCTGGGTGAGGCATGGCTGAGTTGCGTACGGCTGCCGGGTATTTTCGTGGGATTGATGCGTGCCGTGGGTGTGACTCGACGGGTACCGACCGCCGAAATCGCTTGCTATGTACCGCTGTTGCTCGGTGATGACGGCGGCCGCGCTTTCCTGCGGATCATGCGCGGCTTCGAGGCGACCGCCGACAAACAACGCCACTATTTGCCCGCGTTGCGCAGCAGGCCGTATCCCGCGCAGGTCGTGTGGGGGGTGCGCGACCGCATGCTGACGTGGCGCCGCTACGGCGTACAAGCGCAACTTGCGGCGGGGCTCGATGACGCGGTGCTGCTGCCGGGCAAGCACTTCGTCCAAGAGGATTGCCCCGAGCAGATCGCCGACGCCGTTGACCAGCTTGCGAGGGCAGCGCGCTGATGTTGGTGACCGGGGCCGGCGGGTTCCTGGGCAAGGTGGTGTGTGCCGAATTGCTCGTGCGGGGTTGAGGGATGAACCCGCCATATCTCGTCGGACCCCTGTGGCATAGTCGAATGTATGTTCGAGCAAGCCTCGCCAGTGGTGGCGCGGTTGCGTGCGGCATCGCGGGCGGAGAGCCAAGCGGCCGGACAGCGGCTGGCTGCGATCGGCGAGCTGGACCTGTTGTGGCTGCGTCGGTTCGGCGAGCGGGAGACCTGGTGCACCGACAGCCACGACGCGATCACCGCGGAGGTGGCCGCGGCGTTGGGCATCACGCAAGCGCGTGCAGCCAGCTATTTGGAATACGCGCGGGCGATGCGGTTGCGGCTGCCGGGGGTAGGTGCGCTGCTGGTCGCGGGTGACATCGACTATCGGATGTTTCAGACCATCGTGTATCGCACCGATTTGATCACAGACCCCGAGGTGATGGCCGCCGTCGATGCCGAGTTGGCAAGCAGGGCGCCGCGGTGGCCGGCGCTGACGCAGGGTCGGCTGGGCGCCCAGGTGGATCGGATCGTGGCGCGCGCCGACCGTGACGCGGTGCGCCGCCGCCGGGAACGCCAGGCCGACCGGGAACTGTCGATCTTCGACCACAGTGATGGGTTGACCGAGGTGTTCGGCCGGCTTTTTTGCACCGACGCCCGGGCGCTAGATCAGCGCCTGGATGCGTTGGCCGCCACGGTGTGTGCCGATGATCCGCGTACGCGCGATCAGCGCCGCGCCGATGCCGTGGGAGCGTTAGCCGTGGGTGCCGATCGGCTTGCCTGTCGCTGCGCACGGCCCGACTGCCCGGCCGGCACGACCCCGGTCCCCAGTCCGGTGGTGATTCATGTGGTCGCCAGCCTGGATGGCAGTGCGCCGGCGCCGGGTTCGATGATCGGCGCCGATGCGCTCATCCCCGCCGAACTCGTCGCCGATCTGGCGAAGTCGGCCAAGCTGGCCCCGCTGGTACATCCGGCCGATTCGGCGCCCGAAGCCGGCTACACGCCCTCGCAGGCTCTGGCGGACTTTGTCCGCTGCCGGGATTTGACGTGCCGCTTCCCCGGCTGTGATCGACCGGCAATCGACTGCGATATCGACCACGCCGTCCCGTACGCCGACGGCGGCCCGACGCATGCCTCTAACCTCAAATGCCTTTGCCGGCTGCATCATTTGATCAAGACATTCTGGGACTGGTCCGATCAACAACTGCCCGACGGCACATTGATCTGGAGGTCGCCGTCCGGGCAGACCTACATCACCACCCCCGGCAGTGCGCTGCTGTTCCCCAATCTCTGCAGACCCACTGGCACACTCGAGCCGGTCCCCGACCGGCCGCGCTGTGCTGAGCGCTCCGCGAAGATGCCCCAACGGCGACGCACCCGCGCCCAAGACCGGGCCAACTACATCAACAGCCAACGCCGACACAACCGCCAAGCACGCCAAGTCGCATCCTGCGGCCCCGCACCCCCCGCCGCCGACGACGAGCCGCCGCCCTTCTAGGTGTCAGGTAAGCCGTCGATGAATGCTTGGGTCTCGTCCCAACTCGGCAGCAGGCCGGTGGCGCGGAGTTCTTCCAGGGTTGGTGCGGCCGCGTCGCGGTCGGATAACACCAATTTGTGCTTGGTTGGCCAGTCGATTGCCAGGGCAGGGTCGGTGGCGGCGACGGTGTGTTCGCGTTGCGGGTTGTATTCAGCCGAGCACAGGTACATCACCGTCGAATTGTCTTGCAGCGCAATGAAACCATGCGCCAGACCTTCGGAGAGGTACACCGATCTGCGGTCACGGTCGTCGAGCAGCACCGAGTCCCACTTGCCGAACGTCGGGGAGCCGACCCGGATGTCGACGACGACGTCGAACACCGACCCGGAAAGGCAGGTCACATATTTGGCCTGGCTGGGTGGCAGCTGGGCGAAGTGCAGGCCACGCAGCACACCGGCCGCCGATACCGAACAGTTGGCCTGCCGTACATCGAGCCGGTGACCGGCGAAGCTGGTGAACCCTCGATCGGTCAGCCACTCGAAGAACAGTCCACGCGTATCGGCATGCAGCTGCGGGGTGATCTCCCACGCGCCTGCGATGTCGAGTTGGCGGATCTGCATGTTATTGACCTCGCTGGGTGTAGCTGGCTTCGACGGCCGCTTTCAGCGGGCCCCACCAGGATTCGTTGTCCCGATACCAGTCGATGGTCGCGCGTAGACCCTCGGTGAAATCGATGTGCTTGGGCGCCCAGCCTAATTCGGTGCAAAGCGCAGTGGGATCGATCGCATACCGCAGGTCGTGGCCAGCCCGGTCAACGACATAGTCGAAGTCGTCGCGATCGCGGCCCATCAGCTCCAGTAGCGTCTGCAACACCGACAGGTTGTCACGCTCGCCCTCGGCGCCGATCAGATAGGTTCGGCCGGCTTGACCGCGCTCAAGAATGCACCGCACCGCATCGTTGTGGTCATCGACATGGATCCAATCCCGGACATTGGCTCCTTTGCCGTACAGCTTGGGCCGCCGCCCGGTCAACACATTGGTGATCTGGCGCGGAATGAATTTCTCCACATGCTGATAGGGCCCATAGTTGTTCGAGCAGTTCGAAATCGTCGCCCGCACGCCATAGGAGTGCACCCAGGCCCGCACCAGCATGTCGGAGGCGGCTTTGGTCGACGAGTACGGACTCGACGGGTTGTAGGGCGTGGACTCGGTGAACCGCTGCGCATCATCAAGCGCCAGATCCCCATAGACCTCATCGGTAGACACATGATGCAGCCGCACCCCATGCCGGCGCACCGCCTCCAACACCGTGAACGTCCCGATTACATTGGCCCGCAAAAACGGCGCCGGATCAGCCAGCGAGTTATCAACATGCGTCTCGGCCGCGAAATGCACCACCGCATCGCATTCGGCCACCAATCGGGAAACCACCTCAGCGTCGGCGACATCCCCCCGCACCAACCTGATGTCACCCTCCACCGCAGCCAACGACTCGCGGCTGCCCGAATACGTCAGGGCATCCAACACCGTCACCACATCGTCCGGATGCTCACGCACGGTGCTATGCACAAAATTGGCGCCGATAAAACCGGCACCACCCGTCACCAACAACCGCATCGGCAAACCCTAGCTGAGCGGCGTGATCAGCTCGTGGGCGTCAGCCCCAGTGGCCCAGCCAGTTCGCTCAGTGCGGGCAGCAGTGTGTCGTCGGTCCAGCCGCCCAGCACTTGGATCGCCACGTGATCGGCGCCGGCCTCCAGATGCTCGTTGAGACGCTGCACGATGGCCTCGGGGGTGCCGTAGGCCACCAACGCGTCGATCAGCCGGTCGCTGCCGGGCCTGCGCACGTCGTCTTCGCTGAAGCCGAGTCGTCGCCAGTTGTTCACGTAGTTGCTCAGGCCCAGGTAGTGGTCGACGGTCTCGCGCCCAATCCGGCGGGCCTCGTCGGCGTCGTTGGTCAGCACCACCTTGTGCTCCGGTGCTAAGAACACCGAGTTGCCCATCTCTTCGCGGGCCTTGGCCGTGTGTTGCGGCGTGGTCAGATACGGATGTGCGCCCGCGCTGCGCTCGGCGGCCAGTTTCAGCACCTTGGGACCCAGCGCAGCAAGAGCCCGACGACTGGTCGGCACCATGTCGGAGTCGAGTTCGTCGAGGTAGCCGACCAGCGCGTCGTAGGGCTTGATGTACTCTTCGGTGTGCTCGCGGTGGCCTACCCCGATGCCCAGCAAAAATCTTCCCGGATGGGCGCTTTCGATGCGCTTGTAGGACTGGGCGACCGCCGGCGCCGGTGCGGACCAGATATTGACGATGCCGGTGGCCAGCTGCAGCGAATTAGTCTGCGCCAGAGCCGGATCCACCCAGTCCAGTTCCGCGTCCGGCGATCCACCGATCCATGCAGCGCCATAACCGAGCTGTTCGATTTGCGCGGCCAGCTCAGGTTTGATCGAGCGGAAAGCCAGCCACACGCCGAACCGGCCCAGGTCAGGTTTCAGTGATGCTGCGTCGCTCATCTAGGTCCCCCTCTGCTTCCTCATGACTGATTCAATCCAAGCGGTCCCGCCAATTCGGCCAGCGCGGAAACGAGGTTTTCATCCTTCGTCAGCACCTGAACGGCCACGTGGTCGGCGCCGGCGTCGAGGTGCTCATTCAGGCGCGCGGCGATCGCGTCCGTTGTGCCGTAGGCAACCAGGGCATCGACGAGGCGGTCACTGCCGGGGCGCGTGATGTCGTCGTCGGTGAACCCCAGCCGCCGCCAGTTGTTGAGGTAGTTGGCAAGGTTGAAGTAGATATCGAGCGCCCTACGGCCGACGGTGCGAGCCTTGTCCGCATCGGTGGTCAGCACCACCTTGTGCTCGGGTGCCAGAAACGCCGACGGGCCGATTAATTCCCGGGCCTGCGCCGTGTGTTGCGGAGTGGTCAGGTAGGGATGCGCTCCGGCGCTGCGCTGCGCCGAAAGCTTCAGCACCCGCGGGCCCAGGGCGGCAACCACTCGACGCTCGGCGGGTACACCGTAATCGTCGAGGCGGTCGAGGTACTCGACCAGCGCGTCGTAGGGCTTGCGGTATTCGCTGACCGCCTCGGGGTGCCCGACTCCGATACCCAGCAGGAACCGGCCAGGGTAGGCCTTGTCGATGCGGTGAAAAGACTCGGCGACCGGCTTGGCCGCCGCCGACCAGATGTTGACGATCCCGGTGGCGACCTGCAGCGTGGTCGTCGCTTCGAGAATGGGCTCGACCCAGGCCAGCTCCGCCGGTGGCGAGCCGCCTACCCAGACAGCCCCGTAACCCAGGGCTTCGATGTCTTTGGCCTGCTGCGGGGTGACGCCGCGGCCGAACGTTCCGAACCGACCAAGGTTGGGGCGACTCGTGGAACCAGCTTGAGTATCAGTCATGGTGTCTCCAACCGGTCGCGTGATGTCGCTATTCCGTCAGTTCCGCATCCAGATCGGGATCCGCCAAATCCTCAACGCGCGGTTTTTCCAGCGGCAGCAACACGATGAAGCGGGTATTGCCCGGCACAGACTCCACGCGCAAATCCCCGCGATGTTTCTTTACGACGATGTTCCACGCCAAATCCAGCCCGAGGCCGGTGCCCTCGCCGACCGGTTTGGTGGTGAAGAAGGGCTCGAAGATGTGCTCGCGCGCCTCAGCGGGGATACCGGGCCCGGTGTCGCAGATCTCGATGCGGGCCAGCTTCTCGCCTTCCCTACCAGTGCGGACGGTCAGTGTGCCGCCCTTCTCGCGCATCGCCGCCAGCGCGTTGTCGATGATGTTGGTCCAGACCTGGTTGAGATCGCCTGGAAAGCAAGGGATTTCGGGAAGCGATTGGTCGAATTCCTTGACCACTGTGATCGCGCCGGCATTCTTGCCGTTGTCTTTGGTCAATCGGTCGGCGAACATCACCAGCGTGCTGCGCAGCAGTTCGTGCACATTGGTCACGTCGAACGCGGCCCGGTCCATCCGAGAATATTGCTTGGCGTCGGCGACCAACGCCGAAATCCGCTTGCTCGCTTCCGAAATCTGATTCATCAGAAGCTCGCTTTCGATGGTGTAGCTGATCCAGCGGACCGCCTCCTCCACCGATGCCGAAGCATCCAATTCCTCGGCGGTTGCGGCGATCCGCTCCAGCCAGTCGGTGTCGACGCCGCCTTCGACGAGTGTCGGTGCGATGTCCCAGCCGCCGTCGATGTCGTGGTCCTCCAGCCACTCGCCGACGGCGTCCTCGCGGTCGGCGGATTCGAGCGCGGTCAGGTGCTGGGACGCCGATTTGGCGACCTGCTCGGCGACTGCCTCCTGCAGCCGCACCAATGCGTTCAGCGTTTCAGCGCTGACGGTGCCGTCGGCGAGCATCACCAGTTTCCCGCGCATGCGGGAGATCCGGCCGCGCAGCTCGTCGGCGGCCCGTGCGATGGCCGCAGCGGGATTGTTCAGCTGATGGGTCAGCCCGGCCGACAACCGGCCCAGCGCGAGCAGCTTCTCCCGGTTGTCGATGATCCGGCGGGTCCGGTCGGTGCCCACGGCGATCCCGTCGAGCAGGTGAACCGCCATTGGGAATTGGTCCTTCATGAACTTGGCGAACACCGGGGCGTCCATGACGAAGAACCGCGACGGCTTGGTCACGTGCACCGATGCGTCGTAGAGCTTTTGGTTCCCGCCGGTGAACGCCCGCCAGGCACCGCAATACACGCCGCGCTGTGATGTCCGGTTCGTCTCGATGGCCTGGCCGCCGGAGAGCTTCGACATCGCCAGCTCGCCCTCGATCAGCACATAGAAGCAGGTCGCCGGATCGCCCTCGACGATGATCGGTCCCGGCTGGACTTCCTGGATATGGCCGTTGACGCACAGGGTCTCGAGCTGCTCGTCAGAGAGCTTCTCGAACAGGAACAGGGTGCGCAATTCGTCTGCGTCGCAGGGGAGCCGGGCAGTCATGACTCCGCCAGGTAACGGTGGACCAGCATCACGGCCATCGATCCTTCCCCCACCGCGGCCGCAACCCGTTTGGCGGAGTCGGCGCGCACATCGCCGGCGATGAACACGCCCGGCACGCTGGTTTCCAAGTGGTGCGGCGGACGATCCAACGTCCAGCCAACCACGTTGCGCAGATCCGGGCCGGTGAGGATGAAGCCGCGGTCGTCGCGGGCGACTACTCCGTCCAGCCAATCGGTGCGCGGCGCGGCGCCGATGAAGATGAACATCCGGCCGCAGGTGACGTCCTCGGTGACGCCGGTCCGGTTGTCGATCAGGGTCACCTTCTCCAGGTGGTCGGTTCCGTTGGCGCAGTGGACTTCGGTGCAGGTGCGCACAGTGATGTTGGGTCGCTGTTCTATCTGCTGGATCAGGTAAAACGACATCGACGCCGCCAACGACGGGGCACGCACGACGATGGTCACCGATTTAGCCTCGCGGGACAGATACATCGCGGCCTGGCCGGCCGAGTTGGCTCCGCCGATCACGTAGATCTCTTCGTCTTTGCATTCCGCTGCGATGGAGACGGCCGCTCCGTAGTGGACGCCGCGGCCGGTGAGCTCTGCGCAGCCGGACGCCGCCAGCTGGCGATAGGAGACGCCGGTAGCCAGGATGATCGCGTGCGCGTCGACGGAGCCGCCGTCGGCGAATCGCACGGTGCGCTTGGAACCGTTCACCTCCAGCGCGGTGGCGGCGCGGGCGGTGATGAGTTCGGCACCGAACTTTTCGGCCTGTCTGCGTGCCCGGTCCGCCAACTGACCGCCTGACACCCCGTCCGGAAAGCCCAGATAGTTCTCGATCCGCGAGCTCTGACCGGCCTGACCGCCCGTCGCGGTGCGTTCGATGAGCACCGTGCGCAGACCCTCGGACGCGCCGTACACGGCGGCGGCCAAGCCCGCGGGCCCGCCGCCGACCACGATCAGGTCGTAGAAATCCTGCGACGGCGTCGTGGTCAGGCCCAACGTGTCCGCCAGTTCGGCATCGGTGGGTTCGACGAGCGGTTCGCCGCGTTCGGTCACGACGACCGGCAGCCGCAGGCCGTCCTCGCCGGCCGCGTGTAGCAGCCGCTCGCCGGCGGGCTC
>NZ_DATMLH010000209.1:0-2742 GCF_035570115.1 Mycobacterium sp.
AATCCAGCCTCGGGAGGCACGCATAGATGAGCAACTATGACTCGGTCGACTTCTTCACCGACCCGTCTCTGGTACCCGATCCGCACCCCTACTTCGACTACTTGCGCAACAAGAACCCGGTCTTGCGGCTGCCGCACCACAATGTCGTCGCGATCACCGGGTACGACGAGGCCACCGCGGTCTACAAGGACCCCGACACGTTTTCCAATATCGTCGCGCTCGGGGGGCCATTCCCGCCGCTGCCGTTTGAGCCCGACGGTGAGGACCTCACGCCCCTGATCGACGCGCACCGCAGTCAGTTCCCGATGTTCGAGCACATGGTCACGATGGATCCGCCGGACCACACTCGCGCGCGCTCCATCCTGAGCCGGTTGCTGACGCCGAGCCGGTTGAAAGAAAACGAGGAGTTCATGTGGCGCCTCGCCGACCGCCAACTCGAGGAGTTCCTCGGCACCGGCGAGTGCGAGTTCATCGCCGAATATTCAAAGCCCTTCGCCACTTTGGTGATCGCTGACCTGCTTGGGGTCCCGGAAGAAGACCACAAGGAGTTCCGCTCGGTGCTGGGTGCCGATCGTCCCGGCGCGCGAGTGGGGGCGCTCGATCACGAGTCGGTGGGCATCAACCCGCTGGTGTGGCTCGACGACAAGTTCTGTTCCTACATTGAAGGCCGGCGGAGCGCTCCCCGCGACGATGTATTGACGGCGCTGGCCACGGCGAAGTACCCCGACGGCTCCACGCCCGAGGTCATCGAGGTGAGCCGTTCGGCCACCTTCCTGTTCGCCGCCGGGCAGGAGACCACCGCCAAGCTGCTCTCGGCTGCCCTCCAGGTGCTCGGCGACCGGCCCGACATCCAGGAAAGGCTGCGGGACGACCGCAGCCTGATTCCCGCCTTCATCGAGGAATCACTGCGCTTTGAAAGCCCGGTCAAAAGCGACTCCCGGTTGGCCCGCAGGCCCGCCACGATCGGTGGCGTCGACATCCCCGTCGGCACCGTGGTGATGGTGTTGCCCGGCGCGGCCAATCGCGACCCCCGCAGGTTCGAGGACCCGCACGAATTCCGCCTCGACCGCAAGAACGTCCGCGAGCACATGGCGTTCGCCCGGGGAGTGCATTCCTGCCCCGGCGGACCGCTGGCCCGAGTCGAGGGCCGCGTCTCGATCGAGCGCATCCTGGACCGGATGTCCGACATCACGATCAGCGAAACCCAACACGGACCGGCTGACGAGCGTCGCTACACCTTCGAGCCGACCTACATCCTGCGTGGACTGTCCGAATTGCACCTCACGTTCACACCCCGGCCCGCGCTGGCGGGTGCCCACTAGCCCAACCCCAGTAGGTCAGTCGAAAGCGTTTCGCGGCAGGGTCATTGGGATATCCAGTGAGCTCAGCAGCCCGGGCGCGGCGTCGATGACATACGGGATCGCGTTGACGACGCGCATGGCCGTCGATGCCATTGCGGCTCGCCCGGCGCCGTGGCCTTCGGCCTCGCCGAGGGTCATCTCGCAGTGGATGTCCGGATCGCCGACGATGTCGACCCGGTAGGTCGCGTCGAATTCCGACTGTGGCCAGTCGGGTGCGACGTCACGCGCCATCCGGATGATGTGTTCGATCACGATTGCTTCCCGGCCGTTGACCACGCCCGCGGCGCGGGTACGTACGGCGCCGCAGGTGCCTGCCGGGATGGTGCCGAATGCCACCTCAATATCGCGATCGGTCAATTGCCGATCAAGGTATCCTCGCACCTCTTGCACCTCGACGCCGAGACCCTGCGCCATGAGGTATATCGGTGCTTTCCAAGCTATCTCGATGAAACCCGGTGTCTTCAACATCGGTTCGAAGTCCAGCGGTCGACCGAAGCCCATTCCATCCATCATCACGTCTGCGACCGGGTAGTGGTCGTTCAGCGCGACCTCGCTGGCCGTGATGCTGCGGATGTTCTTCGACTGGGTGCTCATCAGCAGCGCAAGCTGGTCGGATGCGAAACCGGGGAAGATACCCGATACATACAAGGACGCGTGGCCGGCGGCGGCGGCTGCTTCGAGTTGGGTTCGCCAATCCGGAGCGAAGTACGACGGGGGGTAGACCAGGCTCGTCGACGAGGTCGACACGACGTTGACGCCGGCCTCTAGCAGTCGCACGTAGTCACGTACCGCGGCGGCATCGCGTTCGGGACCACTCGCGGCGTAGACCACGCAATCGGGTGCAAGCGCAATCAGCGCATCGGCGTCGTTGGTTGCCGTCACGCCGATCGGCTCGCCACCGGCCAACTCGCCGGCGTCCTTTCCTACCTTTTCGGGCGAATGCACCCATACGCCAACCAGTTTCATGTCCGGACGGCGTCTGATCGCATCGATCGCGTGCGCGCCGACTCCTCCGGTGGACCACACGACGGTACGGACCGGTATTGAAGAAGAAGAAGTTGTCACCGAAGACGGCACAGACGTTCTCCTTCACTCGGACTGCGCCCGCGCAGTCGCCGCGGCCGCAAGCTCCAGATGGTGCCACGCCACCTCTGGCGGAATGCCGCCGCATAGCGGGTGCAGCGGCAGCGGCCGCCCGCTGCGGATGTAGTCGGTTGCCTCCTCCAGGGTGAATACCCGGTAGGGACCTTCCGCCTCCCGCAGTGCCGTCACGTTGTCGGCACGGGTAATGCTGGCGACCGAGTCGTCGTGCGGGCGGTAGGACGCGGCGGTCACGGCGTCGTGCAGCAGGTGCGGCCCCAGCACCTCCCACGCCTGATCG
>NZ_DATMLH010000210.1:0-48206 GCF_035570115.1 Mycobacterium sp.
CGCGAATGCGCGACGAGTCTCCGCACAGCATGCGATACGGCATCATTCGCACCCTGAGTTCGACAGGCGGCGTGATCACCGCGGCAGGTCTCATCTTCGCTGCCTCGATGTGCGGTCTCTTGTTCTCCAGCATCGGCACCGTGGTCCAGGGCGGTTTTGTGATCGGTGTGGGGATTTTGCTGGATACCTTCTTGGTACGGACCATCACGGTGCCGGCCATCGCCGCGCTGGTCGGCCAGGCAAACTGGTGGCCGGGACGGGTTCGCGCGCGCGGGTGATGTATGTGAGACTACGAGACGAAGCCGAGGGGTCAGGAGTAGGTATGAAGAAACTACTCGCGGGGGTTGCAGCGCTGGTAACTGTCAGCGCCACAACATGTTTGGGCGTCGGGACCGCGACGGCCGACGACACCCCCATCGGCGGGCCGCCGACTCCCGGGGCGCCGGGTGACCAGACGGCGTTCGCCCTGGGAGGCGCTCACGTTCTGGGCATTCCCTACGACGAATACATTCGCCAGGAGGGTGCCCAATGGTTCCCCGGCCAGAAGCGCGAAATCGTCCGCTACCCGGCAGGCCAGGTTCAGGGGCACGTGGCCGAGCGACTCTTCCCGGGCATCGGCAAAATCGATCAGCTGTTCCCGGGCCTGGGTGTGGACGGCCCCAGCGTCGGCGAGTCGGTCGACGTGGGCGTGGACAACCTCGATGCGGCGATCAAAACCGGTCGCCCCGGTACGGCGATCGGCTTGTCCGAAGGCGGGTTCGTGGTCGATGGCGCGCAGGCTCGGCTGGCGACTGACCCGGCTGCTCCTCCGCCGAACACGCTGAACTTCGCCACGTTCGGCGACCCAATTGGGCATCACGCCTTCGGCCAGAGTTTCTTGACCGCCATGTTCCCGGTCGGAAGCGTTGTTCCCGCGCTCGACTACACCATGCCACCGCCGTACGAGAGTCAGTACGACACCAACAGGTTCGTGGCTGCATACGACTCGATCGCGGACTTCCCCGACCGGCCGGACAACATGTTCGCCCTCGCCAACACGCTGATGGGTCTCGCCACGGGTCACACCGCGGTGGCGTTCACGAACCCGAGCATGGTGCCGCCGCAGAACATCCGAACCACGATCAACTCCAGGGGCGCGAAAGAAACGACGATCATGGTGCCGGAAAAGCACCTTCCTCTCGTCATGCCGCTGGCCTACATCGGGATCCAGGAAGACACGCTGAACAAACTCGACGCAATCCTGACTCCCCGGGTGAACGCGGGCTACGCGCGAAACGACGACCCGTCGACGGCTCCGGTTCAGGTGGACCCGGTGCACGGCTTCGACCCCGCGGCCGTCACTGCGCCGGCCAACCAGGCGACATTCGGTGGCGGCGCTGACCCGTTCTCGCAGATCCTCAGCGGTGCAATGTCCGTGTTGTCGCACGGCGCAGGCGAAGCCGACCACTGATTCCAAGCCCACAATTTCGACTACTTGTACGGAAGTAATCTGACGCTATGTCTCAGTCATCTATTCTGTCGATGCTGCACGGACGTGCCAGCATGCGGCCCGATGACGTGGCGTTCACTTTTACCGATTACGAGAACGACTGGGCGGGTGTTCCCGAGAGTCTCACCTGGTCGCAGTTATCCCGCCGAACACTGAATGTGGCCCGCGAGCTCAGCCGTTATGGGTCGGCCGGAGACCGGGCAGTAATCCTGGCTCCCCAGTGCCTTGATTACATCGTGGCATTCCTGGGATCCATGCAGGCCGGGCTCATCGCAGTTCCGCTCCCGTTGCCGCACCGCGGCTCGAGTCACGAGCGGGTGGGCGCGGTCTTTGCCGATACAACGCCCTCAGTTGTCCTCACAACCTCCGCGGTCGCGGAAGACGTCGGCGATTATGTTGATCAATCACGTATAGACCATCCTCCGAAGATCGTCGAAATCGATTCGTTGAATGTCGGCGTCGATAACGGAACAAGCCTTCAGACAACCGATTTGCCCAACATCGCGTACTTGCAATACAGCTCAGGTTCGACCCGACTGCCGACCGGCGTTATGATCTCGCACCGCAACCTCCAGGTGAACTTCGAGCAGCTGATGCGCAGCTTTTTCGCGGACTCCCACCTTAAAGCCCCAACGCACGCCACGATTGTGTCGTGGTTGCCCTTCTACCATGACATGGGTTTGGTGCTGGGAGTCTGCGCACCAATCCTGGGCGGCTATCGCGGCGAGCTGACGAGCCCGGTTTCGTTCCTCGAGAGGCCGGCCAGATGGGTGCGATCTCTGGCGGAGAATCCTCATTCGTGGTCGGCGGCGCCAAACTTCGCCTTTGACTTGGCCGCCCGCAAAACAACCGACGGTGACCTGGCCGGGCTCGACCTCGGCGGGGTGCTAGGCATCATCAGCGGTGCCGAACGTGTCGAGCCGGCAACATTGCACCGCTTCGTTGATCGGTTTGCGCACTTCAATTTTCGGGACTATATGATGCGCCCTTCATATGGCTTGGCGGAGGCAACCGTCTTCGTGGCGGCTGGCACCTGGAGTGAAGTATCAGAGGCGGTTCACTTCGATGTCGCGGAGCTGTCCGCTGGCCGCGTTCAACGGAGTGTCGCCGGCACCGGCGCAGCGCTGGTCAAATACAAAGTGCCGCAATCACCTACCGTGCGAATCGTGGACAGCGACACCCACCGCGAGTGCCCGCACAGCCTGGTCGGCGAGATTTGGATACACGGCGCCAACGTCGCCGGCGGCTACTGGCGCAAGCCGCCGGAGGAGCAGGGCTGCTTTGGCGCAACGCTTCTCGACCCGTCGCCCGGCACGCCCAACGAACCCTGGCTGAGAACCGGCGACCTGGGTTTCATCTTCGAGGGTGAGCTCTTCATTGTCGGGCGTATTAAGGATCTGCTGATCATCCGTGGGCGCAATCACTATCCCGAGGACATTGAGGCGACGGTCCAAGAGATCACCGGTGGTCGGGTCGCGGCGATATCGGTCCCGCTGGATAGCACTGAGAATCTGGTCACCATCATCGAGCTCAAGAAGCGAGGCGATTCAACCGAGCAGGCGATGCACTGGCTCTCCTGCGTCAGAAGCGACGTCACCTCGGCGATATCCAACGTGCATGGCTTGAGTGTCGGTGACCTCGTGCTGGTACCGCCCGGGTCGATTCCCACCACGACGAGCGGCAAGATCCGGCGCGCTGCGTGCGTCGAGCAGTACCGCCAAGACCAATTCACTCGTCTAGACGCCTAAGCCGGTCGGCTACCTGGACGCCCGGCTCGCGTGCACGCAGGCCGGGTTGAACATAATGAGTCCAATCGCACCGGCAAAGGAGCCCCCGATGAGCACCACCAGCGCAGACCGTCCGTTTCGCGTGATCCAGTGGACCACCGGGAACATCGGGCGGCGGTCGCTGCACGCCATCATCGGCAGACCCGACATGGAACTCGTCGGTGTCTACGCCCATGGGCAGGACAAGGTCGGCGTGGACGCCGCCGAACTCTCCGGGTGGCCTGAGCCCACAGGAGTGACGGCCACCAACGACATCGATGCGCTGCTGGCACTGCGGCCCGACGCCTGTTGCTACAACCCGTTGTGGCCCAACATCGACGAGTTGGTTCGGCTGCTCGAGTCGGGCGTCAATGTGTGCTCCAGCGCGGCCTGGATCACCGGTGGCAAGCAGACCCCGCAGGACCGGCAGCGGATCCTCGACGCCTGCGAGCGGGGTGGATCGACCATCTTCGGCAGCGGTGCGCACCCCGGAATGACCAACCTGGTCGGCATGGTGCTCAGCGGCTCCTGCGAACGCGTCGACGAGATCCGCATCACCGAATCGGTGGACTGCTCTACCTATGAGTCCGCGGAAACTCAAACCGCGATGGGTTTCTCGCAGGATCCCGATACGCCGGGGCTGGCCGAGAATGTGCGACGCGAAAGTGAGGTCTTCGCCGAGTCGGCCGCGCTGATGGCCGATGCGATCGGCGCGCCGCTAGACAAGATCACCTTCGACGTCACGTTCACCGCGGCCACCGCCGACTCCGACCTGGGATTTATGAAGATCCCAGCCGGAACCGTGGGCGGCGTGTATGGCTATCACCGCGGCTGGGTCGACGACCGCAACGTGGTCAGCGTCGGATTCAACTGGATCATGGGCGAGCACGTGACGCCCCCGAAGCCGCTCGAACACGGCCACGTCATACAGGTGTTTGGCGTGCCCAACATGCGCACGGTGATCCATTGCCTGCCGCCGAAGGGTTGGACCGAGCCGGGATTCATGGGTCTGGGCATGATCTACACCGCGATGCCGGTCACCAACGCCGTGCCGGCGGTCGTCGCGGCCAGGCCCGGGATCGTGACGCTGGCCGACTTGCCGCCCGTCACCGGCCGCGCGACGGCGCAGCATTTGAGTCCTTAGGCAGATGAAGTGGACCTAGCGGAACGCGGACGTGCCCTACCGTCTAGCATAGTTAGCCGAGCGAAGGTTCTCGTCATCGGCGATGATGACTGAGGGCCATGAGCTCAATCGGCACGGAAAGACTGCGGACGGGCCGGCGGGAGGAGACCGAGTGAAAGCGATTTCGATTGGCGGTTTGCTCAAGCGCTGGTGGATACCGTTGCTTCTGGTGGTCGTTCTGTCGGTTTCCGGGCTTGTGGTCTCGCGTCTGCACAAAGTGTTCGGCTCGCAGGACCTGAACGCGAACGCGGGGGCCGGGATCAAGATCGTGCAGTTCAACCCGAAGGTCGTGAAGTATGAGGTCGACGGGCCCCCCGGCAGCACCGCGAATCTCAACTACTGGGACGCCGACGCGAACACACACCAGGTCAACGGCGCGCCGCTGCCGTGGTCGTACACGATTTCCACCACGCTGCCCGCGGTCAGCGCCAACATCATGGCCCAGACCGACGCTCACCACATCAGCTGCCGCATCACTGTCGACGGCGTCCTCCGCGAGCATCAGAGCGCAGACGGAGTCAACGCGCAAACCTACTGCCTGGTGAAGTCCGCATGACCCGCGCCGGCGACGATGCATCGCGAAGCGACGGTGAGGAGCGGCGCTTAGACAACGCCAGCACCCCTTCAACCGAGCGCACCGGATCCGGGCGCCCCCACCGACCCGTTATCCCGCACTTCATCCGCATCTTTGCGATCCCGATCATCCTGGGCTGGGTCGCCGTCACCGTCCTCGTCAACGTCGCCGTCCCGAAGCTGGAAGTCGTCGGCGAGGCGCATTCGGCGCCGATGGCTCCCCTTGACGCGCCGTCGATGAAGGCGATGATGCGGATGGGACACAACTTCCACGAGTTCGACTCCAACAGCACGGTGATGGTCGTCGTGGAAGGCCAGCAGCCACTCGGCGAGGCCGCACACCGCTACTACGACAACATCGTGCGTAAGCTCCGCGCGGACACTAAGCATGTCGAGCACATCCAGGACTTCTGGGGTGACCGGTTCACCGCGGCGGGCGCGCAGAGCGCCGACGCCAAGGGCTCCTACGTGCAGGTCAACATCGCCGGTAACCAGGGCACCACAAAAGCCAACAACTCCGTCGAGGCCGTCCGCAAGGTCGTCGACGACGAACCCGCACCGCCCGGGGTGAAGGCCTATGTCACCGGTTCCGCGGCGCTATCCGACGACATGCACGTCATCGGCAACGGCAGCCTGGCCAAAATCACGCTGTTCACTTTGGCCGCGATCGCGATCATGCTGCTACTGGTCTACCGCTCGATCGTCACCACGCTGATCCAGCTGTTCATGACCTTCGTCGCGCTGGCGTGCGCACGGGGGGTCGTCGCGGTGCTGGCCTATAACAACGCATTCGGGCTCACCACCTTCGCCGCGAACATCCTGACGATGCTGGCGATTGCCGCCGGGACGGACTACGGGATCTTCCTCATCGGCCGGTATCAGGAAGCGCGCGTGGCCGGCGAAGACCGGGAGACCGCCTACTACACGACATTTCGTGGAGTTGCCCCCGTTGTGCTGGGTTCGGGCCTGACGATCGCCGGCGCGACGTACTGCCTGAGCTTCGCGCGGCTGCCCTGGTTCAACACCATGGGCCCACCCGTGGCCATCGGCATGTTCGTGGTGGTCGCAGCCGGCCTGACATTGGGCCCGGCAGTCGTCTTCCTGGGCAGCCGTTTTGGGCTGTTCGAGAAGAAGGGCCAGTCCCGCGGTCGACTGTGGCGGAGGGTAGGCACCGCGGTCGTGCGTTGGCCCGCACCGATTTTCGCGGTGAGCGCGGCGGTCGTCCTGGTCGGCATGGTCGCGTTGCCCGGGTTCAAGCCGAGTTACAACGACCGCCATTACCTGCCCAAGTGGGCACCGGCCAACCTCGGGTATGCCGCGGCCGACCGGCACTTCTCCGAGGCCCGCATGAATCCGGACATCCTGATGATCGAGGCCGACCACGACATGCGCAACACGGCCGACATGCTGGTGCTGGACAAGGTCGCCAAAAACGAGATCCGCACAGTCGGTATCGCGATGATCCAGGACATCACCAGACCCTTGGGGATTCCCATTCAGCACAGCTCGATCCCGTTTCAGAACAGCGTTCAAAGCCAGACGACCATGCAGAACATGGGCTTTCTGAAGGACCGAATGAACGACATCCTGAAGATGGCCGACGAGTTGGGGATCACAATAGATTACCTGGAGAAGCTATTTAAGATCACGAATCAGCTGGCCGACACGACTCATGACACGGCCCGTCTCACAAAAGAAATAGTGGACGTCACCAACGAATTGCGCGACCACATCGCGGATTTCGACGACTTCTACCGCCCGATCCGCAGTTACTTCTACTGGGAGAAACACTGCTTCGATATTCCCGTCTGCTGGTCCTTCCGGTCGCTGTTCGACGCATTGGACGGAATCGATCAACTTGATGAAAAGCTGCAGGGCGTGTCAAAAGACATCGGGATTGTGGACGTGCTCACGCACGAAATAGCCGCGATCTTGCCGCCGCAGATCCAATCGCTGAAAACCACTCGCGCAATTACGCTGACCTTACACAGCACCTTTGAGGCGATGATCAATCAAATCGAGGCGATGAGCAACACGTCGATCGTCATGGGCCAAAGCTTCGACGCCTCGCAGAACGACGACTTCTTCTACCTGCCGCCCGAAGCGTTCGGCAACCCGGAATTCCTTCGCGGCGTGAAGATGTTCTTCTCCCCCGATGGAAAGTCGGTGCGGTTCTTCATCACTCACCAGGGTGATCCAATGACACCCGAGGGCATCGCCCGGGTGTCGGCCGAGCGAACCGCCGCCCAGGAGGGACTCAAGCAGTCGTCGCTGTCCGACGCCAGGGTCTATCTCGGCGGAACCGCGGCGACCTTCCGCGACATGGCCGACGGCGAGAAGTACGACCTGATGATCGCGGTGGTCTCGGCGTTGACGCTGATCTTCATGATCATGTTGCTGCTGACCCGCAGCGTGGTGGCGGCCTTGGTCATCGTCGGGACCGCCAGCAGCTCGATCGCGGCGTCCTTCGGACTGTCGGTGTTGATCTGGCAAGACCTGTTCGGTGTACACGTCCACTGGATCGTGTTGGCGCTTTCGGTCATCATCCTGTTGGCCGTCGGCTCCGACTACAACCTGCTGCTGGTCTCCCGGTTCCGCGAAGAGATTCACGCCGGACTCAAGACCGGATACATCCGGTCGATGGCCGGCACCGGCGCGGTGGTGACATCGGCGGGTCTGGTGTTCGCCTTCACCATGGCGGCGATGCTGGGCAGCGAGCTGACCGTGTTGGGCCAGTTCGGCTCGACCGTCTGCATCGGCCTGCTGCTCGACACCCTGGTGGTGCGCACACTGTTGATGCCCTCCCTGGCGACCCTACTGGGCCGCTGGTTCTGGTGGCCGCAGGTTGTCCACCCCCGCGGTGACAACGCCAAACCGAAGCCAGTGGGGGCAGCCGCCGAGGAAGACAACACCGCGCCGCTAGCGGTGCAGAGATCGTGAGCTAGTCGGGCGCATCCACCTCGACACATACCGCGAGCGCGCCGGCGCCGACGTGCAAGGCAAGCACCGGACCCAGGTCCGTGACGACGGTCGGCTTAGCCGCAGGCAAGCACTCGGCCAATGCGGCGACCAGGTCGGCCGCTCCGTCGGGGTTGGCGACGTGGTGCACCGCAATCGCGGCTGAGCGCTCTCCGACGACTTCACACACCCGGTCGATCATTGTCGCGACCGCTTTGTTGGCCGTCCGAACACGTTGCGCCAGAACGAGTTTGCCATCATCGATACGCAGCAACGGCTTGAGCGACAATTTGGTGCCCAGCCACGCACCGGCGCCGCCGATCCGCCCGCTTCGCCGCAGGTTGTCCAGCTGGTGTACGACGATGAACCCGTAATTGCGCGCCACCGCCGCGGCGGCAGACTCCGCGACGGTGGCCAGGTCGGCGCCGCGGGCGGCCGCCCGGGCGGCGGCCAGCGCGACGAAACCCGTATTCATCGCAGCCGATTTCGAGTCGATCACCCGCACCGCTGGACCGATTTCGACCGCAGTGGTCTCGGCGGCGCCGAAGGTTCCCGACAGCGCCGCCGAGAGGTGCACCGCCACTACTCCATCGCCTCCGCTGTCGGCCAGCGCCTGCCGGTACACCTCGCCGAGTTCCGCCGGCGTGGCGGCGGCGGTGGTGGCCTGACTGTAATCGTGGATGTCGTCGGGAACATCATCCACGCCGTCACGCAGGTCGCTGCCGTCGAGCAGGATGTGCAAGGGCACCTGACGTATTCCCCACTGCAAGCGCAGGTCATCGGGAAGGCGCGCCGACGAGTCAGTCACTACCACGACAGCCATATGAATTCAGCCGCGCGGCTTCTCGGTTTGATTGTGTGGCGTCTCGTTTTCCACGCCGGCCTCGGCCAGCGCCTTGAGCATCAACTCCGCGACCGCCTGGTGGGCTTCGAAGTTCCAATGGATACCGTCGGGGTTGCCCCGACCACTCATAACGTGTTCGGCGACGGCGGATTTCAGGTCAACCAGCGGGATGTCGTGCTGCTGAGCCCAGCCCGTGATCGCCGCGACGGTGCCGGCCCGGCCGTGATGGGCCTTCCCGTAGGTCTCGGCGATGTGCACCGACGGCAGCGACGCCACGATCGGAATACCGGGACGATTGAAATCGATTGCGCCACGCGTCTGTTCAAGGTATTCAGCGGACAGCTGCGGCGGCAGCGCGGCTCTGGCCACCGGAGAAAGCCGCGGCTGCACCCAACCGTAGCCATCACGAACCCAGCGCCGCAGCCACGGCGGCCGTACGTAGCGGATGAGTTCCCGCAACGCCGTCGGCAGCGGAGACGGCAGCGAATCCATTCCGCCCGTCGCGAAGATCACCGCCCCGGCGCGGGGCAACGCCGCCCACGCCCGCGGGTCCTGAGTCGCCGCCCACCAGATATCGCGGCACGTCCAGCCGATGCGGCCGATCAGCTCCAGATCCCAATTTAGCTGCGAGGCAACAATGTTGGGCCAGATGCGTGGGTCGTCTGCGGGCAGGCCACCGGTCGGTCCGTAGTAGGCCAGTGAATCGGCGAAGATCAGCAGCGCCGGACGCCGCCGTTGCTCAGAGGACATCGCCCGCGACCTGCGCCGAAGCGTTCCACACGTCGAGGCGCCAGCGAATGTCATCGGCGTTGTCGGCGTCAATCTGCGCGTCGGAGTGTCCGGCCAGCTGCGTCCAGCTGGCATTGCCCATGCCGCCCAGCACGCGCCAGTTGGCAACCGGCAGCCGTAGCAGCGCAGCTGTCAGCGCCGCGATCAGCCCACCGTGGGCGACCAGCACCACCGGCCGCGCCGGCTCCTCGTCGGCACCCCATTCGGGTTCACCGGCGACCAGCTCGGCGATCAGCGGCAGGCTGCGCGCGGCCACGTCGACCCTGCTCTCGCCGCCGTGTGGCGCCCACGTGGCGTCCTCGCGCCAGGCAAGCCGGGCGCCCGGCGCGACGGCGTCGATCTCGGCGTGCGTCATGCCCTGCCAGTCGCCGAGGTGGGTCTCGCGTAACCGGTTGTCGACCTGCACCCGCAAGCCCGTGCGCTCCCCCAGCGCGACGGCGGTGTCGTGGGCGCGTCGCAGATCCGACGACACGATCAGCAGCGGCTGGTGTTTGGCGAGCGCCTCGGCTGCGGCAACCGCCTGGGCGCGGCCCAGCTCAGTCAGCTCGGTGTCCAGCTGGCCCTGCATTCGGCTGCCGAGATTGAAGTCGGTTTGCCCGTGCCGCAGCATCACCAGCCGACGCGTCTTCATGACCGGCTCGCAGAGTCCGCTGACAGGTCCACCGCCAGCACCGGGCAGTCACCCCAGAGCCGGTCCAGCGCATAGAAATTGCGTTCGTCTTGGTGCTGGATGTGCACGACGATGTCGACGTAGTCCAGCAATGTCCAGCGGCCTTCACGGGCGCCCTCGCGCCGCGCGGGCTTGTAGCCAGCCCGGCGCATCTTCTCCTCGACTTCGTCGACAATGGCGTTGACCTGCCGTTCGTTGGACGCCGAGGCGATCACGAAGCAGTCGGTGATGACCAGCTGACCGGAAACGTCGATGACGACGACATCCTCGGCAAGCTTCGACGCCGCCGCGCGCGCGGCGACCGCGGCCATCTCGATCGCCTCCGCGGTGGCCGTCACGTGTCGTCCCGGGGCTTGCAGTAGAGCTCGCGTTTGGAGATGTACTGCACGACGCCGTCGGGCATCAGATACCAGAGCGGGCGTCCTTCTGCGGCACGCCGACGGCAGTCGGTGGACGAAATTGCCAGCGCGGGGATTTCGACCAACGTCAACGCGTCTTCCGGCAACCCGTCGAGGACGCCGGTGAGATGTTCGCGGCCCAATTCGTAGCCCGGCCGGCTGACCCCGACGAATCGCGCCATTGCGAACATTTCCTCCAGGTCCTGCCACGACAGGATGGTGGCGAGCGCGTCAGCGCCGGTGATGAAGTAAAGGTCGGAGTCGGGGTTGAGGGTGTGCAACTCTCGCAATGTGTCCTTGGTATAGGTGGGCCCGCCGCGGTCGATGTCGACCCGGCTGACCGAGAATCGGGGGTTGGCCGCAGTGGCGATCACGGTCATCAGGTAGCGGTCTTCGCCCGCACTCACCTGACGGCTCTTCTGCCAGGGCTGACCGGTCGGCACAAACGCCACTTCGTCAAGGTCGAACAGGTCGGCCACCTCGCTGGCCGCGACCAGGTGGCCATTGTGGATGGGATCGAACGTCCCACCCATCACTCCCAGCCGCCGCTTTTGCATGGTTTGCCAGCTTACTTGAGCGGCGTGGCGCGGCTCAGATCCCGTGGACAGACTGGCGTCACATCTGCCACGCCCGTAAGTCAACGACGAGGGATGTCCGGTTTGCCCGCCTTCGAGCGACAGCGCCAAGGTGTAACGGGGGTTGAGGCCGCGGTTAGACCGGCAGCAGCTGGTCGATCACCGCCGCCAGCTGCTTGGCGGAGCGGCATTCGTGCATGGTGATCACCTCTTGGTAGCGGGGTACCGCCGAGTCGCCGCTGCCCCAGAGGTGCTTGGGCTCTGGGTTGAGCCAGTGCGCGTGCCGGCTGGCGGTCACCATGTGAGCCAGTATGTCGGTGGCCGGGTCGCGGTAGTTGGTGCGGCCGTCACCGAGCACCAGCAACGAGCTGCGCGGTGACAGCACGTTCGGGTGCGCCTGAATGAACGAGACGAACGCGTTGCCGTAATCACTGTGACCGTCGCGGGTGTAGACGCCGGCTTCCCGGGTGATCCGCTGGATCGCCACGGCCAAGTCGGCATCCGGGCCGAACAGGTGGGTCACTTCATCGGCAGTGTCGATGAAGGCAAATACCCGAACGCGGGAAAACTGCTGGCGCAGTGCGTGCACTAACAGCAGGGTGAAGTGGCTGAAGCCGGCGACCGACCCCGACACGTCGCACAACACCACCAGTTCGGGGCGCGCCGGGCGCGGTTTGCGCAGCACGAGGTCGATCGGCACGCCGCCGGTTGACATCGACTTGCGCAATGTCTTGCGCAGGTCGATCGCCCCCGCACGGGCACGCCGCCGGCGAGCGGCCAACCGGGTGGCCAGGGTGCGGGCCAGCGGCTGCACCACCCTGCGCATTGCGCGCAGCTGCTCACCCGAAGCGCGCAGGAATTCGACGTTCTCGGCCAGCTGCGGGATGCCGTACATCTGGACGTGGTCACGGCCGAGTTGCTCGGCGGTACGTCGCTTGGTCTCGGCGTCGACCATTTTTCTCAATTGCGTGATCCGCTGCGCGGCAAGCGCTTTGGCGATCTGCTCCTGGGTCGGCGTGGGTTCGTCGCCGTACGGAGCCAGCAGACCCGCGAGCAGCTTGCCTTCCAACTCGTCCAGCGCCATCGCCTTGAGGGCCTGATACGACGAGTATGACGGGCCGCGGCTCGAGTTGTACCTGCCGTAGGCGTCAACGATTTGCGCGATCATCGCCAGCAGCCGCTCATCCATGTCAGCGAGGTCGGCATTGTCGGTGAGCAGATCCAGCAGCATCTGCCGCATCGCCTCGACGTCGTCCGGCGGCAACTGGATCTCGGGATCGGCCTCGGCCTCTTCTGTCACCACCGAACGTGCACCCAGCGCGGCGGGCCACCACAGGTCGAACATCGCGTCGTAGGTCTCACGGTGCTCAGGCCTGCGTAGCACCGCACAAGCGAGGCCCTCGCGCAGCACCTCCCGGTCACCGAGACCAAGGACCGCCATCACCCTGCCGGCATCCACCGTCTCCGAGGGGCCAACCGAAATACCTTGTCCGCGAAGTGCTTCGACAAATCCCACCAGGTGACCCGGTAGGCCGTGCGGGGCAAGCGGATGGCTGGGACGAACGCGGCGGACGGCCATCAATCCCCCTAGTTCAGCCGAAGTTCGCCGGTGGCGCGTTGGTGATCGGACTGATGTTTGAGCACCACGCCCAGTGTGGCGGCGATGGTCGCGTCGTCGATGGTGTCCATGCCCAGCGCCAGCACCGTGCGTCCCCAGTCTATGGTCTCGGCCACCGACGGCAGCTTCTTGAGCTGCATCCCGCGTAGCACCCCGATGATCCGCACCAACTCATCGGCGATGTGTCCGGGCAGTTCGGGGACGCGGGACAGCAGGATGCGGCGTTCCAGCTCGGGGCTGGGAAAGTCGATGTGCAGAAAGAGGCAACGGCGTTTGAGCGCCTCGGACAGCTCGCGGGTGGCGTTGGAGGTCAGCACCACGAACGGCGCGCGTTCGGCGGTGATGGTGCCCAGCTCGGGGACCGTCACCGCAAAGTCGGAGAGCACTTCCAGCAGCAGACCCTCGATTTCGATGTCGGCCTTATCGGTTTCGTCGATCAGCAGCACGGTGGGCTCGGTACGCCGGATCGCGGTCAGCAGCGGCCGGGACAGCAGAAACTCCTCGCTGAACACGTCCATCTTGGTCTGGTCCCAGTCCCCGGACCCGGCCTGAATACGAAGTATCTGCTTGGCGTGGTTCCACTCGTAGAGCGCGCGGGCCTCGTCGACGCCTTCGTAGCACTGCAGGCGAACCAAACCGGATTCGGTGGCCTGCGCCACAGCGCGGGCCAGTTCGGTCTTGCCGACCCCGGCAGGTCCTTCCACCAGCAGCGGCTTGCCGAGCCGATCGGCGAGGAAAACCGCAGTGGCGGTGGCAGTATCGACCAGATAGCCGGTTTCAGCCAGTCGCCGCTCGACCTCGTCGATATCGGCGAACAGCGGGACCGGCCGCGCGGGCACACTCACTTTTGTTGTCTCCTCAGCATTCAGGCCGGGCGAGTCTGGCCGTCTCCCCAGACGATCCACTTGGTGGAGGTCAATTCCGGCAGTCCCATCGGACCGCGGGCGTGCAGCTTCTGAGTGGAGATGCCGATCTCGGCGCCGAACCCGAACTGCTCACCGTCGGTGAAGCTCGTCGATGCGTTGACCATCACCGCGGCCGCGTCGACTCCCTCGGTGAACCGTTGGGCGGCAGCCATATTGGTGGTAACGATGGCCTCAGTGTGTCCCGTGCCGTATTCGTTGATGTGCGCGATCGCCGCGTCGACACCATCGACAACGGTGACGGCGATCTCCAGCGCCAAGTATTCGCGGCGCAAGTGGGCCTCATCGGGGTCGAGATGCACCTTTACGCCGGCGTCTTGCAGCGCACCGATCAGCCGCGGCAAGGCCCGGCTGGCGATCGCGGCGTCGACCAGTAACGTCTCGGCGGCGTTGCAGACGCTGGGCCGGCGGGTCTTGGAGTTGAGCAGAATCCGCTCGGCCATCTCGAGGTCGGCGGCATCGTGCACGTAGACGTGGCAGTTGCCGACACCCGTCTCGATGGTCGGCACTTGGGCGTCACGGACGACGGCGTCGATCAGGCCGGCTCCCCCGCGCGGGATCACCACGTCGACCAGGCCCCGGGCCTGGATCAAGTGCGTGACGGTGGAGCGGTCGGCGGCCGAGAGCAGCTGGACGGCGTCGGCGGGCAGGTCCTCCCCCTTCAGCGCGGCGCGCAACACGGAAACGAGCGCCTCGTTGGACTTCGCCGCGGACGCACTACCACGCAGCAGCGCGGCGTTGCCGGACTTGAGCGCCAAACCGAACGCGTCGACGGTGACGTTGGGCCGGCCCTCGTAGACGATCCCGATCACCCCGAGCGGAACCCGCTGCTGGCGCAGCGCCAACCCGTTGGGCAGGGTATAGCCGCGCAGCACCTCGCCCACCGGATCGGGCAGTCCGGCGACTTGCCGCAGGCCGGCGGCGATTCCCTGGACGCGCTTCGGGTCCAATGCCAACCGGTCGATCATGGCGGTCGGTGTCTCCGCCGACCGCGCCGCGTTCAGATCTTCGGCGTTAGCCGCCAAAATACGGTCGGTGTTGGCCACGATTGCTTCCGCGGCGACACATAGCGCCTGGTCCTTGGCGACCGTCGGCAATGAGGCCAGCACGCGGGCGGCGACCCGCGCCCGGCGGGCGGCGTGGTGCACCTGTTGGCGCAAGTCGGGAGCCGACGGAGCATGCACACTCATTAACTCAGGGTATCGAGCTTCCTACGGCCCGGTTGACACGGCCCGGTCGACCGGGCCGTGCCACCCATCGGAACGCGCTAGATGGCGGCTGAAATCTCGTCGAGCATCGCAACTCCGGCGTTAGCGGCCACCGCGGTTCAGAGTGGCACGAAGTCGCCGGCGAACCATGCGGTGGTCACCGTGTGGGTTTGGGGCGGCGGGAAGTCTCGCGTGGGGGATCCGAGTTGGCCGATTTTGACGGTCCATGCCGGCAGGGAACGGTCGATCCCGGCGGTGTCGCCCTGACTGGGCAACACGAGGACGGCGAGGTTCGCATTGGCCGCGCCACACATGTAGGCCCCAACATAGCCGTCTTGGCGTCCGCCCCAGGCGCCTCCGTTGCGCAAACGGCACTGGGTGTCGTCGTCGAGAAGCAGCGCAAAGGGTTGCGGTGCGGCGACGGGCCGAACTTGTGCCAGGGAATCGTTATAGCTCACCCGATGTAGCTCTTTGCCCCAGGGATCGTCCCCGCACAGTAGGGATCCCGGTGTTGACGGCCAGCACACGTCAGCGCTGGCGGCACTCGGTGAGCAGGAGTAGATGTCGTCGGCCACCGCCGCCGGAGACGGTGTGGTGCAGTCGGCTACGTTGTCGCCATTGCCTTGCGAAGGTGCCACTCGGTAGCCATTGATCGGTTCTCCATTCGGACCGACAGGCACCGCGGTGATCACTTGCGTGGCCCGGGGTTCGGCGCCGACCCATCCGGCCGCTGCCAGTGTGGCAACTGCAATCACAACGATCGGCACAACGACGCGCGACGCGATCGCCGTCACGATCCTGAGCTGCGAAGGCGCTCGGGGGATCTGGCCGCGGCTGATTCCTTTCGCCGGTCCTCGATGATGCGGCCCAGCTCCTGAAGCAGTAACGGTGACCGCATCACGAGATCTTCGATGTGCTCGCGATCGATCTCCAGCGCAGTCAACTCTTCCAGCGCATAGGCCGAAGTGAGACTTGGTTGACGGGTCAGTGTGGTCAGCCCGAAGAATGAACCTGGTTCCAGCACGCTGAGTGACAGGACAGAACCGTCGTCGGCGACGGTAGTGAGCCGGACGCATCCGCGGATCAGAAATGTCATCGCGGTGGGCACTTCCCCAGCGAATTGCACGACTTCGTCGGTGCCGTATCGAACGATTCTCGCGTGCGAGGTCAGGGACTGTTGATCGGTGAGACTCAACCGCAATGCTGGTGCCACGACAGTTCGCATCGCCAGCTGTACCCGGGCCGGGGTGGAGAAGTCGTCGTCGGCGCCATCCAAGTGCAGACCCTCACGCCGCGCCGCGTACCAGATCCACCGCAGGAACGTCGTCCGCGCCGCGCCGTCCTCGGCGGGCGACTTCAACGCGATGGTGACGCGGTACTCGCCGCTACCGGCCGCCACCGCGGTCGGTGTGCTGTCTGCCTTGCATTGCGGCAGTGTGCCGGCGACCCGCGACAGCAGACGCCGCACCCGGTCGGGCGGATCGGCCACCGAGAATGTTGTCGTTATCGCCAACTGGTGTGCGCCGGGCGGACGACTGAGATTCGTGAACGAGGTGGCGGCGAGTACCGAATTCGGTGTGATCTGCAGTCCGCGGTCGGTTTGGATGTGAACGGCGCGCCAGTTCGCTTCCACGATGCGTCCCCGCGCCGACGGCGTGTCCAGCCAGTCGCCGATGCGGAAGGGCTGCTCGAACAACATGAATAGGCCCGACACGATTTGGCCGACGGAGTTCTGCAACATCAGGCCGATGACCACCGACGTAACGCCGAGCGCGGTGAACAGGCCACCGACACGCACTCCCCAGACGTAGGAGAAGATCAGCGCCAGCCCAACGGCGATCAGCAAAAGCCGCGTCACGTCGCGAAATATCGTCGGCACCCGCTCACGCCACGAGCCCGGCGGGGCCCCTTCGAACATCGTGGCGTTCAGCCCGGACAAAACCAGCACCAGTACTAAGAAGCCGAACACCGTCGCGAGCATCCGCACCGAAGTGATCTGCGCCGGAACCTGCGCCACCTTGACCAACAGCACCAACAGCCCGGTCAGCGGCACCAGATAGCTGCGCAGCAGGTTAACTGGTCGGGCTAGCGCGCTCTGCCTGCGAGCGAGCGCGTGGTGTAATTCGGTGAGACCGATCAATGTGACGGGCAGTCCGATGGTCAGCCCGACGGCCCAGTAAAACCAGCCTGTGTCAAAGATTTTCACTTGCGTTCCGCCAACCGCCAGATCGGCTGCTCCGAGCCGCCAACCGTGATGCTGCCCGCGGGCGTGAACTGCCGAATGTCACGCATCACCTCGTATACCTCCGAGGTGACGTAGACCCCCGACTCCGTCGCACCGGTATGCATCTGATGGGCCAGATTTACCGCGGCGCCCCACATGTCGTAAATAACGCTGGCCCCACCGACAAGTCCACTGATGACGTGACCAGTGTTGACGCCGGCCCGAATGCTGAGGTGGTGGCCCGTCCGGCTGTTGAATCGCTCGATGATCCGTTGCATCTCCACGGCGAAGTCGATGGTTCGGGGGACGCTGTCCAACCGCGGAACATTCAACCCGCAGCTGGCGAGGTAGCCATTGTGTACGGTCCGAACCGGTTCAACGCCAAGGCTTTCCGCCGCCGAATCGAGTTCCCGGGCCAGCTCGTCGACAATCCCTACCATTTCGTCACCGGAGAGCTCGTTGGAGATGTCGTCGAGGCCGACGATGTCGGCGAAGATGACAGCGACGTCCTGGTGCTCTTGCGAAATGGTCTGCTCGCCTTCGCGATAGCGCCGCACCACCGACTCGGGCATCAACGACAGCAGCAGACGGTCGTTTTCGTTGCGTTGTTCGGTGAGCAGTTCTTCTTTGATCGCCAGATTCCGGCTCATCTCGTTGAAAGCAACAGTCAGATCGCCGATCTCGTCACGCGACGTCAGCGGTATCATGACGTCGTAATTACCTGCGCTGATTTCCTGCGCGCCGGCTTGCAGCCGCCGGAGCGGCCGCACGAATATCTGAGCAACCAGCATCGCGGCCACGCAGATCATGAAAACCAATGCCGCGGTGGTCAATACCAGTGTCCGGGTGAATGACCCGATCCGGCCGTAAGCTTCAGCGCTGTCCCTGGTCGCCAAGATCGACCAGCGCAGATCCGAATTCGGCACGTTCAACGGGGCGTAGGCGGCGAGTTCCTTGTCTCCCAGGTAGCCGGTATCGACAACCGTCCCGCTCTGCCCCCGCTGGGCGGCATGAAGCGCTTCGGTCGCCACGGGCTGGACCAGCGTCGTGCCGTGCCACCTGATCGCTTTGTCGACAATGTCGGGTGGGGTCCCTGCTGCCTCGGCCTCGCGCCGGTACTTATCCGGGTCCTCCAGGAACAACCGCGAGTCCGAACGCATGAGCTTGTCCGGACCGGCCAAATACGTCTCCGCTGTCTCCCCCATGCCGGCGGGTTCCCAGTGCTTGTCGGCGGTCATGATCCGGTTGACCTTCGAGATCGGTAACGGCAGCGCTAGCACCCCCTCCGTCTTGCCCGCCGAATTGATCGGCGACACCAGCCATGCGATGGGCGCCCCCAGTGCAGGCTGGAACGGCTGGAAGTCGGTGATCCACACGAAGTCCACGGAATCGGCAGCCATCGCCTTTTCGTAGGCGCCGCGCAGGTTGGACTCGCGATACGGACCGGTCAAGATATTGGTGCCCAGCACGGGACCTTTGTTCACGCTGTAAACCAGATTGCCCCGAGCGTCGAGCAGCATGGCATCCCGGTATTCGAAGCGGGTCGCGATCTCGCGAAAGTAGTTGTTGAAGCGGGCATTTGCGGCCGACCATGCGCTACCGTCACCCGCGTCGTTGAGCGGAGTTGAGGCTCCGTGCGACGGGATGGTGTAGTGGAGTTGAAGATACTTCTGCGCGTTGTTATCGGGCAGCACTGCGCCGAGCCTCAGGGTCTCGCCGGTTGCCCGCGCGATCGGTTTGATCAGCTTGTCGTCGTAGAAGTTCACCAGCGACTGCTGTTGGCCGGGGTCGATCGGCGCGTTGGCCAGTTGGTCGAAGCCGTCGGTGAACGCCTGAACCGCCTCGACGACGGTCGATCCGCTGCTGTACACAATCAGCGAGTCCGTCAGGTCCGCGAACAACATCTCCATCGCCCGCTTCTGTCCCTCACGCAGCTGGACCATTCGTTCAGCGGCAGCGGGCAACAGGGCACGACGGCCAGAGAAGTACTCGACGACACAGATGACCGCCAACGACGCGAGGCTGGAAACCAGCAGCATCACGATGATCTTCGACTGGATGCTGAACCGTGCCAGCGCCCGCCGATGTCGCCTGCGCGGACCGGCCGGAACCGTTTGGTCTTCCGGTACCGGATCAGTTGAGCGCCGCGGCGTCAATCGGCTTCCTTTCGCTGTCTGATGGCCCTGCTCCTCACCGGGCCGTACCGGCCCGCATCGTCGCAGAGCGGCGACGGGCGTTGAAAGCCCAGATCACGCAGCAGCGTAGCGCTAATGGCCTACTGACATCGGATTTGCCGAAAACCGTTATCAACGCACCATTGTGCAACCGGGTGCGACTCCATACCGTCGGCGTAATGACACGCGTATGCGTGGTGGGCAGCGTGAACATGGACATGGGGTTCGGCGTCGAGACGCTGCCCCACCCGGGCGAGACGGTGCTGGCGGCGTCGTTTCGATCGACACCCGGCGGTAAGGGCGCTAATCAGGCGGTCGCGGCAGCACGCGCCGGTGCGCAGGTGCAGTTCGTCGGCGCCGTGGGTGACGACTCGGCGGCCGACGCACTGCGCGCGCACTTGACCGCGAACGATGTGGGCACCGACGGACTCATTACCGTGCCCGGCCCGAGCGGCCGCGCAGTCGTCGTGGTCGACTCCACCGGCGAGAACCTCATCATCGTCGCGGCCGGCGCCAATGGTGGCCTGGCGCTGGACTCCGCCTTGCGGCGCGAGCTTGTCGCCGACTGCGATGTGCTGTTGCTGCAGTTGGAGATTCCGGTCCCGACGGCGACAGTAGCCGCCCGCGAAGCCCACTCGGCCGGAGCGACCGTCATCGTCAATGCCTCACCGTCCGGCGGCGATCCCGACGAGCTGGCCGAACTGGCCCGGCTGACGGATGTGGTGGTGGTCAACGAAGCCGAAGCCGCGCACTGGGTTTGGCCGGTCCCGCACCGGGTGATCACCCGCGGGGCCCGCGGCGCCAGCTATGCCGGCGGCGGTGGGGAGTTGACCGTCGCGGCGCCGGCCGTGGCGGTGGTAGACACGTCCGGCGCCGGCGACGTGTTTGCCGGCGTGCTGGCCGCGGGCTGGGCCAACGGCCACGACCACGCGTTGCGTCGCGCCTGTGCCGCCGGCGCGCTGGCGACGCTGGTGCCCGGCGCCGGGGACTGCGCACCGTATGACGAGGCGATCGAGGACGCGACCATGCCCGACTGATGGAATAAGGAACCGGATGGATCGCGCCGCAAAGGAGAGACGCAATGTCGCCAACCTCTGGAGAGCCCCGCGACAATGGCGGCCCACGCCCGCCCGAAGGCGACTGGCTCGGAACGCCCTACTTGACGTTTCGGCGCGAGGGGCCGTTCGCGATCGTGACGCTGGACCGCCCGGAAGCCCGCAATGCGATGACACCGGCCATGTACTTCGGCATCCGCTACGCCGTCTCGCGGGTTAACGGGGACGCGGATCTGGCGGGGTTGCTCATCACCGGAACCGGTGACGTGTTCGCGCCGGGCGGTGACCTGGGCGGCGGTGGAGCCGACAACTGGATGCGATGGGGATCGGCGCTGTCGATGGATGTGACACCGTTCGACACGCTGCGTAAGTCGGCCAAGCCGGTGGTTTCCGCAGTCAACGGCCTGTGCCAACCCGCGATCTGATGCTGACCGGGCGGACGCTGACGGCGCCGGAAGCCCTCGAGTGGGGAATGGTCGCGCGGATGGTGCCGCACGACGAACTGGTGGCTGCCGCCAAGGAGGTGCTGGCGCAATGTTGCCGTACCGCACCGGGGGCGCGACGGGTTGTCAAGTCCAGCCTGGATAACTACCTCGGCCTCTACGACCGCATCGGGATGGAAGCCAGCATCGAGAGCGCCGAGGCCGTCGAGGGCTTGGTGGCGTTCCGGGAGCGCCGGTCCCCGAACTGGGTGCATCCCGACTTGCGCGTCGACGGACGGCTGTGACGATGTCACCCATTTCCGCTGCGGTGGTCGCTTTGGTACTGCTCGCGGTGTTCGGTCTGCTCGGATTCGTTTGGCGCACTTGGCTTCAACGTCGGCGAACCGGATCGACCGGGTTTCGCGGTATCGGCGGCAGCATTGGTTCAGCGGAATGGGTTGCCGGGCTGGGCTTTGTCACATCGTTGGTCGTTGCGGTGGTCGGCCCGGTGCTGCAGCTGTCGGGGGTCATCACTGCCCTGCCCGTTCTACACGCCGACGGGATTCAGATCGCGGGAATCATGTTGGCGCTGCTGGGGATCGTGTTAACCGTGCGGGCGCAGCTCGACATGGGGGACTCCTGGCGCGTCGGTGTGGACGAGAACGAATCGACCGCGCTGGTGCACACCGGCATGTTCGGACGGGTGCGTAACCCGATCTACACTGCGATGCTCACATTCGACGTCGGCATCGCGCTGCTGACACCGAATGTTGTGACGATCACCGGGTTGATCCTGGCGGTCGCTGCGCTTGAGCTGCAGGTGCGCCGGGTCGAGGAGCCGTATCTGCTGGGCAAACACGGCGAGGTCTACCGCGGCTATACGGCCAGTGTCGGCCGGTTCATCCCCGGCGTCGGGCTGCTGCGTTAGCTTGAGCCGCGCCGCACGTCATGGGCGATCGCCAGACCCTCGCCGGTTTCCAACTCGGGGGCGGCCTGGGTCATCAGCACACGACTGCGATTGGGCGAGAGCAGGATCGACACATAGTGATGCGGTAAACCCGCCACGAACGCGACACGGTTGATCCGCAGCAACGCTGAACCAATGGCGGTGTTGAGCAGCTGCGCATTGCGCGGACCCGCGATTTCGGCGGTGATCTCATGCTGCATCCGGTCGACGACAACACCCGAGCCGGCCAGTAGCCCGTAAAGCGGCTGACGCTGTAAAGCCGTGGTGCTCAAGGCGACCGCCAGGCTCTCCGGCAACCAGGCTTCGGTGACCATCAACGGCTCTTTGGTCCTGCGCTCTCGGCGTACCCGCAGGATGTGCAACATCGGCCCGGATGTTCCAAGCGCTTCGCCGATCTGGCGCGGCGGCGTGCGAATGTCGCTCTCCACCACGTCGATGGCGGTCTGAAATTGAGCTTGACGCAAACCGTCCATATAGGAGCCGGTAGCTGCCACCGCGTCGGAGGCAGCACGTCCACGGACGAATGATCCGACGCCCTGCCGGCGTTCGATGTAGCCCTGCTCGGCCAGGTCGGCCAGTGCCCGTCGCACCGTGATACGAGACACCCCGAACTGATCGCAGAGTGCCTGCTCGGTGGGCAGCGCATCGCCGGGGGCCAGCGCGCCCCGGGCGATCTCGTCATGCAACACCAGGAACAGCTGACGATGTAGCGGCACTCCGGCGCCAACGGTCACCGGCCCGACCGCACCGCTGGTCTCCTGCATGAGGACCAATGTTTTCACACTCCCTTGCCGAATCGACTCATATTTGTTATATCTGTATAACAACCATACAACACGGATGGAGGGCCGACAATGACCGCGGTACAGCCGACCGCCGCCACCGATCCGGACGGACCGACCGGAAAGCTGGCCACCTGGGTGGCGAACCTCACGCTCGACGACGTGCCCCAAGACGTTGTCGAGCGGGCCAAACACCTGCTGCTCGACGGCGTTGGTTGCGCACTCATCGGTTCTCAACTGCCCTGGTCGCGGGTGGCCACCAGCGCTGTCCTGGATCTGGAGAACAAGGGCGACGTCGTGGTGATCGGCACCGGACAGTCCACCAGCGGACCGGCGGCGGCGGTGCTCAACGGCACCTTCATCCAGGGATTCGAGCTCGACGACTTCCACCCCATCGCACCGGTGCACAGCTGCTCGCTGGTGATTCCCGCGCTGCTGTCGACGGTGGCCGCGCAGTCGGGAGCCACAACCGGCGTGGACTTTCTGGCTGGGGCGATCGCCGGTTTCGAGGTCGGACCGCGCGTCGGCTACACCCTGCACGGCACACAGATGCTCGACCGCGGCTGGCACTCGGGACCGGTGTTCGGCACTCACTCTGCGGCAATGGCATCCGGCAAGCTGCGCGGGCTGTCGCCGGCACAGCTCGAGGATGCCCTCGGGCTTGCAGGCACTCAGTCCGCGGGGTTGATGGCCGCCCAGTACGAGGCGATGAGCAAGCGCATGCACCATGGGTTCGCCGCCCGCAACGGCTTCTACGCCGCCGGACTGGCCGCGGCGAATTACACCGGCATCAAGCGAGTCTTTGAGCGCGAATACGGTGGCTTCCTCAGCGTTTTCGGCGAGGGCCACCAACCCGACGCGTCATTGCTGACCGAGCAACTCGGTGAGCGGTGGGAGACCAGCATCATCATGGTCAAGTCCTACGCGGTCATGGGCGGCCTGCACGGAGCCGTCGACGCGGCTCGGCAATTGCGGCAATCGGTTGCGCCCGAGGATATCTCGAAGGTCGACATCACGGTCGGCGAGACCGTGTACAAGCACGGCTGGTGGAAACCCGACCGGCCGTTGACCGCGATCGGCGCCCAGATGAACATCGGCTACGCGACCGCCGCGGCACTGCTGGACGGTAACGCGCTGCCCGAGCAGTTCACCCCTGCGCGCCTGGACGCCGACGACATCTGGTCGCTGATCGACGCCACCGAGGTGCATCTGGACGAGTCACTGGCCGAAGCCCCGCTGACCGAACGGTTCCGCACCGACCTCGTGGTGACCACCCGGGACGGCGGCGTGCATCAGGTTCGGGTCGTCGCACCCCATGGCGCGCCGTGGGACCCGGTCAGCAACGAAGAGCTGGTGACCAAGTTCCATGCCCTAGCCGACCGCGTCACGAGCCGCCAGCGCGCCGAAGCCATCGAACGTGCGGTGGTCGGTCTCGAGAACCTCGACGACGTCGCCGGCCTCATCGATCTGCTGGCCCCGCCGGTCGCGGGCGCACTGGATTGAAAGGACAACAGATGGCCACGACACCGGCCCGTCAGAAATTGCGCGACATGCTCGATGCCGGCGAACTTATCGTCGCTCCAGGTGTTTTCGACGGGGTAACAGCACATCTGGCCCGGCGCACCGGCCAGCCGGCCGCATATATGACCGGCGCCGGCGTGGCAGCCTCAGGGTTCGGCCTGCCGGATATCGGGCTGGTCACCGCCACCGAGATGGCAGAACGCGCCCGGATGATGGCCGGCGTGCTCGGCGACGTTCCGCTGATCGCCGACGCTGACACCGGCTACGGCGCGCCGATGAATGTCGTGCGCACCGTCCGCCTCTACGAGCAGGCAGGCGTCGCCGCAATCCAATTGGAGGACCAGGCATTCCCGAAACGCTGCGGACACCTGGCCGACAAGCACGTGATCGACGCTGCCGAGTTCGAACAAACTTTGGCCGCCGCGCTCGACACCCGCAGTGACGACCACCTGCTCGTCGTCGCACGGACCGACGCGCGTGCCCCGCTCGGATTGGAGGCCGCGATCGAGCGGGCGAATCGGTACGCTCAGGCGGGCGCGGACGTCATCTTCGTCGAGGCCCCGCAGAGCGTCGAGGAGATCGAACGCATCGCCCGCGATGTCGAGGCTCCGTTGCTGATCAATCTGGTGCTCGGCGGAATGACACCGCTGGAGTCGGCGACACGATTGCAAGAGCTGGGTTACGCCATCGCCATTCATCCCAGCAATCCGCTCGCTCGCGCGGTTCTCGGCATGCTGGAGGGCCTGTGTGAGCTCAACGGTGGCAACGTCGCCGACTACCTACCCACCGGGCCCGCCGAGTTCTTCAACCTGGTCGGGATGGCGGAGTGGCTTGCCCTGGACGCCAAATACGCACGCATGGAGGAGCACCCATGAGCATGACCGTCATCGAGAAGATCTTCGCCCGCAAGGCCGGCGTGAAAAACGTGTCCGTGGGCGAGACCGTCGTCGTCGACGTCGACATGACGGTGCTGATCGACCTGCAGTTCGCGACGATGTGGATCGAGCCGCTGCGAATTCACGACCCGGACAAGCTGGCGATCGTCATGGACCACGCGGTACCCGCACCGACCATCAAAGACGCTGCCGGCGGCCCGCGTGCCCGCAAGTTCGCTGCCGAGTTCGGCATCGAGCGCTTCTATGACGTCGGCAGACACGGCATTTGCCACCAAGTCATCGCCGAGAACGGACTGGCCCGTCCCGGAGAAATATTGGCCTGCACCGACTCCCACACCTGCGCGGCCGGCGCTTACAACACCGCCGCCCGCGGCTTGGGCCCCGCCGAGGTGTATTCGATCATGTGCACCGGCCGCACCTGGTTTCAGGTCGCGCCGACGATCCGCTACCAGCTCGAGGGCGTCAAGCCCGACACGGTGAGCGGCAAGGACATCTTTTTGCACATCGCCAACGAGTACGGCGACGCCGCGAACCTGAACCTGGAGTTCGGCGGCCCCGGGCTGGCCAGCATCCCGATGCACGACCGTCGCACCATCGCCACCCAGGGCGCCGAGGTATCGGCCGATTTCAGCACGTTCGAGCCCGACGAGATGCTGACGTCGTTCCTGCAGGAGCGCGGCGTCACCGGATATGAGACTGCCGCACCGGATCCCGATGCGACCTACCGCGAGGTGCGGCATGTGGACCTGGCCGCTCTGGAACCCTACGTGGCCCGGCCCGGCACCGTGAGCCGCAACGGTCTGCCGGTCTCGCAGTTGGGCAGGCAGAAGATCGATCAGGCTTTCATCGGCTCGTGCGCCAACGGCCAACTCGAGGATCTTGAGATCGCCGCGGGCGTGTTGCGCGGCAAGACTGTTGCGGCCGGCGTTCGGCTGCTCGTGACTCCGGCGTCACAAGCCGTCTATCGCGAGGCGATGCGGCGCGGCTACCTGCAGGACCTCGCCGACGCAGGCGCGGTGATCACCAACTCCACCTGCGGCGCGTGCTTCGGCTACCACATGGGCGTGGTAGGACCCGGCGAAGTCTGCCTGACGTCGAGCACCCGGAACTTCACCGGCCGCATGGGCAGCCCCGAGGCGCAGATCTTCATGGCCTCACCGGCAACCGTTGCCGCGTCAGCGATCACCGGCTACATCACCGAAGCGAGGAGTACGACCTCATGACGCTCACCATCACCGGCAAGGTCTGGGTGTTCGGCGACGACCTGAACACCGACGCCATGTACCCGGCCTTCGCCATGAAGATGGATCCCCCGGAGGCAGCCAAGCACATCTTCTACGAGGTACGCCCCGGGTGGACCGACCAGGTTTCCGCCGGCGACATCGTGGTTGCGGGCAAGAACTTCGGGTTGGGGTCGTCGCGACCGGTCGCGGCGCTGTTCACCGAGCTCGGCGTCGCCGGACTTATCGCCGAGGAATTCAATTCACTGTTCTTCCGCAATGCCGTCAACGCCGGGCTCCCCGCGATGACGATTCCCGACGCCACCACCGTGTTTCACGAGGGCGACACGGGCACCTTCGATCTCGACACCGGCGAATGGCGCAACGACACAACCGGGGCGTCGGGGTCGGTACCCAAGCTGCCCGACCTCATTCTCGAGATCATCGCCAGCGGAGGCGTATTGCCCCGGTTGGCCGCGCAGGGTTATCTGCCTGCCGAATTGGGTGACGTGCTGCGGTCCAGCACGGTGGCGATCCGCGGTGAGGGAAGCGGGGCATGACGGGCGCCGTCGGCAGACTGCTGCGCAATGTCCGCGCTGGCGAGGATCGAAGCCCGCTTACCGGTTCGGGTTTCACGGCGCCCTACGACATCACGGTCACCAGCACCGCCTTCAGCGACGGCGGCACGCTGCCGCTGTCGAGCGGCGGGAAGGGGGTCGGCGACAATGTCTCGCCGCAGCTGCGCTGGACCGCGCCGCCGCCAGAAGTCCGACAGCTGGTGCTGATCATCGACGACGTCGACGTTCCGCTGCCACGCCCGCTGCTGCACACCATCGCCGTGATCGAGCCCCGCATGCAGGACGTCGACACGGGCGCGTTGCGGCCGGGTACCGCGGGAATGCGTTTCATTCCAGGCAGTTTGGGGCACCGGGGATACGCGGGCCCGCGGCCGATTCCGGGACACGGGCCGCACCGCTACCGGTTCCACGTGCTGGCGCTCGACGAGCCGATTCCGGATCATGTCTCCACCGCCAAGGCACTGCTGAACCAGATGGCCGGGCACGTGCTCGCCCGCGGCGTGCTGACCGGGACGTACGAGCGCCCGTGACCGGGTTGACGGCGGATTTGGCCGAGCGTTCGGCGGGGCTGAGTTTCGATCGATTGCCCGACAACGTTGTCGCCATAGCCCGGTTGTGTGTGCTGGACTGGCTCGGCGTCACCATCGTCGGCAGCCGCGAACCGGCCCCGCGGACACTGCTGCGGACGCTCGCGCCGGACGCCGTCGCGAAGGGCGCGAGCGTGATCGGTCACGGGATCCGGGTGAGCCCGCTGCAGGCCGCGCTGGTGAACGGCACCTCATCGCATGTCCTCGACTTCGACGATGTGAACGCGACGCTCATCGGTCACCCCTCGGTGGCAATACTCGCAGCGGTGTTGGCGCTGGCCGAATCGCTGCAAAGCAACGGGCCAGAGTTCCTGTGCGCCTTTGTCGCCGGCTACGAGACCGCTTGCCGGGTTGCCGCCGCCGTGGGTCCGCTGTCGTATCTGCGGGGCTTTCACCACACCGGGACGATCGGCACGCTGGGTGCCGCCGCGACCTGTGCGAAATTGCTGTCGCTCGACGCAGAACGCACCGCAATGGCGCTCGCGCTGGCCGCCACCCAGGCCGCCGGGCTGGGCTGCATGGTGGGCACGATGTCCAAGTCGTTCCACGCGGGCAAGGCGTGCGAAAACGGGCTGCTGGCTGCGCTACTGGCCCGAAACGACTTCACTGCAAACGAATCAGCGATCGAATGCGCTAAAGGATTCGCCGCCACCGCGAGCGGAGAGTGCGACTCTGCCGCAGCGCTGGCCGAACCGCCGATGGGCTGGTACATCTTGAGCAACCTGTTTAAATTCGACGCGTCCTGCTATATGACCCATTCAACGCTGGCCGGCATCCGTGAGCTACGCACGCAGCATGACCTGAACGCCGACGAGATCGCGGAAATCCATGTGCATCTGGGCGAACTGGAATTCGCTACCTGCGCACTGCCCAGGCCGACCACCGGGCTCGAGGTCAAGTTCAGCGTCGCGCACCTGGCCGCGATGGCGGCGCTCGGCCGGTCGACGATGGTCATCGACGACGCGGCGGCCAGCGACCCGGCCGTCATCGCGCTACGCGAAAAGGTGACCGTCACCGACGACGGCATCTCCGGAGCACCGACTCGCGTTGAGGTACTGCTGCGCGACGGCGCTCGGCGCACCACGGCGTGCGATCTCACAACGCCTGAGTATGACCTCACCAGGCTGCACTCCCGAGTTGAGGACAAGTTCCGGGCAGTCACCGCACCGCACATCGGCGCCGACCGTACCGAGGCATTGATCACGGCCGCCGAAGCGCCAGTCGCTCGACTTGATGTGTTTCGCATCGCCGAACTGGCGCGGGCCGGCGTGGCCTGAGCCCAGAAGCGGTTAGCCAATCCCTAGAGCGCTCAGCACCGAATACCACTTAAACGCACCGATGATGTGGACGGGTGGCTAGATGGACGTGCGCGCCGTGTGGTTCCAGGAGTGACGATGACCAGTGACACCTGCCGGGCGCGTACCGCCCGGTCTATTGACCTGATCTATCGGTCAGCGGCGGCGGGTGGTTCGTGCTGGGCCCGCAATCACCACGGGCACTGCCGTGAATTGCCGATGGCCCGCTGGCTGGGGGGACCGCAGACCACACCACAGGATCGGCTCGCCGACGAGCACGTACTCGGCCACTGCACTTCGCACCCGACTCTGGATCTGGGGTGCGGTCCTGGACGATTCACCGCCTCGCTGCGGCAGCGTGGATTTCCCGCACTCGGGGTCGACAGTTCGACCGTCGCGGTAGAGATGACACGCGGACGCGGCGGGACCGCGATCCGCCGCGACCTATTCGCTCCGTTGCCCGCCGAGGGCAACTGGGAACAGATTCTGCTCACCGACGGCAACATCGGTATCGGCGGGAACCCGGTCCGGACCTTGAAGCGGGCCGCGGAACTCCTCGCGCATGGCGGCATTGTCATCGTCGAGATCGAGGCCGCAGCAACTGCGCTATGTCACGAACTACTGCGCTGGGAAACCGAAAAATATCTAGGGCATTGGTTTCCGTGGTCGCGCGTGGGAGCCGGCTCACTCGGCGACATTGCGCGCGCCGCCGGGTTCCTCGTCACTCAGGTCGTCGATATTCACGCCCGGGTGATTGCGGTGCTGACAACCGTCACCGGTTCCGGCGCCGACCGGTAGCCGACAGACACACGCTCGTGCACCTCCGGCGAAAAGGCGCTCAAGCGCTTAACCATCAGGATTCGTGCGGCACCGCTGTCGAGGACGACACTAGCGAGGTGGTCTACGGATTTCCGGTACGTGCCTGGCGCGCGTTGGAGCGCCACCGACCGCTCGGGATCGGCCTGCTGCAGCGGTGGCGGAGCCCGCTGCGGGGGCCATGGCTGACGTCGGTGTTCGGCTCGGTGCTGCTTGTCGGTCTGCCGGTTCTAATCTTGACCGGGCTGCTGTCCTACGTCGCGTACGGCCCGCAATTCGGGCAGGCCATCCCTCGCGATGTCGGGTGGCTCAAACTGCCCACGTTCGATTGGCCGACCCGGCCGTCGTGGCTTTACCGACTGACTCAGGGTGTGCACGTCGGATTGGGTCTGATCATCATCCCGGTGGTGCTGGCCAAACTGTGGTCGGTCATTCCACGGCTGTTCGCATGGCCGCCGCTGCGGTCGATCGCGCAGCTTCTGGAGCGATTGTCATTGCTGATGCTGGTGGGCGGGATCCTTTTTGAGCTCATCACCGGGGTGCTCAACATCCAGTACGACTACATTTTCGGGTTCAGCTTCTACACAGCCCACTACTGGGGCGCGTGGATATTCATCGCGGGTTTCGTCATCCACGTGCTGATCAAATTGCCCAGGATGATTACCGGCCTGCGCTCCCAGTCGCTTCGCACCGTATTGCGCACCTCACGCGCCGACACCCGCCCCGAACCACCGGACGCGGACGGGTTGGTCGCCGCCGATCCCGCACCGCCGACGATGAGTCGACGCGGCGCGCTCGCGCTGGTCGGGGGCGGGGCATTGTTCGTCGCCGTGCTCACCGCCGGCCAGACACTCGGAGGTTTCAGCCGTCGTGCGGCGTTCCTATTGCCGCGAGGACGCAACCGCGGCACCGGCCCCAACGATTTCCAGGTCAACAGGACCGCTGGGGCCGCCGCAATCACGCGGGCCGACATCGGCGCCAATTGGCGGCTTAGCATACGAGGTCCTTCGGGGCAGACGCTGTTGAGCCGGACCGCCCTGGAAGCGATGCCGCAGCACACCGCCGAGCTGCCGATCGCGTGCGTCGAAGGATGGTCGACCACCCAGACGTGGAGCGGAGTTCGTCTCGGCGATCTGGCGGCCCTGGCCGGACTGCCCAATCCTGCCCGAGCCACCGTGTATTCGCTGGAGCGGGGCGGCGCGTTCAATCATGCGGTCCTGCAGGCTAATCAAGTGCGAAACCCCGACTCGCTACTGGCACTTCGGGTCAACGGCGTCGACCTGTCAGTCGATCATGGCTACCCCGCGCGCATCATCGTGCCAGCGCTGCCGGGCGTGCACAACACCAAATGGGTACGGTCCATCGAATTCGGACAACGTTGATATGCGCAGACTGACCGCCCGCTTCGCTGCCTTCTACGGTAGTAATCCGTTGCATCTCCTGGGCACCGTCGCCGCGTGGGCGCTGGCCGGATATGCCCTGACCGTGCTCGGGCCGCACGCGCTGTGGAACTCGAAGGTGTGGTGGCAGTCAATCGCGGTGTGGTTCGTCGCTGCGGTCATTAGTCACGACCTGATCCTGTTTCCGCTCTACGCGTTGGCCGATCGCTCCCTCATGGCTGCCCTTGCAATGGTGAGGAATCGGCGCGCGGGGCCCTCACATGGGGTGCCGCGGGTGTCGCCGCTGAATTACTTGAGGGTCCCGACCCTCGCGGCGGGGCTGTCGCTGCTGCTGTTCTTTCCCGGGATCATCCAACAGGGAAAAGCCACTTACTCCGCGGCCACCGGGCAGAGCCAAGAACCCTTCTTCGGGCGCTGGCTGTTGCTGGTCGCCGCTCTATACGGTTTTAGCGCACTGGCATACGCCGCGCGGCTCGCTATCGCAGGACGCAACGGGAAATCGACTGCCAACCAGCTCGATACCGACGCTCACAACACCAACACGGAGACCTGAATCTTTCGTGTCGCAAGCACTACTCCTCGGGAACGTCGCGTTCGATCTCGTCGAGCCAGGCCTGCGCCGACATGTCCGACGGCGCACGCCAATCCCCGCGCGGGGACAGGGCACCGCCATGCGACACCTTGGGCCCGTTGGGCAGCGCGGAGCGCTTGAACTGGCTGAACGAGTAGAACCGCTGCACGAAGATCTGCAGCCAGTGCCGAATCTCCTTGAGCGAGTAGGACGGTCGCTTGTTCTCCGGGAACCCCGGCGGCCAGTTGCCGCGGTCCGGATCGCTCCAGGCATGCCACGCCAAGAACGCGATCTTCGACGGTCGGAATCCGTAGCGCAGCACCTGGAACAGGGAAAAGTCTTGTAGAGCAAACGGCCCGACCTTCGCCTCGCTGCTCTGCAGCTCCTCTTCCTCACCGGTGGGAATGAGTTCCGGGGTGATCTCGGTGTCAAGCACCGACTGCAGCACCTCGTCCACCCGGGATTCGAACTGGCCTGAGGAGATGACCCAACGGATCAGGTGCTGGATCAGCGTCTTGGGCACCCCGGCATTGACGTTGTAGTGCGACATCTGGTCGCCGACACCGTAAGTCGACCAGCCCAGCCCCAACTCCGACAGGTCACCGGTGCCCAGCACGATACCGCCGCGCTGGTTGGCCAGCCGGAAAAGGTAGTCGGTGCGTAGGCCGGCCTGGACGTTCTCGAAGGTGACGTCGTAAACCTTTTCGCCATCCGCGAAGGGATGGTCGATCTCCTTGAGCATCAGCTTTGCGGTTTCGGTGATGTCGATTTCGGCAAAGGTGACACCAAGTGCTCGGCAAAGCTCGACCGCGTTGCGTTTGGTGTGTTCGCCGGTTGCGAAGCCGGGCAGGGTGAACGCCAGAATGTCGCTGCGCGGCTGGTGTTCGCGGTCCATCGCGTGCGCTGCGACGATCAGCGCGTGCGTGGAGTCCAGCCCGCCGGAAACCCCGATGACGACCTTCGGGTAGCTCAACGCTCGCAGTCGCTGTTCGAGCCCGGCGACCTGAATGTTGTAGGCCTCGTAGCAGTCTTGCTGCAGCCGGTTGGGATCGGCGGGCACGAACGGGAACCGCTCGACCTTGCGCCGCAGTCCGATGTCGCCGGACGGTGGATCCAGGCGAAACTCGATTCGCCGGAACGAGTCCGCCAGGGCCCGGTGGTGACGGCGGTTGTCATCGAACGTTCCCATCCGCAGGCGTTCCGCGCGAAGCAACCCGGTGTCGACGTCGGCGATCGACCGTCGCTCTCCTTTGGGGAAGCGCTCCGATTGGGCGAGCAGGACACCGTTCTCCCAGATCATGGTCTGGCCGTCCCAGGCCAGGTCGGTCGTCGACTCACCCTCCCCGGCCGCGGCGTAGACATAGGCGGCCAGACAGCGCAACGAAGCGGACCGGGCAAGCAGGCTTCGATCTTCGGCGCGGCCGATCGTGATCGGGCTGCCGGACAGATTGGCCAGCATGGTCGCACCAGCCAGCGCCGCTTCCGCGCTGGGCGGAACCGGCACGAACATGTCCTCACAGATTTCGACGTGCAGCACGAAGTCGGGCAGGTCGGATGCGGCGAACAACAGGTCCGGACCGAACGGCGCTTGGGTGCCGGCGATCCGAATAGTGCCGCGCTCGTCGTCGCCGGGTGCCACCTGGCGGCGCTCGTAAAATTCGCGATAGGTCGGCAGGTACGACTTGGGCGCCACCCCCAGCACCACACCGCGATGAATGACCACTGCGGTGTTGTAGATCCGGTGCCGGTAACGCAGCGGGGCGCCGACCACCAGCACCGGCAGCAGCTCGGTGGAAGCCGTGACGACATCAAGCACGGCGTCCTCGACGGCGTCGAGCAATACGTCTTGCAGAAGAATGTCCTCGATGGAGTACCCGGACAGCGTCAACTCCGGGAAAACAGCGAGGGCGACAGCGTCGTCGTGGCACTGGCGAGCCAGCCGCAGCACCGACGCGGCATTGGCCGCCGGGTCGCCGATCGCGGCATGGTGGGTGCACGCGGCGACACGGGCAAAGCCCTGGCTGTAGGCGTTGTAGAAGTCCATCGCCCTTCCATTCTCGCCCAGCCGGTGTCAATATCCGGCCATTGGGTATCGCAAGTCCGTCCGGCGAGCAGTGTCGGGTCTCCACGTGCCCGTACCCTCGAAGGGGTGACGGCCCGCCCAGAATCTCCGGAGTTGATCGCACTGCTGGCCGGTCGCCGTATCGCGGTGTTGACCGGCGCGGGGATTTCCACCGACTCCGGTATCCCCGATTACCGAGGCCCTGATTCGCCGCCGAGCAATCCCATGACGATTCGGCAGTTCACCTCGGATCCGGTGTTCCGGCAGCGGTACTGGGCGCGCAATCACGTCGGCTGGCGGTACATGGACAAAACCCTGCCGAACGCCGGCCACCGGGCGGTCGCCGCACTGGAGCGCGCCGGAGTGGTGACCGGCGTCGTGACTCAGAACGTTGACCTGTTGCACACCAAGGCCGGCAGCCAAAACGTGATCAACCTGCATGGCACCTATGCGCAGGTGATCTGCCTGAGCTGCCGCGATTCGATGAGCCGCGCGGCGTTGGGCGAGAAACTCGATGCGCTCAACCCGGGATTCGTCGAGCGTGCGGAGGCAATCGGTGGGCTGGCGGTTGCTCCGGACGCCGATGCCGTCGTGGCCGACACCGCGTGTTTCCGCTACCTGGACTGCCCATCGTGCGGCGGCATGCTCAAGCCCGATATCGTCTATTTCGGCGAGAGTGTGCCCAAAGCAGTTGTCAAACAGGCATTTTCACTTATCGAAGCGGCTGATGCGCTGCTGGTGGCCGGATCGTCGTTGACGGTGTTCTCGGGCTACCGGTTCGTGCGCCACGCCGCGGCGCTGGGCATTCCGGTCGCCATCGTCAACCAGGGACCTACCCGCGGCGACGATCTGGCCACGCTCAAGGTCCACGGCGGCTGCTCGGAGCTGCTGACGCTGCTGGCCGAGGAGCTCGTCGCGGCGTCGGTTCGTTAGGCGCCAAAGCCTCAAAAGGTGCAGGGCATGCTGCGGATCCCGTGGATGAAGTTGCCGGGCACATATACGGGTTCGCCCGCCTGGATGTCCGGCAGCTGACGCAAGAGCTCGCCGAAGATCGCGCGCAGTTGCGCCCTGGCCACATGCGCGCCCAGGCAGAAGTGCACTCCGCCACCGCCGAAACTGACGTGCGGGTTGGGACTTCGGCTCAGATCCAGGCGCTCTGGGTGCTCGAAGACTTCGGTGTCCCAGTTGCCGGACGGATAGAACATCACCACCTTCTCCCCCGCCCGGATGGCTTGGCCGCCGATTTCGAAATCCGTTGCGGCCGTGCGGCGGAAGGTCATCACCGGGCTCGCCCAGCGGATGAACTCCTCGATTGCCCCGCCGATGCGATTTTCGAAATCCTCCAGCAGCCAGGCGCGCTGATCGGGAAAGTCGGTGAGCGCCTTCAGCGCGTGACTGGTGGTTTGCCGCGTGGTGTCGTTGGCCGCGACAGCGAGCAGCACGAAGAACGCGGCGATGTCGGCGTCGGCGAGCCGATCACCGTCCACCTCGGCAGTCACCAGGCTGGTGAACAGGTCGTCACCCGGATGCTCGCGACGTTCGGCGGCGAGGGCGAAGGCCACCTGATGCACAGTTGTTTGCGCCTCGAAAAGCACCTCCAGCGGGGGGCGGCCGTTGAGGTAGACCGGGTCGGCCCACGAGACCGTCGCATCGGCGGCGCGTTCCACGCGGTCACGATCCGCCTCCGGAATGCCTACCATGTCCGACAGCGTGCGGATCGGCAGTTCCTTGGCGCATTGCTGGACAAAGTCGGCGCCGCTACCGGCCGCTTTGAGCTCCTCGACGATGGTCTTGGCGTTCGCCTTGATCGAATCCTCGATGCGCCTGACCTGCCGAGGCGTGAATGCCGCGCTGACAAGTTTGCGAAGGAAGGTGTGCCGCGGCGGGTCCATCGCCAAGAAGGACTGGGACGCTTCCAGCAGCTCAACGGGAACGTTCTCGAAGAGGACCCCCTTGCCGGACAAGAACACCTCGTTGTTGCGGCTGACCGCCGCGATGTCGTCGCGCCGGGTCAGTGCCCAGTACCCGGGGTCGTCGGGATCGGTCAGCAGCGCGTCTTCGACCGGCGGATGCCAGCTCACCGGGCGTTCGGCCCGCAGGACGGCGAACGAACTTTCCCGCTCTTGCGCGCTCGTGGACCAGAACGCGCGCGACGAGAGATCGATGGGGTCGTAGGCCCGGGGGGTGGCGGCCGTCGCTGTCATGGTGGGGTCCTCCATCGGCTATGACGTCTGTCACAAATCTGACCGACACCGACCCTAAATCTAGACATAGTGTCTAGTCAAGATGTCGAACTTTCGGCTACGCTCTGACCAGGGGTGCGATAGGAGGAGCCATGCCGTCGGTCACCCGCAAGCCGCAAGCCAGGCGGCAGGAGAGGCGCGAGCAGATCGAGCGCCGGCTGCTCGATGCCACCGAGCGGTTGATGCGAGACGGTGCCAGCTTCACCGAACTCAGCGTGGACCGGCTGTCTACCGAGGCGGGGATGTCGCGGGCCAGCTTCTACATTTACTTCGAGGACAAAGGCCACCTGCTGCGCCGCCTGGCCGGCCAGGTGTTCGCCGATCTCGCCGAAAGCGCCGAACGTTGGTGGAGCGTGGCGTGGCGACACGATCCAGATGACGTGCACGCCGGGATGGCCGCCATCATCGCCAGCTACCGGCGACATCAACCGGTGCTCGTGGCGCTCAACGAGATGGCCGCCTACGACTCGTTGGTCGGTGCGACCTACCGCAATCTGCTGACTGCTATCACCGGCCGGTTGACCCGCGTCATCGAAGACGGCCAGGCCGACGGCTCAATCCGACGCGAGCTACCCGCCGCCACCACGGCCAGTGCGCTTACCTGGATGGTCGAGCGGACCTGTCAACAGAATCTGCCCACCCAAGCGGCCGCATACGATACGGATCTTGCTACTACACTGACCGAAATCGTTTGGGCGGCACTATATCTCAAGCCGACAACAAAGTCTTAAACGGCGACCAGATCGTCGGCATGGACGGCGGGCCGGCGCAGCTCGGCAGGCAGCTCTGAGGTAGACCGGCCGATCATGGTGGCCAATTCGGCGGAGTCATAGGCAACCACGCCGCGCGCCACCAGGGTCGCGTCCGGCCCGTTGAGGTCGACGACGTCACCGCCGTGAAAACGGCCGGACAGCGCAGTGATACCCGCGGGCAACAGTGAGCGGCGTTGGCCCACCACGGCGCGCACGGCGCCGTCGTCCAGGGTCAGCGCACCGGCGGACTCTGCGGCGTAGCGCACCCAAAATCGACGCGCCGACATCCGGTTGGGCCGCGCGGCGAACGCTGTGCCCACCGAGGCGTCCACCAACGCGGTCGCGGCCTCCGCGGCGGCCGCCAGCAGCACCGGCACCCCGGCATCGGCGGCCAGCAGCGCTGCGGACACCTTCGACGCCATCCCGCCGGTGCCCAGGTGGCTGCTTTGTCCCGCGACCACGCCGTCGAGATCGGCTGCCCCGGACACCTCCGGAATGAAGCGGGATTCGCGGGCCTTGCGCGGATCGGAGTCGTAGAGCCCGTCGATGTCGCTCAGCAACACCAGCGCGTCGGCGCCGACCAGGTGGGCAACCAAAGCCGAGAGGCGGTCGTTGTCGCCGAACCGGATTTCGTTGGTGGCCACCGTGTCGTTCTCGTTGACGATCGCCACCGCATGCAGCGCCCGCAGCCGGTCCAGGGTGCGCTGGGCGTTGGTGTGCTGGACCCGCATCGAAATGTCGTGCGCGGTCAGCAAGACCTGCCCAACACTGCGCTGGAAGCGGGAGAATGCGGCGCTCCACGCGTTCACCAGCGCGACCTGCCCGACGCTGGCCGCCGCCTGTTTGGTGGCCAGGTCGGTGGGCCGCTTGGTCAGCCCGAGCGGCTCGATGCCGGCAGCAATGGCCCCAGAGGAGACGATGACGACGTCCGAGCCGGCTTTCATCCGGGCTTCGATGGCCTCGGCGAGCCCGGCCAGGCGGCCGGCGTCGAACATGCCGGTCGGCGTGGTCAACGCGGTGGTACCGACCTTGACCACGACGCTTCGCGCGGTGCGGATGGCCTCGCGCGCTGCGGTGCTGGTCATGACGGCTTACCGTGCTCGCGGCGCCGGCGGCGGGCCGCCTTGCGTTCGTCGGCGCCGACCCGGTCGGTGCTCTCCAGGCGGGTATCGGTGCCCCGCCTCGTCATCACGGTGCCCACACCGGAGGGCGTCTGCGGCTCCCAGTCGAAGGTGACCTCACCGATGGTGACCGCGCATCCCGGTCGCGCACCGAGCTTCACCAGTTCGTCCTCGACGCCGAGACGTGCCAGCCGGTCACCGAGGTAGCCGACCGCCTCGTCGTTGTCGAAATTCGTTTGGGCGATCCAGCGTTCGGGCCGCTGGCCGCGAACCACGAAGCCGCCCTGCCCGTCGGACTCCACCGTGAAACCCGACTCGTCAATTGGGATCGGGCGGATCACCGGCCGTCGCGGGACCAGCACCGGCTGTGCGGCCTGATACTGCGACACCATGTCGGCGAGCGCAAAGATCAACGGCTGCAGCCCTTCCCTGCTGACGGTCGATACCAGGAACACCGGCCAGCCACGCGCGGCGATATCGTCACGAACGAACTCGGCCAGCTCGCGGGCCTCCGGTACGTCGATCTTGTTGAGCACCACCGCCCTTGGCCGCTCGACAAGATCCCCCAGGGCGGAATCTCCTTGCAGCGTAGGCGTGTACGCCGCCAGCTCGGCTTCCAGCGCGTCGATGTCGGACACCGGGTCGCGGCCTAATTCCGCAGTCGCACAATCCACCACGTGTACCAGCACCGCACACCGCTCGATGTGCCGCAGGAAATCCAGGCCCAGACCGCGGCCCTGCGACGCACCCGGGATCAGGCCCGGTACGTCGGCGACGGTGAAGGTGCGCTCCCCCGCCGAGACCACGCCCAGGTTGGGAGCGAGTGTGGTGAAGGGATAGTCGGCGATCTTCGGCTTGGCCGCCGAGATCGTGGACACCAGAGAGGATTTTCCGGCCGACGGGAACCCGATCAGCCCGACGTCGGCGACGGTCTTGAGTTCGAGCGTGAGATCGCGGGATTCTCCCTGTTCGCCGAGCAGTGCAAAACCCGGCGCCTTGCGGGCCCGCGAGGCCAGCGCGGCGTTGCCCAGCCCGCCGCGACCTCCGGCCGCGGCTTCGAAGCGGGTGCCCGCGCCGACCAGGTCGGCGAGCAATCGGCCGTCCTCGTCAAGCACGACGGTGCCATCGGGGATGTTCACTTCCAGATCGGCGCCGGCGGCCCCATCGCGGTGACCGCCCATCCCCTGCTTGCCCGAAGCCGCGACGATATGCGGCCGGAAATGGAAGTCCAGCAGGGTGTGCACCTGCGGGTCGACGACCAGCACTACGCTGCCGCCGCGGCCACCATTGCCGCCGTCGGGACCGCCGAGCGGCTTGAATTTCTCGCGGTGGACCGAGGCGCAGCCGTTACCGCCGGAGCCCGCCCGGGTGTGGATCACCACGCGGTCGACAAACCGAGGCATCGGGTTCCTCTTACTTTCCGCCCGGCGACGATGCGGGCCGTGCAGCGGCCCGAGGAGGAGACGGGCAATCCATCACGAGGGTGAAGCTAGTCCAGCCGCACGCTCGCGACGCTCAGTCGGTCTTAATCAGAGGTCGTCGGGGTCGTGACAATGTTGATCGTCTTGCGTCCCCGCTTGACCCCGAACCGGACGGCGCCGGCCGCCTTGGCGAACAACGTGTCGTCGCCGCCGCGGCCGACGTTGACCCCCGGGTGGAAGTGCGTGCCGCGCTGGCGGACGATGATCTCGCCGGCCTTGACGAGCTGACCGCCGAACCGCTTGACGCCGAGACGCTGAGCGTTGGAATCGCGACCGTTGCGTGAGCTGGACGCGCCCTTTTTGTGTGCCATGTCTGTCGCCTTGCTACTTGATGCCGGTGACCTTGAGAACCGTCAGCTGCTGACGGTGGCCCTGGCGCTTGTGGTAACCGGTCTTGTTCTTGAACTTGTGGATACGAATCTTGGGGCCCTTGGTGTGCTCGAGCACCTCACCGGTCACCGCGACCTTGGAAAGCGCGGCGGCATCGGACGTGACGCTGGCACCATCGACGACCAGCGCGACCGGCAGCGACACCTTGGCGCCGGGCTCGGAGTCGAGCTTCTCGACCTTGACGACGTCTCCGACCGCGACTTTGTACTGCTTGCCGCCGGTCTTGACGATTGCGTAGGTCGCCATGGTTACGTCTACCTCTTCTTCTTCGGGTCCTGCGGGCGACGCGCTACCAAAGGGTGCGCGATGGGTCTTGGAGTGCCGGCCAAAACCCGGTCAGCGGGCCTGGCGACAACTGGACCAGGGTACGTGACCAGCGGCTACAGGGTCAAACCGGTCGGTCAGTCCTCATGGATCGGCGGGCCGGCCGGCCGGGCCGCCGCCCGACGCCGGCGCGGTTGCGCGGCCGGCGCGGTGACGGCGGATTCGTCGCCGTCCAGGTCGTCGTCGAGGTCAAGATCGTCGGCCTCGTCGCCCTCGTCATCGTCGTCTTCGTCGTCTTCGTCGTCTTCGTCGTCGTCCTCAAGGTCCTCATCGTCGAGGTCCTCATCGTCGTCGAGGTCGACCTCGACGTCTTCGTCGGTGTCGTCTTCATCGGTGTCGTCTTCATCGGTGTCGTCTTCGTCGGTGTCGTCGAAGTCGCCATCCTGCAGGTCTTCTTCCGCGACCTCCCGTGCGACCTGCTGCTGGATCTGACCATCGGTTTCCGCGTCGTCCCGGTCGTGCGCGCCGACAGCCTCATCGACGTCCTCGGTACGCTCGGCGTCGTCGGATTCGTCGTCATGGCGACCGTTGGCCGCGGCCATTGCCTTGAACATCGGATGTTCGCCGGGAGTGTGGACCGGCACTTTGGCCACTTCCTGCTCGTCGGACTTGCCCTTCTTGGAACGCCGGCCCCGCTTGCCGCCCGACTCGGATTTGCGACCGGTCGCCGGCGCAGAGTCGACGGGATCAGCGTGCAGCGTTATTCCGCGGCCGCCGCAGTGCGGACACGTCGTGGAGAACGCCTCGATCAGCCCTGTCCCCAGCCGCTTGCGAGTGAGCTGCACCAGCCCCAACGAGGTCACTTCGGACACCTGATGACGGGTGCGGTCACGAGCCAGCGCCTCGGTCAACCGACGCAGTACCAGGTCACGGTTGGACTCGAGCACCATGTCGATGAAGTCGATGACGACAATGCCGCCAATGTCGCGAAGCCGCAGCTGGCGCACGATCTCCTCGGCCGCTTCGAGGTTGTTCTTGGTCACGGTCTGCTCGAGGTTGCCACCGGACCCGGTGAACTTGCCGGTGTTGACGTCGACCACCGTCATCGCTTCGGTTCGATCGATCACCAACGTTCCACCCGAGGGCAGCCAGACCTTGCGGTCCATCGCCTTGGCCAGTTGCTCGTCGATGCGGTGCACCGCAAAGACGTCGGGGCCCGCCTGTCCCTCAGAAAGCCCAACGGACTCATATTTATTCAGCTTCGAAACAAGCTCGGGGGCAACCGAATTCACGTACTCGTTGATGGTGGTCCAAGCTTCCTCGCCGGACACGATCAGCTGAGCGAAGTCCTCGTTGAACAAGTCGCGGATCACCTTGACCAGGATGTCGGGCTCTTCGTAGAGCGCCACAGCGGCGCCGGCCGCCTTCTCCTTGGTCTCCTGCGCCTGCGCGGCGATCTGTGTCCACCGATCCTGCAACCGGGTCACGTCCGCGCGGATGTCATGCTCCTTGACCCCCTCGGAGGCGGTGCGGATGATCACCCCGGCGTCCGACGGCACAACCTCACGCAGGATCTCTTTGAGGCGTTGACGTTCGGTGTCCGGAAGCTTGCGGCTGATGCCGGTCGACGACGCACCCGGCACGTAGACCAGGTAGCGACCGGCCAGCGACACCTGGGTGGTGAGTCGAGCGCCCTTGTGACCGACCGGGTCCTTGCTGACCTGCACCACGACGTAGTCGCCGGGTCTGAGGGCCTGCTCGATTTTGCGGTTGGACCCGCCAAGGCCGGCGGCTTCCCAGTTCACTTCGCCGGCGTAGAGCACTCCGTTGCGACCGCGGCCGATGTCGACGAAGGCGGCCTCCATCGACGGCAGCACGTTCTGCACGATGCCGAGGTAGATGTTGCCCACCAAGGAGGCCGAAGCCGCGCTGGTGACGAAGTGTTCGACGACGATGCCGTCTTCGAGCACGGCGATCTGGGTGTACCGGGCGCCCGGGTGCGGTGGTTCGGTGCGGACCTTGTCACGCACCACCATCACCCGCTCGACCGCTTCGCGGCGCGCCAAGAATTCGGCTTCGGTCAGGACGGGCGGGCGGCGGCGGCCGGCGTCGCGCCCATCGCGGCGGCGCTGCCGTTTGGCCTCCAGCCGGGTCGATCCGTCAATGCCCTGGATCTCGGTGTTGCTGGAGTTTCCACCGGCTTTGTCACCGGCCCGGGGTGCCCGCTCGTGCACCACGGTGTTCGGTGGGTCGTCGGGTGACGGGCTGTCATCGTCATCGCCGGCACCGGACTTGCGGCGACGACGACGTCGGCGACGCTTGGTGTTGCCTTCCCCGGAGCCGTTGTCGTCCTCACCGTTTTCGGAGTCGTCGTCGTCGGAGTCATCGTCGGCGTTGCCAGCCGATGCCGCGTCCGACGTGTCCGGTTTGCCGCCGTCGCCGCCGGCCTCGTCGCCCTTGTCGGCTCCGTTCTGCTCGCCTCGACCGCGGCCCCGTCCGCGACGCCCCCGGCGCCGACGCCGGTTGGCGGGACGTTCGCCCTGCTCGTCGTCGTCGCTGTCGAGGTCGTCATCGTCGGAATCCGCGGAGTCGTCGGCGTCCTCGACGTCGTCGTCGGTCGCGATCGGCTGTGGCGCGACGAAGAGCGGCATGTACTCGGGACGGTCGGCGGCGGTATCTGGGGCCGCCAGCATCAGCCGCGACTCGGGCTCATCCACCGCAGCGGCCGCCTCCGCCTCGGGCGCGACCACCGCCGGGGCGGGGGTAACCGGTGCGCCGCCGAGCAGATCACGCACCCTGACCGCGTCGGCGCGGTCCACGGTGGAGTGCGCGCTACGGATCCGCCCGTCGAGTTCGGTCAGTGCTTCGAGCACCCGTTTGCTGGTCGTCCCGAGCGCTCTCGCCAGCGAATGGACCCTTAGCCGATCGGGCAGGTCCTCGTGCTGCGACGAGTCTTGTGGGAGCTCTGAGGATGGGCCACCGTCTATCACGTATTCTCCTCAAGCCCCCGGGCGCGTCCTGCGACGCGGCCACGCGAGGGCTGTGCTATGTGTCCGGGTTACTTCTCCCGAACTTGTGATGGTCTCGCTCCGGGCGGCTCATGTCGAACGCGCTCGGCGCCGGTTTGAATGATGGCTGGACACTCGGCGCCGCATCGCGGGTAGGCGGTGGTCGCGCTCGTCGAAGTCTTCATTCGGGCGTCGGAAGCCGGTCCGGCGACGTTCACCCGATACTTAGTATCCCATACCGTCGGGGCGACCCGGACCAAGTCCGGCGACCCGCGCTCAGGCCTGGGAGAACCAGAGCGTGATCTCACGCTCGGCCGACTCCGGCGAATCGGATCCGTGCACGAGGTTGAACTGCGTTTCGAGGCCGAAATCGCCCCGGATGGTGCCGGGCGCAGCCTTTTCGACCGGGTCTGTTGCGCCGGCCAGTTGCCGCACTGCCGGGACTGCCCGCGGGCCTTCCACGATCGCCGCAACCAGCGGTCCGGACGTGATGAACTCCAGCAGGGACGCGAAAAACGGTTTGCCGTCATGCTCGGCGTAGTGCGCCCGGGCCAGCTCGTCGCTGACAACGCGCATTTCCAGCGCCGCGACGGTCAGGCCTTTGCGCTCGACACGGCCGATAATCTCGCCTACCAGGCGTCGCTCGACCCCGTCGGGCTTGATCAACAGGAGTGTCCGCTCGGTCACGGCCGACAGCGTACCTAACCGCCGACTCGCGCCGACCACAGCGGATCAGTCCGGTGGGCCTTCTTGGCCGGGGAGGAGCCCACGTCGCTGCCTGCGCAGAACCTCGGCCCGGAAATAAATGATCAGCGCCCAGACCGCGGCAAACAATATTCCGATGAATCCGACCCCGGGGTAGACCAGGAAGCCGGCGAGGGGTACCAGTTGCACGGCCAGGTTCACCCAGATGGCCCATGACCGGCCCTGCAGTCCGGCGAGCACGATCAGGACCGCTACCAAACCGAGCAGGTATCCCAGTCTGAACGGCGTCAGCCCGCCACCGACCACGCCGACCACCGGCAACGCCAGGAGGACCACGATCGCCTCCAGGATCAGCGTCCCGGCCGTCACCCCACGGAAGCTTTTCCACGGATCCGGCGTCGGGCCATCACCTGGTTGCGGGAGCGGGCGCGTCAAGCCGGATCACGACCGAACAACGTACGTGCAGCCCCGGCGGTGACCACTGAGCCGGTGATCACGATGCCGGTCCCGGAAAACGCGTCGCTCCCGACTTCGGCATCTGTGACGGCGTCGTCAACCAGCGCGATCGCGGTATCGATTGCGGCAGGCAGGTTCTCGGCGGTGATCACCCGGTCGGGTCCGAACGACTGCTGGGCGGCCAACGCCAGCGACTCGATGTCCAGGGCGCGCGGAGATCCGTTGTGAGTGACCACGATCCGATCGAGCACCGGCTCCAGGACGGCGAGGATGCCGCCGACGTCCTTGTCGGCCAGCACGCTGACCACCCCGACCAGGAACCGGAAATCGAACTCCTCAGCCAGCGTCTGAGCCAGCGCCGCCGCGCCGGCCGGATTGTGCGCAGCATCGATGAATACCGTTGGGGCGCTGCGCATGCGCTCCAACCGGCCCGGACTGCTCGCGGCGGCGAATCCGGCCCGAACGGCATCGACATCGAGTTGACGCTGCGCACCGGCCCCGAAAAACGCCTCGACCGCGGCCAGCGCCAGCGCGGCGTTGTGGGCCTGATGTTCCCCATGCAGCGGCAGATACAGATCGGAATACACCCCGCCGAGGCCCTGCAGCTGCAGCACTTGGCCGCCGATGGCGACCTGACGGCCCAACACCGCGAATTCAGAGTCCTCGCGGGCGACCGCGGCGTCGGCGCGCACGGTTTGCGCCAGCAGCACCTCCATTGCCTCGGGTAGCTGCCGACCGATCACGGCCACGGTGTCGGTCTCAGCCCCCGTCGGCCCAGAACCTCGAGTGATGATGCCCGCCTTCTCGCCAGCGATACCGGCGATATCGCCGCCGAGGTATTCGACGTGGTCGATGCCGATCGGGGTGATGACCGCGACCGGCGCGTTGACCACATTGGTGGCATCCCAACGACCGCCCAGACCCACCTCCACCACTGCGACCTCGATCGGCGCGTCGGCGAACGCCGCGAACGCCATCGCGGTGACGACCTCGAACTTGCTCATCGCCGGGCCAGCCTCCCCGAAAACACCGTTCTGCGACTGCTGGTCGATTATCTGCACGAACGGCTCGATCTCCCGGTAGGTGTCCACATACCGGGCCGGGCTGATCGGGTGCCCGTCGATCGCGATCCGCTCCACCGCCGACTGCAAATGCGGGCTGGTGGTCCGACCGGTGCGCCGCTGCAACGCGGTCAGCAGGGCGTCGACCATCCGCGCCACGGAGGTCTTGCCGTTGGTGCCGGCAATATGAATCGATGGGTAGCCGCATTGGGGTGAGCCGAGTAGATCCATCAACGCAGTGATGCGGCTAAGGCTGGGTTCGATCTTGGTTTCCGGCCAGCGCTGGTCGAGCAAATGCTCGACCTGTAGTAAGGCCGCGATCTCATCTGGGGTCGGAGCCCCGCCGGTGGATCCTGAGTCGGACGGCTCCAAAGTCACTGCAGCCCGGCCAACCTGGCCGTTATCCGCTCAGTTTCCTCGCGGGCCACTCGCTGACGCTCTCGTTGCTTGTCGACGACGGCGGCCGGCGCCTTGGCCATGAAGTCGGCATTGCCCAATTTGGCGGTTGTCGAAGCCAGTTCCTTGTGTGCGGCGGCCAGATCCTTTTCCAGGCGCCGACGTTCGGCCTCCACGTCGATGGTGCTCGAGGTGTCGAGTTCGACGACGTCGGTGTCAGCACCAAGCCGGACCTCCAGGGACGCCGATGAACTGAACTCGGGACCCGGTGCGGTCAGCGAGGTCAGGGCCATCACCTGCGCACTCAGCTGGCCACCACCAGCCAACTGGGCCGGGACCTTTTGGCGGGCGGCCAGACCCTGGTCGCTGCGGAACCGGCGGATCTCGGTGACCAGCTTCTGCGTGTTGCTGATCCGTTGTGAGACAGCCGGATCCAATGCGATGCCAGACGGCTCCGGCCAGTCGGCGATCACCAGCGACTCGTGACCGGTCAATGCCTGCCACAGCGCCTCGGTGATGAACGGGATCACCGGATGCAGCAACCGCAGCAGGGTGTCCAGCACGGCGGCCAGCACCGCAGTGGTGTGCGAGAGTCCATCGGCCAGCTGCGTCTTGGCCAGCTCGACGTACCAGTCGCAGAATTCATCCCAGGTGAAGTGGTAGAGGGCCTCGCAGGCCCGGCTGAATTCATATCCGTCGAAGGTCGAATCAACCTCGGCGCGGACTTCTTCCAACCGTCCCAGGATCCAGCTGTCGGCGTCGGTCAATTCGGCGAGATCAGGCAACGGGGCAAGGCGGGCACCGTTGAGCAACGCAAACCGGGTCGCGTTGAACAGCTTGGTAACGAAACTGCGGGACCCCCGCACGTGATCCTCGCCGACCGCGAGATCGCCACCGGGGCTGGCGCCGCGGGCCAGCGTGAACCGCAAGGCGTCGGCGCCGTAGATGTCCAGCCAATCCAGCGGATCGACGACGTTACCCTTGGACTTGCTCATCTTTCGACCGGACTCGTCACGGATCAGGCCGTGCAGGAAGACGTCAGTGAACGGCACCTGCGGACCTCGGCGGCCGTCCTGGGTGATGGCGTCGTCAGCGCCGACGAAGGTGCCAAACATCATCATCCTGGCCACCCAGAAGAACAAGATGTCGTAGCCGGTCACCAGAACACTTGTCGGATAGAACTTTTCGAGATCCGGCGTCTTCGACGGCCAGCCCAGAGTGGAGAACGGCCACAGCGCCGACGAGAACCAGGTGTCCAGGACGTCGGGGTCCTGTTCCCAACCGTCGGGAGGTGTCTCGTCCGGGCCCACGCACACCTGCTCACCGTCGGGCCCGTACCAGATCGGGATACGGTGACCCCACCACAGCTGGCGCGAGATGCACCAGTCATGCATGTCGTCAACCCAGGCGAACCAGCGCGGCTCCAGGCTCGCGGGGTGAATCACGGTGTCGCCGTTGCGCACGGCGTCGCCGGCAGCCTTCGCCAAGGATTCCACCCGGACCCACCACTGCAGCGACAGCCGCGGTTCAATTGGCTCGCCGCTGCGTTCCGAGTGTCCGACGCTATGCAAGTAGGGGCGTTTCTCTTCGACGATCCTGCCCTGCGCCGCAAGAGCTTCGCGCACCGCGGTGCGGGCATCGAAGCGGTCCATCCCGTCGAACTGTGTTCCGGTGTCGACGATCCGGCCCTTGGTGTCCATAATCGACGGCATCGGCAACTGATGTCGCAGCCCGATCTCGAAGTCGTTCGGGTCGTGGGCAGGCGTGACTTTGACTGCGCCGGTGCCGAACTCGGGGTCGACATGGTCGTCGGCGACGACGATGAGCCGCCGGTCCAGGAACGGGTGCGGCAACGTGGTGCCAACCAGCTTTCGGTAACGGTCGTCGTCGGGATGAACCGCGATCGCGGTGTCGCCGAGCATCGTCTCCACCCGGGTGGTGGCCACCACGATGTGCGGCTCGGCGTCGTCGAGCGAGCCGTACCTGAACGACACCAGCTCGCCTTCGACGTCCTCGTAGCGGACCTCGAGATCCGAGATCGCCGTTTCCAATACCGGCGACCAGTTCACCAGCCGCTCGGCCTGATAGATCAAACCGGCGTCGTAGAGCCGCTTGAAGATCGTCCGCACCGCACGCGACAGACCCTCGTCCATGGTGAACCGGTCGCGGCTCCAGTCCACCCCGTCGCCCAGCCGGCGCATCTGGCCACCGATGGAGCCGCCGGACTCATGCTTCCAGTCCCACACCTTGTCGACGAACAGCTCGCGGCCGAAGTCTTCCTTGGTCTTCCCGTCCACCTCGAGTTGCTTTTCCACCACGCTCTGCGTCGCGATACCCGCGTGGTCCATGCCCGGCTGCCAGAGCACCTCATAGCCCTGCATCCGCTTGCGGCGGGTCAGCGCATCCATCATGGTGTGCTCCAGCGCATGACCCATGTGCAGGCTGCCGGTCACGTTCGGCGGCGGCAGCACGATCGAATACGCGGGCTTGGCGCTGCCCGGGTCGGCGGTGAAGTAGCCCGCGTCAACCCAACGTTGGTAGATCGCGCTTTCGGCCGCGCCCGGATCCCACGCCTTGGGCAGGGCTTCAGCCCGCTCGTTGGCGGCGGGTTCAGGGTTAGCGGTCACCCATCAATTCTAGAAAGCACCGCGATCTGCAACGAACACCGCCCATGTCGGGCGGCGTTGGTTACTTTTTGCCGCCGAGCAATCCGCCGAGGATGTCGCCCGCCTTCGAGCCCAGCGCATTGCCCAACACGCTGCCCA
>NZ_DATMLH010000211.1:0-4424 GCF_035570115.1 Mycobacterium sp.
CTGATGCGCTCGAGGCGAACGTCCAGGTGCCGATCGGACAGCCGTTCGGCAAGGCCCTCGCCCCACTCCACCACGACGACGGCATCGTCGAGTTCGGTGTCGAGATCTAATGATTCGAGCTCGTCGAGCAGGTCGGCGCCGGTGTGATCCAGCAACCGGTAGACGTCCACATGGATCATCGCCGGCGTGCCGGCGCATCGTGCGGGATGCACCCGCGCGAGCACAAACGTCGGCGACGTGACCGGCCCGTCGACATCCATCGCCGCGGCGATCCCCTTGGCCAGCACCGTCTTTCCAGCACCAAGTGGCCCGGAGAGCACCACCACGTCGCCGGCGCGCAGCTGGCCGCCAAGGCGTGAGCCGAGCGCGACAGTGTCTTCCACACGCGGCAACGTCGCCACGCCGGACCGACCGTCAGTCACGGCGCAGGATCCGCTCGCGCCACCGCTGACTCAGCGTGGCGAATCTGCCCGGTGTCGACCGCTTGACCAGCCGCACCAACCCGTCGTTGATCGGATCAGGCTTGGACAGCAACAACAAATGGCCTGACCTGGCCACGATGACCAACTCGGATTCCGGCAGCGCGTCAGCCATTTTCGTCGAGTATTCGGCGGGGGTGACCAGGTCGTGATCGCCGCAGACGACCAGTGTCGGGATCTTCGCCAGGGTAGGCAGCGCGGTCGTTTCGTCGTGGACTTCCAACGCGTGCGAGAACTCGACCATGGTCGGGATCGGGGTGTCCAGCATCATCTTCTCGGAGAACGCCACGACGCTCGGGCTGACATTCCAGTCGGCGTAGGACGCTGCTCGCAGGATCGGCCCGATCACCGAGCGGCCCACGTTGCGGCCGCGTTGAACCAGCTTGGGCGCCGACCGCGCGGCTCGCCGAACAGCTTCCAACGCAGGATTATTCAGGATTTCGCCCAACGGTGACTTCGTCACCCCTTCGGCCGCAGACGAAATCAACGCGGCTCCGACGATGCGGTTGCCGTAGTGGTGGGGGAACTGACGGGCGTGCGACAAGACCGTCATCCCGCCCATGGAATGGCCCACCACCACGATCGGGCCACGTGGCGCGATCACCTGCAGCACCGTCTCTAAGTCCATACCCAGCTGGGTCACCGTGTAGGTTTCCGGCGGAGCGTCGCCGGATCGGCCGTGGCCGCGCTGGTCGTAGAAGATCATTCGGACCTGCGGACCCCACTCCTCGGAGAGCCGGATGCGCTGAAAGTGGAAGGCGCCCATGCGAAGACAGAATCCGTGCGCGAACACCACGGTCAGCGGTGCGTCAGCGGGACCGACCTCACGCACCGCCAGCGGCACCCCGTCGGGGGTTGTCACCACATAGCTCCGGTCGCCGTCCAGCGTCTCGAAATTCTCGTGGAGGTAAGGGTCTTCGATTACCGCACGCCGAGTCATCGAGCGGGCCACCGTAATCCCAGCGATGGTGCCTACCGCGCTCAGGCCCGCGGCACCTGCCAGCCACCGTGCCAGCCCCGCCCTGTCCACGTGGGACCCGTCGTTGTTTGCACCGCTCAACGATGTCCGGCCTCGCGGTAGGTTCTGGTGATCCGTCCCCGTGGGCTGGTCACCACTTCGTAATGGATGGTGCCGAGCAGATCGGCCCAGTCCTGTGCGGTCGGCTCACCCCGCGCGCCCGATCCGAACAGGATCGCCTCGTCGCCTTCGGTCACATCGACATTTCCCGGACCAAGGTCGACCACGAACTGGTCCATGCAGATCCGCCCAACGCCGGGGCGCCGCCTGCCGTTGATCAGCACGTCCAACCGCCCACCCAACGCCCGGAACACACCGTCCGCGTAGCCGATCGGTAGCAGCCCGACGGTGGTGTCACGCTCAGCGATCCAGGTGTGGCCATACGACACGCCCTCACCGGCGCGAATCGGCTTCACCAGTGCAACAGCACATTTCACTGTCATCGCCGGTACCAAACCCATGTCGCCGAGGGCGGGTACGGGACTCAGGCCGTAGACCGCGACGCCGGGCCGCACCATGTCGAAAGCAAGGTCGGGACGTGACATCGTGGCCGACGAATTCGCGAGATGGGCCAGCTCGAAGCGCAGTCCCTGGTTGCGCGCCTGCTGTGCCATCTCGGTAAACCGTTGTGCCTGAACGTTATTGATCGGATTGTCCGGTTCGTCGGCGTACACCATGTGCGACATCAGCCCCCGCAGCCGAACGGCGTCCTCCGCGACGGCTTGACGCAGCGCGGTCAGCATCGACGGGTAGTCGCCCGCGGCGACGCCGTTGCGGTTCAGCCCGGTATCCACCTTCACGGTCACCGCGGCCGTGCGTCCGGTGCGCCGAACGGCGTCCACCAGCTCATCGAGCTGACGAACCGATGACACCGCGATCTCCACATCGGCCAGCACGGCGGGTCCGAAGTCGATGCCGGGCCGATGCAGCCAGGCCAGCACCGGCGCGGTGATGCCGTCGGCCCGCAGCGCCAGCGCCTCGTCGACGGTGGCGACACCGAGTTCGGCGGCGCCGGCGGCCAACGCGGTCCGGGCGACCTGGGTGGCGCCGTGGCCATAGCCGTCGGCCTTGACGACAGCCATCACCTGGGCGCCGCCCGCGTGCTCGCGCAGCACCCGCACGTTGCGTCCAATCGCACCCAGGTCCACGACGGCCTCAGCGAGGACACCCGGCGTCAGGGATATCGGCGTAACGGCCACGGTCGCAATTGTCCCAGAAGGTCGAGGCTGGTTGATTCTAGAGGCGCACCGCCAGTCAATTTCGTCGCACTAGTCACAGCAGTCCCTGTGCCGGCGGACACACAATGTGCCCACCTTCGAGCGACAAATCACCAGAGCGCCGAGGTGACCGACCCGGAGCCCGCGCGTTGTCGCTCGAAGGCGGGCACAACGGGCATCGCATCTTTCCCGACAGGGGCGGATGTGGCGGATGTGAAATCGGGATTGGAGCCCGCCGGCTAGTGCGCGAAGTGTTCGGCTGTGTAGTGGCCGCTGGGCTTGAGCTTGTCCAGGCTGGCCAGTGCGGTGCGAGCGTCGTCGTGCAGCGCCCTGGCCAGGTCGGCTGACAGGCCTTCGCGCACCACGATGCGCAGCACGGAGATGTCGGTGGCGTTGTCGGGCATGGTGTAGGCCGGTACCTGCCAGCCGAAGCCGCGCAGCTCGTGGGATACGTCGAACTCGGTGTAGCCCAGCCCGCGGGCCAGCCGGAAGGCGACGACGGGGATCGCCGACCCGTCAGAGATCACCTCGCAGTGGTCGGCTTCGTGCAGCTGCTGGCCCAGCCATCGGGCGGTCTGCGACAAACTCTGCATGACCTGGGTGTAGCCCTCCCGGCCCAGCCGCAAGAAGTTGTAATACTGACCGATCACCTGGTTGCCTGCGCGGGAGAAGTTCAGCGTGAACGTCGGCATGTCCCCGCCCAGGTAGTTGACCCGGAAGATCAGATCTTCAGGCAGGTACTCCTTGCTACGCCACACCACGAACCCGATGCCGGGGTAGGTCAGCCCGTATTTGTGGCCGCTGACGTTGATCGACACCACCCGGGGCAGCCGGAAGTCCCACTTCAGTTCCGGGTGCAGGAACGGCACCACGAAGCCCCCGCTGGCCGCGTCGACGTGCACCGGAACGTCCACACCCCCATTGGCGGCCAGTTTGTCCAGCGCCGCGCAGATCTCAGCGACCGGTTCGAGTTCGCCCGTGTAGGTGGTGCCCACGATCGCCACCACGCCGATGGTGTTCTCGTCGACGGCGTCGATGACCTGCTCCGGAGTGATGACGTAGCGGCCCTCCTCCATCGGCAGATAGCGTGGCTCGACATCGAAGTAGCGGCAGAACTTCTCCCAGACCACCTGGACGTTGGAGCCCATCACCAGATTGGGGGTGCGGCCCTCCCAGCCTTTACCCACCTTTTCGCGCCAGCGCCATTTGAGCGCCAGGCCACCGAGCATCACGGCCTCGCTGGAACCGATGGTGGACGCCCCGCAGGCGCTGGACGGGTCGTCGTCGCGCAGGTGATCGGCGTGGAACAGGTCCGCGACCATGCATACGCAGCGCTGCTCGATCGCCGCGGTCAACGGATATTCGTCCTTGTCGATCATGTTCTTGTCGAACGTCTCGGCCATCAGCCTGTCCGCCTGTGGGTCCATCCAGGTGGTGACGAAGGTGGCCAGGTTCAGCCGCGAGCTGCCGTCGAGCATCAGCTCGTCGTGGATGAAGCGGTACGCGGCCTCGGGATCCATCGACTCCTCGGGCAGCCGCAATGCCGGCACTGGTGTGGTGAACATGCGGCCCGTGTAGGCGGGCGCGATCGAGTGTGCGGGGACGGACGCTCGACTGGTGGTCATAACTGATCCTTTCAGTTGACGGCTAGAGCGCGGCTAAAGCGGATCGGATGTGGCCGACGATGCGGGACGCCGACGTCGGCGCATA
>NZ_DATMLH010000212.1:0-32525 GCF_035570115.1 Mycobacterium sp.
CACCGGCCACGACCTCCGCAAGGTCGATACCCGGTTCAACCTGCACGCCGCGACACGGGCGTGGCGATTCCTGAACCCTGATGGCTGACCGGAAACCCGCGGCAACGGACCTCTAGGGTGAGCCGTCGCCAGATTCACTGATAGGTGGGGACCGTCGACATCAGTACACCAGCCGGAATAGCGTGAACGCCCGGTTCCAGTGCTCAGTCGACGGGTTGGAGACCGTCGGGTCCACTACGCGAAACGACCGGGCCAGCGCGATGCTCAACCCGCCGAACAGCTCTGGCAGCAGCTGCTCGGTGGCCTCGGCGAACGTAACGTCCCCAGGTGGTTGCCGCACCACCTGGCGCAGCAGCTCGCGGATCTCCTCGGCCTCCTCGAGCTTGTCGAACTCGCGCATTCGTTCCTGGACGCCCTTGGTGATCGGAAGGTCCTGCGCCACAATCACGTCACGCCCGTTCCACTTGGCCGAGTTGCGTCCGGCGATGGCAATATCATCGATCTGCTCGTCGACGAACTCCCGAAAGCGACGTACGTCGTTCTTGTCGATCTTGATACTTGCGACCGAGCGGAAGAACCGTTCGAACACCGGAATACCCGACGGATGGGTCACGCGTTACCTCCCGTCGTAGATCCAGACTGGCCCGATCAGGCCGACACTTAACGTTCGCACTTCGTCGGTCACACCGAATCGGACCCGCAGATGCAATCTCGCCAGGCCGGTTCGGCCTCACAGGTCGATACGCACTAGGGAACGCACTTCGGAAGAAGCAACGGAGGAGCACTCTTGCCGCGCCCGCATGCTGTTCCAGCGTGCCTACCCTCAACGGTGTTTTTCGATCCGCCGGGCCAGTGTGGGGCCGAGCCCCAGCTTCCCACTATTAGCTCCATGCAAATCTGGCCTCAGTGGCTAATCCCACTGCCATCGATGGATTCCGCTGACGCCACAAAGATGCGCACCGGGAGGGTGAAGTGAACGATCCAGCGGAGGGAAGACAAACACAAACCTGCTCCGTCACCGTCGACGTGAAGCGATCCCCGACGAACAAGAGCGTCATACATGTGAGCGGTGACCTGCTCCACGGAGCAAGCGCGACGATGCGCCGGGTCGTGGCCACTGAACTGAACCGATCGCCGGCACTATTGGCGCTCGATCTGTCCAGGGTGAACCGCATCGACGCCGAGGGAATCGATGCCCTGGTATCCGCGGCGACGCAAGCCGGCGAATCCGATATCTCGTTCTGCCTTATCGGGGTGCACGGACACCCTGTCGAGACGGGGCTCGCCGAAGCCGGGCTGACGGAACTCTTTGAGATCGTCGCAGCAGTCAGTGACACGTAACCGTCAGAAACGCGGGCCACGGGATCGGCCGCTGCCGGTCGGTGTCGGCATCACCGGATTATCCAGCAGCGCAACGACTCTGGCGTGCGATGAGCGAGTCGTGACGACCCTAATTCGGGAGTGGGGCACTCGGAGCGGACTTCAAGCCGTCCTTCAGGTCGGAGGCCAAACCAACTTTGGACCTTCGGCCGAAGCCTTGCTAACCCAGTTTCGCGTGGGAACGGAGCCCTGAAGCTACCCGGATCCCCTAGAGCACCTAACTACTTTCTCATTTACGTGGCAGATTTGCCATCGCTCTGCCATTCCTGTGAGAAGTCTGCCATCTCGTTTGAGAACCTACACCCGCTGTAGGTTCTCAAACTGCGTGGCGGATGACGACGCCTCTAGCTGCGCGTTTGCAGAATTCTCATCAAAATGGCGGACGAGTTTTTGTCATCTTCGTGGCGGATCCTAATCGCACGGTTGTGCAGGATCTCGGACGGCTCCAAAACCGCTGCAACGCAACCGGGAAACCATCAACCGTTATATTTGTCGCGCCAGCGGATCCACTCCCGCAGGGGCTCGAGATCGTAGTTCGGTCCACCAATCGTCCACGTGAATAACGTGAACCCAAGCTCGCGGAGCTCATCGGGTTTCGCAAAGTTCTCCGCCATGTCGGCCGTGACGGCGGGAGACGCCAAAATGAGACCGCAACGCTCGATGTCGTTCACGTCGCGCCCGACCGCCCGGCAATGTGCTTCGAGCACCTCCCCCTTGTGGCGCAGGGTGTCCTCGTCGCCGACAGCGTGCCAGATATCGGCATGCTCTGCAACGATGCGCAGTGTCTTCTTTTCGCCGCCCCCGCCGATTAGCACGGGAATCTTGCGTGTCGGTGGAGGGTTGAGTCGGGCGAGCCGCCGCTCGATTCGCGGCATCGCCGTCGCAAGTTCATCGAGGCGGTGGCCCGCGGTGCCGAAAGTGTAGCCGTATTCGTCGAAGTCCTTTTGCCACCAGCCTGAGCCAATGCCGAGGATAAGCCGTCCGCCGCTGATGTGGTCAACGGTGCGGGCCATGTCGGCCAGCAGGTCTGGGTTGCGGTATGCGTTGCAGCTCACGAGGGCCCCGATCTCGACGCGGCTGGTGGATTCCGCCCAGGCACCCAGCACGGTCCAGCATTCAAAAACCTTGCCGTCCGGGTCACCGTCGAGTGGGAAGAAGTGGTCATAGTTGAAAACGATGTCCACGCCGATATTTTCGGCTTCTTGGGCAGCGCGGCGGATCGCGTCATAGTCGGCATGCTGCAACTGTAGGTGAGCTGCAATTCGGATTGGCCTGCTTGCTGGCGTCATGCTTCGAGTCCTTTCATTTAGTTGGCGGTCAGGGTAGGCAACTGCAGCGTGCTTTCATTGCCCACATAACCACTCCGCAAGCCATGCGTAAAATGCAAGATCTTCGGACATCGATTCGTTCAGCGTATCGTTTGTCGTATGTACATTGACGAATTGCGCTGGTTTGTGGTGCTGGCCGAAACGGGACACATGACCGATGCCGCAGCCAAACTCAACGTCAGCCAACCCACGCTGTCGCGAGCGTTAGCACGTCTCGAACACCAAGTCGGCGCGCCGCTCTTCGATCGGCTGCATCGTCGGATACAGCTCAACGCCTACGGTCGCATCATGCTGGAGCATTCACGACGCGGGCTGGCCGAAATGCGCTGGGCTAGTGAGCGGATCGCCGCACTACGCGATCCCGATGGCGGCACCGTGCGACTGGCGTTTGTGCGCTCAGTGGCAACTGGGTTGGTTCCGGACCTGCTGCGCCGATTCCGCAGCAAAGCGCCCCGGGTGCATTTCGATCTCCGCGAGGCCGCAGGCCACCAAGTCGTCGATCTTCTCGCGGATGGGCAAGTTGACCTAGCCATCACCGGTCCGCGTCCCGACGGTGACCAGTTCGGCTGGCACGCGCTCACCACTTTGCGCTTATGCCTTGCGGTGCCCCACAACCACCGGTTCGCCCACCGGCGCAGGATCCGTCTCGCCGAGGCCGCCGACGAATCATTCATTGTCGCCACAGACCCGTTCATGCTGGGCGCCGTTACCCACGAATTGTGGGCCGCCGAGCACATCAGCCCACCGGTTGCGCTCGAAGTAACCTCACTGCCGACCATCGAAGGATTCGTGGCTGCCGGTCTGGGGGTCGCGATAGTGCCCGAACCGCGCCCGAATCACGCCGAACCGATGGCGGTCTACATCCCCCTATCCAATGCACAGGCAAAACATCCCGTCGGGTTGGTCTGGGCACGCAGGCGTGATATCTCGCCAGCCGCTAAACGCTTCGCGGCCTTCACCAAAAGCCACACACCAACAGCACCCGGGTGACGTCAAAGGCCCCGAAGTCTTCGCGCCGTCCGGCATGTCGGGTCAGCCCAGCCGTCGCAACCGTGGCGCGAGATCCTTTTCGAAGAGCTCCAGGAATCGGCGCTGGTCGTGGCCCGGCGCGTGGAACACCAAGTGGTTGAGGCCCCACGTGACGTACTGGCCGACCTTTTCGACGGCCTCGTCGGGATCCGAAGCCACAATCCAGCGCTTGGCGACCTGCTCGATCGGAAGCGCGTCGGCGGCCTTCTCCATCTCGATCGGGTCGTCGATGCTGTGTTTCTGCTCGGCGGTCAGCGACAGCGGGGCCCAAAACCGGCAGTTCTCCAACGCCAGCTTCGGGTCGGGGTCATAGGAGATCTTGATCTCGATCATCTTGTCGATGTCGCCGACCGATCTGCCCGCACCCACTGCCCCTTCTAAGACCGCCGGCATCAGCTTGTCCTTGTAGAGCTCCTCACCCTTGCCCGACGTGCAGATGAAACCGTCGCCGGCGCGTCCGGCGTATTTGGCCACCGCCGGGCCGCCGGCCGCGATGTAGATCGGCACCCCGCCCTCGGGCACGTCGTAAATCGAGGCTCCTTTGAGCCGGTAGTACTCGCCGTCGAAGTCGACGCGATCACCGCGCCACAGCTCGCGCATCAACCGCACCGATTCGCGCAACCGGGCGAACCGCTCCTTGAACTCCGGCCAGTCACCCTGGTATCCGGTGGCGATCTCGTTCAGCGCCTCACCGGTACCCACGCCCAAAAAGATCCGATCCGGATACAGACAAGCCATGGTGGCGAAGGCCTGCGCCACGACGGCCGGGTTGTACCGGAACGTCGGGGTCAGCACCGAGGTGCCTAACGTGATTCGCTTGGTGCGTTCGCCGACCGCGGTCATCCAGGCCAGCGAGAACGGCGCGTGGCCGCCCTCGTGCCGCCACGGCTGGAAGTGGTCACTAACCGTTGCGCTGTCCATGCCGTGACCTTCGGCGGCGACCGCCAGCTCGACGAGCTCACGCGGCCCGAATTGCTCCGCCGACGCCTTATATCCCAGTTTCAATTCAATTACCTCCCTTTGCGCGGCTCGAAATCCACGCCTTCAGTTCGTTTGATCCCGAGTTCATTGCGGCAAACTTTGCGTACGCGCGCCACGGCCCCGCCGGAGGATGCTGCGGTCCGTCAACAGTGCAAGCAGCCCCGCGAGGCTGACGGCGATCATGACCCAGCCGGTCACGTGTAGGCCGTGGTCATCGACACGGGTATGAAACACCACGGAGATGATTGCGGCGGAGGCGATCGACCCGAGGTAACCAAAGGACCGGAGCAAGCCGGCGGCGGTGCCGATCTGGTGGGCGGTGACGTGAGTGTAGAGGGCCGTTTGATTCCCAATACTGGTGGTGCTGAGGGTGATCCCGAACAGCAGGGTGACACCCACGATGCCGACGATCGGGGTACTGGTGCTAAGAAAAAGCAGCCCAAACGAACCCGCCAGACAGGAGAACGCCGACATGATCAGCGGCACGCGCACCAGCTTGCGTCGGGAGATCAGTGGGACGAGCAGAACGGCGAGCGCGTTCATGGGTAGCAGCAGCAGTCCGGCCTCTCGGGCGGAAACTCCCCTGCCTGCCTCAGCCCACTCGGTGATGCCGTAAAAAACGGTGTACACACACAGCATGGTCAGGGCGAATCGCACATAGGTCAGCGTCAATGCCAGGTTCGCGGCCAGCAAGCGCACATCGAAGAACGGACGACGCTCCTGCATCTCCCACCACACCAGCGTGGCTCCGCACAGGACAGCCAGGCCCAGCGCGATCCAGTGCGGGTGCGGGAACGACAGCAGAAACACCAGAAACGCAGCCATGGCCGCGCCGAAACCGGCGATGCCGGCCAGGTCGATGCGAGCCACAATGCGGCCAAGCGTGATCGATCTACCGGTCTTCGGGTCGGGCGGGATCCACATCAAGGCCATTACAAGGGTCGCGATGGCGAGTGGGATGTTGACCAAGAACGTGGTTCGCCACCCCCAGGCGTCGACCAGCACGCCGCCGAGGGGAAGCCCGGCGGCCGCGGTTACCGTGCCGGCCATCACCAGGCCGCCCAGCACGGGCCCGGGCGGCTCGTCCATCTCGGCGTGTTCGGCTTGGCGCCGGACTAGCAACATCGCCGAGGGATAGGCGGTGGATGTGCCCACCCCGATCAGAACCCGAGCCAGCACCAAAGTGGTCAGGTTTCCGCTCAGCCCGCCCACCACCCCGCCGGCCAGTACGGTAAGGATCCCGCCCAGGAATACCCGCCGCGGCCCGAATTCCTCCGACAGTTTCCCGGCGGTCGGCTGGGCGATCGCGGTCGTCAGGTAAAGCGCGGAGACTAGGACTGCCGTGCGTCCCACCGGCACGTGCAGCGCGGCGGCGATCGGCACCAGCGCGGTGGCGATCAGCGAGGAGTTGATTGGGTTGAGCGCCGAGCCTGCAAGCAGCGGTGTCACGAACCGCCAGGAGAAAACGGTCCTCGTCCGTACGATCTGCTTCGCCGCGCGCATCAGAGGTGCCTGGTTGGGCTCGATGACTCCGGTGGTGATATCCGCGGAGGTGCGGTGGGTGCCCGCCGGCGGGCCCAGCCGAGCACGGCGATCCACAGCCATGGGAGCACGAGCCCGGCCGCGACGTGCCCGAGCGGCAGGACACCGTTGGCCAGATAGGCTGCGGTGGCGATGAAGTCGACGGCCTGGATGGCGATCATGGTGTTGATCCAGACCCGATGGCGCCAGGGTGCACCCGCCGCGACGAACATGCCGACGCCGTAGCCGATGATTCTGGCCGCCGACATCGCCAATATGTAGTTCACCCAGGCCGGGGCGGCGGGCTGAAGGTGAAGCAATGTTTGCAAAGTGGCCGGTCTGACGAGAAGCGTTGCTCCAAAGAGAATTTGGATGATGCCGATCGTGATCAGTGCCGCACGCATGACGCGCATCGCGGTTCCTTTCTCGGTGCGTATTTGGGCTCGCGTCGAAGTGTCGCGTCCAGCCCTGCTTTAGCCCGATTTGCGCCGATTTGGTTGTGTGCTCATCGCCAATACGGCGAACACACCAACCGGGTTCGGATTGCGCGGCGGGGGGCCAACATTGATTCGATCGATGCCTCGATGAGGCGCACATCTAATCCCATGGTTGCCATGCGCTCTTCATCGTCAGTCAGTGTTGTGGGAGGAGGGCCGGCGATTGAGTTCTTACGCGGCGAGTGTGGTCATCGTCGAGGCCTTGGAGGTTGTCGCGTGGTGTGTAGGGCCATTCGAGTTGATCGAGTTCGCCATTGCTGAGTTCCATGTCGACGGAGGCAATTGCGTCGTCGATCTGCGCGATCGTGTTGGCCCCGACGATCGGGGCCGTCACCACCGAGCGATGGTGCAGCCACGCCAGGGCGATCGTGGCGCGGGAAACACCGTGAGACGCGGCGATATCGCCAACGGCGTCGATGATGGCGCGGTCGGAATCGGCTGTCTGGTCGGTGTATAGCAAGTCGACTGCGGGGTCGGACCCTGATCGGTTGGTCGCCGCGGCCTGCCATGGGCGAGCCAGCCGGCCGCGCGCCAGCGGGCTCCACACCATCGTGCCCACGCCCTCGTCGGCACACAGCGGCAGCATCTCGCGTTCCTCCTCGCGGGCCACCAGGTTGTAGTGGTCTTGCATGGTGATGAATCGGGTCCAGCCATGCTGGTGCTGCAGATGCAAGGCCTTGGCGAACTCAAAGGCCCGCATCGAAGATGCGCCGAGGTAGCGGGCCTTGCCGGCCTTGACGACGTCGTGAAGGGCTTCCAGGGTCTCTTCCACCGGTGTTTGGTAGTCCGGCCGGTGGATCATGTAGATGTCCACGTAGTCGGTGCCCAGCCGGCGCAAACTGTGATCGATCTCGGCCATGATGGCCTTGCGGGATAGCCCCTGACCATTCGGGCCAGGGCGCATGGCGTGGCGAATCTTTGTGCACACGACCACGTTGTCGCGGTCGGCGTAATCCTTTAGCGCCCGCCCGAGGATCTCCTCGCTGGAGCCCAGCGAATACCAGTTGGCGGTGTCGAAGAAGTTGATACCGGCCTCTACGGCGTGCTCGATTAGCGGGCGGCTGTCCTCTTCAGTCAGTGACCAGGCCGGATATCCGCGGCCCGGCTCGCCATAGGTCATGGCGCCCAGCGCGATCGACGAGACCTCCAGGCCCGTTGACCCGAGTTTGGTGTAGCGCATGACTGATTCCTCCCTGAAGGCTGGTGGGCTTTCTATCAGTCACATAACCATTGAGCGGAGCATGCGTAAAATGCACGATCTTCAGAAATCGATTCACTTAACGTATCGGACGCCGATGCACGTTGATGAATTGCGCATGCTCGACGACACACCCGTCGCCGCCTCTATGGCCTCGAGCTGGTCGGGTGAATGCCACCTGATCCAAACTGGTCGGGTAGCGATGGGAAGGTCCAGTGCGCGGGCAACAGCACCGAGCGACAGGTCCATACGACCAGCCGTCACTTCGAGCCAGGAGATGTCATCTGGCTTCTGTCGAATTACGTCCCGCTCAACGACGGCTACAACTGGAAGGGCGACCCGAACGCGACCACGTCCGGTCAAGCCATCCCGCAATTGCCGCCGGGCACACCAAATTCCACCGCATTACCGCCTGCACCGCTCGCGGTAGCCAAGTAAGACCCCGCCACCTGTACCTATGTCGGGCCCGACGGCGAGACCTACACCCAGGCCAACCTGGCGCGCGATGCCAATCAACACCAAACGTGGCAGGACATGCTGTCGTCGCCGAAGGGACACTGACCCCTCCTAACCCTGTTGTGGTGCAACTAATTCAGAGCCAAAGGACACCGGGCGCAGACCTCATCCGCGGTCTTTCCGGATCGTTTGGTGATGACGGCGCCAGGCGCCGGGCGCGACGCCGTGGTGACGGGCGAACGCTCGGCTTAGTGCGGTACCCGTCTGGTAGCCAATCTGGCTGGCGATCTGCTGCAGGCTCAGCGAGGTATCCCGAAGCAGTGCCTTTGCGCGATACATTCGCCATGAATCCAGGTAGCCCAGTGGGGTGTCGCCCGTTTTGGCCTTGAACGCCGCGGCGAAGGCAGAGCGCGACATGTGTGCCTCTCGTGCCAGCGCGTCAACTGTCCATCGGCGCGCGATGTCGGTATGCATCGCGCGCATCGCCCGTGCCATCTGCGGGTCGTGAAGTGCGCTGAGCCAACCGGCCTCTCCATCGATTGCCGAGGCGTGCACCGCGCGAAGCGCCTGAACGAACAATATGTCGGCGAGACGGGTAACGATGAGGTGCGTGCCGATGCCGCCCGTCGCCGTAGCCTGTGCCAGGAGGTCGAACGTTGCTTTTACGGCTCGGCACGACGGACCGTCTAGATCCAAGCGGACGTGCGGAGGCAGCCGCGCAAACAGAGGCTGGGCAACGTCGGTATCGACGGGAAACCGTCCGAATATCACCTCCGTCAGCTCACCTTCGCCGCCGTGAGTGACGTCGTAGTCGGTGAGTACTCTTTCGCAGCTCACTACGTCATCACCCAGTCGGTGCTGCAACGTGAAATCACAATCGGGTTGCATAAGGTAGCAATCACCAGTGTTCAGTCGGACGGGCGAATCGGCGGACGTCATCGTCAGCCAGCACGAGCCCCGAGCAATCATCATCAGGTGCGCGGCGTCCCTCGGGTGAAACGAAATACCCCACGGTGCCCGCGACTGCACGCGGATGTATCTCGAGTTCTCGATGTCCATCGTGGCCAGCACGTCGTCAAACGGATCCATGAATCGGCTCGTGGACGATGGGGTATCAATCACGGACGATATGCTATCGATCGTCCAGCTCGGAATCCATACGCTCTGGGTATGCAGTCGTTCAGAATCAACAACGCATCCTCGGTCGACCTCGTCGAAGAGCCCGTGCCCGTCGCGGGTGCGGGCGAAGTGCTAGTTCGGATCAGAGCGGCTTCGCTCAACGCGCGCGATCGGATCCTCCTCGATCAGGTCATCGACGGGGGCGCCGCAGTGGGCAAGATTGCGCTATCGGATGGGGCTGGCGTGGTGGAGTCGGTCGGCGAGCGCGCGACACGCTTTCAGGTGGGCGATCGCGTCGTCAATTGCTTCCATCCAATGTGGTTCGGAGGTGTCAGGCGCGGTCACGCCCCGACGTACGCACTTGAGCTGGACGGATGGCTGACCGAATTCTTAGTGGTCAGCGAGCAAGCACTGCTACGCATACCTGACCACCTCAGCTTCGAGGAAGCGGCTACGTTGCCATGCGCCGGAGTTACCGCGTGGTCCGCACTAGCGGGGGTGGGGGCCGGGGATACGGTGCTCGTTCAGGGTTCGGGCGGTGTCTCCATCTTTGCCGCACAGTTCGCCGTCGCTGCCGGTGCCCGCGTCATCGCGACCACGTCGAGCGCGGAGAAAGCCACTCGGTTCGGTGAACTCGGTGTCCAGGATGTCCTGAACTACGTCGATCGACCGGACTGGGGTGCCGAAGTGCGGCGGCTCACTGGCGGCCGTGGTGTAGATCTCGTGGTGGAGATCGGCGGCGCTGGATCGCTCGCGCAGTCGTCACGAGCTCTCGCCTATGGCGGTCGGATCTCTCTCATCGGCAATCTCGCCCCGTCCGGCGAAGAAATCGACTTGATGCAATTCTTTTGGAATGGCGCGACATTGCGCTCGATCGCGGTGGGCAGTCGCAGCGACTTCGAGGATATGAATCGTGTACTAGCCCAACATCAAATGCACCCCGTGATCGATCGCGTCTTCCCGTTCAGCGAGGCACGCGCTGCGCTGTCCCATTTCCGGGCGGGGGCGCGCTTCGGCAAGGTGGTGATCAGTCACGAACCGGCAGCATCAGTCCACGCGAGCGTCGGTCGGTGAGCGCAGTTGGGCTTCAAGGCGTTCCGCCCATCGGGTGAGTTCGGCGGGCAGGTCGAATCGGGCTCGACGCTCCACCAGTAGGCGTAACCGATCGCGGTCGAGAGAATCTCCCGAGCCCGCGTGTCGGCATCGGGTTCAGAGGCAATGCTTCCGTCGGACTGCCCTGCATGACTAATCGCTCAGCAGCTCGGGCTTGAGCAGGAGGTGAGGCAGCGCGTGGCCGAGCCACTGTTCGTAATCATCGGCGCTCATGTCCCCGTCGACGGTCAGCAGTGAATACACATACGGCGTGTTGATCATCGACATCACGTTGACCGCTTGTTGGGTTGACAGGCCGGGTCGCAACGACTGGGGGCCGAGTTGGTCGATCCAATGCCTGCAGTCGGCACTCTGAAGGTCGCGCAGCCGGCTGCGCAATTCCTTGAGCGCGGGCTCGCTGGAGGCTGCCTGCTCCATCACCCGGATCAGCGGTGCCACTCGTTCGTTGAGGGCCCGGATGAACTTCGCATAGTCGGCGAACCGGGCGGCGCAGCGGGCGCCTGAGATGTCGGCAAGGCCCGGCGCGCTGTCCACCACCGCAATTCCGTCGGGGTCGCCGACCAGAGCGACCTCGATGACCGCCGACAGCACGCCGGCCGCGGCCGTCGCCGCGGCGCTCGCCTCTCGCGGCATTCCCCGCGGGGACGCGCTCTTCGCCGCCCAGGCCGCCACTGACCTGTGTACGCATGAAGGCGCGGCCCGGGTATTGACACATATGAATTATTGTCGTACGAATAAGACATGACAGCGACTCTGTCTCACGAGCCTCGATTTCAATTGGCGACCGCCGAAACCTGGCCCAACCCGTGGCCGTTGTACCGTGCGCTACGCGACCACGACCCGGTGCACCACGTGGTGCCGGAAGCCAGGCCCGACCACGACTACTACGTACTGTCCCGGCACGCCGACATCTGGGCGGCGGCCCGCGACCATGAGACGTTCTCGTCGGCGCAGGGGCTGACCGTCAACTATGGCGAGCTGGAACTCATTGGTCTACAAGACAATCCGCCCTTTGTTATGCAAGATCCGCCGGTACACACCGAGTTCCGCAAGCTCGTCTCGCGTGGTTTCACACCGCGGCAGGTGGAGGCGGTGGAGCCCAAGGTGCGCGAGTTCGTCGTCGAGCGCATCGAGCGGCTGCGTGCCAACGGCGGCGGCGACATCGTCGCCGAGCTGTTCAAGCCGTTGCCGTCGATGGTCGTCGCGCATTACCTCGGCGTCCCGGAAGAAGACCGCGCCAAGTTCGACGGGTGGACTGACGCGATCGTGGCGGCTAACACCGGCGCAGGCGGCATCGGCGGCGCGCTGGAAACAGTGGGCGACGCGGTCGGCTCGATGATGGCCTACTTCACCGAGCTGATCGGGCGACGCCGGCACGAACCAGAGGACGACACCATCTCGCACCTGGTCGCGGCCGGAGTCGGCGCCGACGGCGACATCGCCGGCACGCTATCGGTGCTGGCGTTCACGTTCACGATGGTCACCGGCGGAAACGACACCACCACCGGCATGCTGGGCGGCTCGGTGCAACTGCTGCACCAGCGTCCCGACCAGCGGCGGGTGCTTGCCGAGAATCCGGACCTGATCGCGGATTCTGTCGACGAGCTGCTGCGGCTGACGTCACCGGTACAGGGTCTGACCCGCACCGCCACCCGCGACGTCACAATCGGCGGCACCACCGTCCCGGCCGGCCGCCGGGTATTGCTGCTGTACGGGTCGGCAAACCGCGACGAGCGGCAGTACGGACCCGACGCCGCAGACCTCGACGTGCGGCGCTGCCCACGCAACATCCTGACGTTCAGCCACGGCGCCCACCACTGCCTGGGCGCAGCCGCCGCCCGCATGCAGTCGCGGGTGGCGTTGACCGAATTGCTTTCGCGCTGCCCAGATTTCGACGTCGACGAGGCTGACATCGGGTGGGCGGGAGGAAGCTATGTGCGGCGTCCGCTGTCGGTCCCGTTCCGGGTGACATCCTGATGGCGGCCAATGACTGGCTCTCGGAGCGCCGCACCGAGGTGGCCGCCGATCGTATTCTCGACGCCGCCGAGGAACTGTTCACTTGCCACGATCCCGGCTCGGTGGGGATGAACGAGATCGCCAAGGCCGCAGGCTGTTCCCGCGCGACCCTGTACCGCTACTTCGAAAACCGCGACGTGTTGCGAAACGCGTACGTCCACCGCGAGACCTATCGGCTCTACGACGCGATCAAAGAGCAAATCAGCGGGATCGCCGACCCTCGCCGGCGGCTCAGCGCGGGCATCGCCACCACCCTTCGCCTGGTCCGCGAAAGCCCCGCGCTCGCCTCGTGGTTTGCCACCACACAGCCGCCGATCGGCGGTGAATTGGCCGAACAATCCGACGTGATCACCGCGCTGGCCGCGGCTTTCGTCAACTCGCTCGGCGCCGACGACCCGGCGATCGTCGAAAGCCGAGGTCGCTGGCTGGTCCGGGTCATCACCTCGCTGCTGATCTTCCCGGGCCGCGACGTGGCCGACGAGCAGGCGATGGTCGAGGAATTCGTCGTCCCGATCGTGGTGCCTGTAGAACAAACGGCGTCAGCTACGCACCCGGGTAAAGCGATGCAGTAACCATGCCAGCGGAATGGTGATCACCACCGTCGCCACAAACAGCCCAACCATCGAACCCGTGTAAACGTGATCCTGCATCACGTAAACCATCGCGAATTCCATTGTCACCAAATGGATCAAGAAGATCTCGTAGGAGATCTCCCCAAGCCACACCATCGGCCGGGTCGCGAGGAAACGGCAGTACCAGCCCTGGTTGCCCAGCGCCACCGGCGCCACCGTCAGCGCCGCAATCGCCGCGTAGAACACCGCTTTGTACAGCGCTTGCGACAGGCCAAGCGGCGATGTCGTCGGATCTCCCGCAATCGGCGTAGAAGCGATGAAGTAGCAGATTACGGCGAGCGGTAGCGCGACGAAGGCGTAACAGCGCACCCCCATTCTCTGCAACACCGTCAGGCTCATGCCGGCGAGAAACCAGATCAGGTAGGTGGGCAGCCACAGCCGAGCACCGTTGGGTACCGAGGTGGTGAGGTGCACCATGACCAGCCATGCCGGGGTGATCAGCGCCAGCGCGCCAATGCCCAACAACACCAGCCTCGGCCGCCATTGTCGCCGGCACAGGACCACCAACAGCAGGTAGGCCAGCAGCGGGAGCACCACGTAGAAGGCGGCTTCCACCGCCAGGCTCCACATCTGGGTCAGACCCTGATGCAAATACCCCCTCATGTAGTTGAAGGTGTAGATCTGCGTCAACGTCAGGTTGCGGAACAACCCAATCCAGGTGTGCCCGAAATTGGGCCCGGCCGTTCGGAAGTGATAGATCAGGTAGGCCAACAGCACGGTGACGACATACGCCGGCATGATGCGCCGTACCCGGTGCCAGGCGTAGCGACGCACGGACGGCTCCGGGCCGCCGGTAGCCGCCGATTTCACCCACGGCCGAAACAGCAGATAACCCGACAGCACAAAGAAGATCGGGACGCCCATCTCCATCCGGGAACAGAACAGGCCGAAATAGCCGTCGATGTACTTGCCGGTGGTGTACGCCGCGTGAGTCCCGACAACGAGAAGGGCAGCGACGGCGCGAATACCTGTCAGCGACGCGACCCGGTCCGGCCCGGCAACCTGTTCGAGCCCGCCCTGGTCGGCCGCAATCTCGGCTCGGGTCATCCCGTGCGTTCCCGCCGCTTCGCACCGCCATCACGATGCCGGGGTTTGTCTCGAGCTCGATCCGGCTGCAGGTTAATCAGCACGCCGGAAATACGAGTTTTTTCAAGAGCTTTGAGCGTTTCGCGAGATAGTTTGGCGGGTAACTCCACCAGTGAGAAGTCGGGTCCGATCGTGATGTGGCCGAAATCGCTACGGTGCAAGCCCCCTTCGTTCGCGATGGCGCCCACAATCGCGCCCGGGCCAATCTTGTGTCGCTTCCCGACAGCGATGCGGTAGGTGGCGAACCCCGCCTTCGGGCCCTCGCCCGCTTGGCGGGTGGTCTTGGCCGGCCTGTCCGGACGCTGTTTGGGACGGCGGTCGGGCGGTGGTTCCGGTGACATCAGAAAGGCTTCGCCGTCGCGCGATTGCACCGCGAGCGCCGCCGCAATGTCGGCCATCGGGACGTCGTGCTCGCGCTCGTAGTCTTCGACCAGGCGGCGGAACAGCTCGATGCCGGGTGCGCCGAGAGTGTCGGTGATGGAATCGACGAATTTCGCTACCCGCTGCGCGTTGACGTCTTCGACGCTGGGCAGCTCGGCCTCGGTGAGCTTTTGCCGCGTTGCTTTCTCAATCGACTTGAGCAGGTGGCGCTCGCGCGGCGAGACGAACAGCAGCGCCGCGCCCGACCGACCGGCCCTGCCGGTGCGCCCGATGCGGTGCACATACGACTCGGTGTCATGCGGGATGTCGTAGTTGAGCACATGCGATATCCGCTCGACGTCCAACCCTCGGGCGGCGACATCGGTGGCAACCAGGATGTCTAGTCCTTTCGCGCCGCCCTCCTTCAGCGCGGCGATGGTCCGCTCGCGCTGGCTCTGCGGCATATCGCCGTTGATAGCTGCTGCGGAAAATCCCCGGGCGCGAAGCCTTTCGGCCACTTCTTCGGTGGCTTGCTTGGTGCGGACGAAGACGATCATCGCCTCGAACGGCTCGACCTCCAGCACTCGGGTGAGCGCGTCCATCTTGCGCGGACCGGCGACCTGAATGTAACGCTGCGAAATATTCTCGGCGGTAGTGGTTTTCGCCTCGACCCTGACTTCGGTCGGGTCGTGTAGATACTTGGCCGTGAGTTTGCGGATCGCCGGCGGCATGGTCGCGGAGAACAACGCGACCTGTTTGTATTCGGGCGTCTCGGACAGAATCCGTTCGACGTCCTCGGCGAAGCCCATGTTGAGCATCTCGTCGGCCTCGTCGAGCACCAGGTAATCCACCCGGGACAGATCCAACGTTCCGCGTTCGAGGTGGTCGATGACTCGGCCGGGAGTTCCCACCACCACCTGCGCACCACGTTTTAGCCCAGCCAGTTGCACCGCATACGAGGACCCGCCGTAGATCGGCAGCACGTTGATCTGGGGCAGGTGGGCGCCATACCGGCTGAACGCCTCCGCCACTTGCAGCGCCAGCTCGCGGGTCGGCGCCAGCACCAGCGCTTGCGTCGCCTTGCTGCTGGTGTCGATCTTGGACAGGATCGGCATCGCGAAAGCCGCTGTCTTGCCCGTCCCAGTCTGCGCCAGCCCCACCACGTCGGACCCGGCCATCAGCGCCGGAATCGTCGCCGCCTGAATCGCTGACGGCGACTCGTAGCCGACGTCGACGACGGCCTGCAAGACCGAAGGGTGGATCTGCAGGTCGGCAAAGGTCACAGTGGCGCTGTCCGGTGAAGCCATTTGAAGACAAAGTCTAGGGCGTGGTGCGGCGCCGCGCGGCCACGCCTGCCACGTCGACAGGACCGCTCAAGGTACGGTGCGACCTTGTGTGGAGACGACACTGCGGTGTCCGGCGGCTGACTGGGCTGGCCGCGGCCGCACTGATCGCCAGCACCGGGAGTGGCTGCGGATCGGGCGACTCGACCGTCGCCAAGACACCGCAGGCCACGACGGCCGGAGCGACCGGCGCGCCGCAAGCACCGGGGCCGCCAGCCCCGAGCGCGGCCCCCACCAGCAGCTCCGCGGCGCCCGACCCCTGCGCGGTCAACCTCGCCGCGCCCGCGATCGCCAGAGGAGTGTCGGAGCTTCCGCGCGATCCCCGCAGCCAGCAGCCGTGGAACCCTGAGCCGTTGGCCGGCAACTACAACGAATGCGCGCAGCTGTCGGCGGTGATCGTCAAGGCCAACACCAACGCCGAGAGCCCGAACACCCGGGCGGTGATGTTTCACCTCGGCAAGTTGATACCGCCGCAGGGAGTGCCCGACACCTACGGATTCAACGGGATCGACACCTCGCAGTGCACCGGCGACACAATCGCGTTGACATACTCCGGCGGCATCGGCTTGCCGAGTGTGGTGAAGTTCCGCTGGAACGGCAACGGAGTGGAGCTCATCGCCAACGCAGGACACTGACGGAGCCCGCGCGAGCAGAGTCCCTGTCGGTGGGTCGGCCTACAGTTGCTGCTGTGTTCATGGCAGGCGACAGCATCATCTACAGCGCGTCCGATCTGGCGAAAGCCGCTCGCTGTGAGTACGCCCTGTTACGGGATTTCGACGCGAAGCTCGGCCGGGGTCCCGGCATCGTCGTCGAGGACGAATTACTAGCGCGCACCGCCGCTCTCGGTGACGAACACGAGCGGCGGCGCCTCGAGCAGCTGCGCGACGCATTCGGCGACGGGGTGGTGGTGATCGGCCGACCGGCATACACCGTCGCCGGTTTCGCCGCGGCCGCCGCGGCAACCCAACGGGCGATCGCCGGCAACGCGCCGGTGGTGTACCAGGCCACCATGTTCGACGGCCGCTTCGTCGGGTTCGCCGACTTCCTGGTGCGGGATGGCGGGCAGTACCGGGTTTCCGACACCAAGCTGGCCCGCTCGGAGAAGGTCACCGCACTGCTGCAGATCGCGGCCTATGCCGATACCCTGGGCCGCTCCGGCATTCCGTTATCGCCGGAAGCCGAGTTGGTGCTCGGCAACGGTAACGCGGTGCGCTACCGGATCGACGAGCTCATCCCGGTGTACTCGGAGCAGCGGGCGAGATTGCAGCGGCTGCTCGATGAGCACTACGCCGACGGCACACCGGTGCGCTGGGCGGACGAGCGGATACACGCATGCTTCCGATGCCCGGCCTGCGAGGAGCAGGTGCGCGCAACCGACGATCTGCTGCTGGTCGCGGGCATGCGGGTAAGTCAGCGCGCCAAGCTCGTCGACGCCGGAATCGGCACGCTCGCCGAACTGGCCGACCATGCCGGACCGGTTGCCGATCTATCGGCCCGCACGCTGGACAAGCTGGTAGCGCAGGCCAGACTGCAAGTCCGCCAACGTGATACCCGCACGCCGCAGTTCGAGGTGGCCGACCCGCAGCCGTTGGCGCTGCTGCCCAATCCCGATGACGGGGATCTGTTCTTCGACTTCGAGGGTGATCCGCTGTGGACGGCCGACGGCACCGACTGGGGATTGGAATATCTGTTCGGCGTGTTGGGGGGCGGCCGGTCGGGGGCTTTCCATCCGCTGTGGGCGCACGACCGCCGCGACGAGCGCAAGGCATTGATCGAATTCCTCGCGCTGGTGGCCAAGCGACGCAGGCGCTACCCGAAAATGCACATCTACCACTACGCCTCGTACGAGAAGACGGCGCTGCTGCGCCTCGCCGGACGCCACGGCGTCGGGGAAGACGAGGTGGACGAACTGCTCCGCAGCGGGACCCTGGTCGACCTGTATCCGATCGTGCGCAAGAGTATTCGCGTCGGCAGCGAATCTCTTGGCCTCAAGGCGCTGGAGCCGCTGTACATGGGGTCGCAGCTGCGCTCCGGCGATGTCACCACGGCCGCCGCCTCGATCACCCAGTACGCGCGATACTGCCAGCTCCGCGGCAACGGCCAGTCCGACGAGGCCGCAACAGTGCTGAAGGAGATCGAGGACTACAACCTCTACGACTGCCAATCCACCCGTGCACTGCGTGACTGGCTGCTGATGCGAGCATTCGAATCCGGTATCACACCAATTGGGGCCCAACCTGTTTCGGATGGCGAAAGCATCGAGCACCATGACCCACTGGCAGCCGCCCTGGAAAGGTTCACCGGAGATACAGACGACGGCGCGCGCACTCCTGAGCAGACGGCGGTTGCCCTGGTGTCCGCTGCGCGCGGCTATCATCGCCGCGAGGACAAGCCATTCTGGTGGGCGCATTTCGACCGGCTGAACTACCCGTCGGATGAATGGGCCGATGACACAGACGTCTTCATGATCAGTGACGCGACAGTCGCCGTCGATTGGGACAGGCCTCCGCGTGCGCGCAAATTACAGCGGCGGATACAACTGACGGGCGAATTGGCCCGCGGCGCACTCAACCGCGACGTCTTCGCGCTGTACGAGCCAACGGCCCCGTCCGGCTTGACCGACAACCCTGATCGACGGGCGGCCGGCCACGCCTCGGTCATCGAGGCCGATGACTGGACGGTGCCTACCGATCTGGTCGTCGTTGAGCGAACCCCTAAGGACGGCAATACTTTTGATCAATTGCCGTTCGCCCTCACCCCTGGTCCGCCGATTTCGACCACGTCGCTTCGGGACTCCATCGAATCGACGGCCACCGCCGTCGCCGCCGGACTGCCGCAACTTCCCCGCACCGCGCTGCTCGACATTCTGTTGCGCCGCCCGCCTCGAACCCGCAGCCGCACGGTCCTACCAACGAGCGGCGAAATAGTCGACGACATCACGGCCGCTCTGCTCGACTTGGACTCGTCGTATGTCGCGGTGCACGGACCGCCCGGAACCGGCAAGACGTATACCGCCGCGCGGGTCATCACGCGGTTGGTAGCCGAGCACGGCTGGCGCATCGGTGTCGTCGCGCAATCGCATGCCGTGGTGGAGAATCTGCTCGGCTGTGCGATCGATGCCGGCATCGATCCGCTGCGCGTGGCCAAGAAGCGATACGACCGCGAAGATGTCCGCTGGCAACAGATCGGCGAGCAGGAGTATGCGGGATTCATCACCGGCACCGCCGGATGCGTGATCGGCGGTACCGCATGGGATTTCGCCAACTCCGCTCGCGTTCCGCCCGGCAGTCTTGATCTGCTGGTTATCGACGAGGCCGGCCAATTCTGTTTGGCCAACACCATCGCCGTGGCATCGGCTGCGGCGAACCTGCTGTTGCTCGGCGACCCGCAACAGCTGCCTCAGGTCAGCCAAGGGACACATCCGGAGCCGGTTGACGGATCCGCGCTGGGCTGGCTGGTCGAAGATCACCGCACGTTGCCTGCCGAGCGTGGCTACTTCCTGGACCGCACGCACCGCATGCATCCGGCCGTTTGCGGACCCGTGTCGGCGCTGGCCTACGAAGGCCGATTGCGGTCGCGCGCCGAGCTCACCGCCGCACGTCACCTCGACGGATACCCGCCCGGGGTGCACGTCATTCCTGTCCGCCACGAGGGCAACTCAACCGAGAGCGCTGAGGAATCCGAGGCCATCGTTGCTCAGATCCTGCTACTGGTCGGCTCGGCATGGACCGATGAGCACGGCGCCCGGTCTTTGGGGCCGGCCGACGTGCTGGTGTTGGCACCCTACAACGCGCAGGTTGTCCTGCTGCGGCAGCGGCTGGCGGCCGCCCATCTCGGCGATGTCCGAGTCGGCACCGTCGACAAGTTTCAGGGCGCGCAAGCGCCGGTGGTTTTCATTTCGATGACGGCCTCCTCTGTCGCGGACATTCCACGCGGAATTCCGTTCCTACTCAATCGAAACCGGTTGAACGTGGCGGTCAGCCGCGCACAGTATGCCGCAGTGATCGTGCGTGCCGAGGCGCTGACCGACTACCTGCCCGCTGCACCCGCGGGTTTGGTGGAGCTGGGCGCATTCTTGGCCTTGACGGCCGCTGACACCGCGGCTGGGGTCGCTGCGCCAACCGGCTATTAATCCCGAAACGAATGTCGTCCATAGTCGGCTGTGTCGTCTGGATCCGAGCGGTAGTGCCTGTTGTGTGGCGCATCCCGTTCGCTTGAGCCGTCGCGCCGCTCATGCCGCGCCGGCGGGCGATAACCGCGCCGGTGCTCCCCGCGCGGAGCGGGGGGGCCAGAATGCGGTTCGCGGTCAACAGTTTCACCAACGCTGTCGGCGTCGTCAAAGGACTTCCTGTCACGTTCGCCGCGCGTGCCCGACTCGCGCTGCCGTGCCCAGAATTCCTCGATCGGCCGGAAATGCTCGTCGTCGACATGGAAACCATTGTGGGCGAATCCGATTGGCTCAGCCTCCGATGACGGCGCGGGATCATCGAGAAGACTGCGCCACGATTCGACCGGCGCGCTATGCCAGCTCTCGGCCGGAGCTGGTCGTAGATGCTCGGTGTGCAGGGGCAACGGTTCGGTCTTGTCATCATCGGCACGCGGCCGAGTCGGCGCGACGGCGCGCGGCCGCTCGGGTGAGGCACTGCGCGCGGGCGACAAGGTGTATTCGACGTAGTCGTCGTCATCGTCGAAGCCGTCCCGGAAGCCTTGGAAGGCATCGTCATGACCGACCAGATAACCAGCCCGCTGGTCACCTGAAATGTCTTGTGAAACGCTGGGCCGCACCCGAATCCGCCGAGTCCGCGACTCGGCACCATCCTGGTGACCGACACCGCCATCGCGCGCACCGGCGCGCGGCCGCTGGTCTTCGGCAGGCGCCGAGCGGACGAAGCCGACCATGAACAGCGCCGCCGCTACCCCGAACAGCGCGATGAACGCCGGCAGCAGCATCGACTGGGACATTGCCGCGGAGAATGGCTCGCGCAGGAACTCTGGCAGCTGCAACGCGACGCCCTTGCCGCCCTGCGGGCCGAGCGCCTCGCCGTCGGGCATCGGCGGCATTTGGGACCTGATCCTTGACGTCATGAACGAAGCCATGCCGGCGCTGCCCAACACGGCACCGACCTGACGGGTCGCGTTGTAGACGCCGGAACCGGCCCCGGCCAGGCGCGGCGGCAGGTTGCGGATCCCGGTGGCGGCCAGCGGCGCCCAGATGAACGCACTCCCCACACCCAGCGCAACAAATGGCAAGACCAACTGCCAGATCGGCGCCGACGGCGTCATCGCGATTGAGAGCCACGTGACTCCGATCGCCAATGCCGAAAACCCGAAACCGACCACCGATCGGGGGTGGGCTCGGTCGACGATCCTGCCGACGAGAGGAGCGAGCAGACCACTGGTGATCGCCATCGGCGCGGTCAGCAAGGCCGACCGGGTTGGCGACAATCCGCACACCGCCTGCGCGTAGAACATCAGCGGCAGCACCATCGCGGTCGCCGCAAACCCGACGACCCCACCGGCCAGATTGGACAGGCTGAAGTCGCGGTCACCGAAGATGTCCAGCGGGATCAGCGGCTCGTCGGTGCTGACCGACTGCCAGTAGACGAACGCGGTCATGAGCCCGACGCCGGCCACGAGCACCGCCCAGATCCACGGCGCCCAGCCGCTGGGCTGGCCCTCCTGCAGGGCGAAGACGATGAGGAACATCGCCACTCCGGACAACCCCACACCAACCAGGTCGAATCGGTGTTTGTGCGTGGGCAGGACCGGGATCAGCCAAACGGCCAGCCCCAGACCAATGATGCCGATCGGGACGTTGACGAAGAAGATCCATGCCCAGCCCAGCGCGTCCACCAGCACACCGCCGGCCAACGGTCCGACGAGCGTGGCGACGCCGGCGGTTGCACCCCACACGCTCATCGCCATCCCACGACGTTCCGGCGGGAAAATGCGGGTGATCACCGACAGCGTCTGGGGGGTCAGCACCCCGGCGCCGATGCCCTGCACCACCCGGGCGGCGATCAGCATCCCGATGGTCCCCGACAGGCCGCACCAAAGTGAGGCGGCAGTGAATACCGCGAGGCCGAGCACATAGAGGTTTTTCGGACCGAACCGGTCACCGAGTCGACCGGCGACCAGCAACGGAACCGCGTAAGCGAGCAGGTAGGCACTGGTCACCCAGATCACCGAGTCGTAACTGGTGCCGAGCTTGGCCATGATGCTCGGGTTGGCGACCGCCACGATGGTCGAGTCGAGCAGGATCATGAAGAAGCCGACCATCATCGCCCAGAGCGCGTCCCAAGGACTTGCAGAGTTCGTACGCTTGGTCCCCGCCGCGCCGCCAGGGCCTCGGGTGCCGCCGTCCGTTCGTCCGCGCGTCGGTCGCCCGCGAGCAGTCGCCGTGGTCATACCCCTCCCTCGCCTTGGCTCCGCACCTCGCCGGCCGCCCGCCTCGACTCCAGCTGGCCGGACCGCAGCGAGCTAGCGAACTCACGCAGCCACGCGAGCTCGGCCTGCATCATTGCCAGCAAGTAGTCCAATGCGACCAGATACCCACCCGGAGTGACACCAGCGTCGCGAAGCGCCATGATTTCGGCCGCCCGGGCCTCCAGCGCCCCAACACGGTCATCGACCGCGTTCGCCGCGGAATCGCCACCCAGGGTATTGACCTCGGCAAGTGCGACGACGAACTGCGGGAACTCATAGACCGGTATTGCGATCAGTTGGCACACCCGCTCAGCAAGCGCCTCGGCTCCTGCGTCGGTGATCTCGTAGATGACACGCTCGGGCCGCTTCCCATCCCTGGCCGTCGCCGCCCGCCGGATCAGTTTCTCCTCGGTCAACCGGTCGACGACGTGATACAGCGACCCGGGCCGGACCTTCACGATCCGGTCCGCGTTACGTTCGACGAGGGTCTGGAACATCTCGTAGCCGTGCATCGGGCGCTCCCGTAGCAGCGCCAACACCGAGATACCCAACGACGTCAGTTGGTAGGCCATCGACCATCCCCCAGCTTGGCGGGCTGCACCGGCTCTTCGTCGGGCTCGGCACTTCCCCGCATCGTCTCCAGGCGTTCGCAGCGGATTATTCCTGGTGGACTAATCACAATGACGCCCGCCCCACGTTTCGTGGCACCGGCGCTAGCCTGAAGGCAGGCCGCGGCCTCAGGAAAGAGCCGGGCACATCCACTTCGGAGGCACTTATGAGCGCCCGACGGACGCACACAGCGGACGACTCGCTGCCCGCCGCCACAAACGGCAAGCCCAAGGCATCCGCGCGCGCACTGGCGCAGATCATCGAACGGAGCTCGCGGATTCAGGGGCCGGCGGCCACGGCTTATGTGGAACGGCTGCGCCGTGCGAGCCCGGAGGCCGCGCCCGCCGTTATCACCGCCAAGCTGGAGAAGCGGTATCTGAGTGCCGTCACGGCCAGCGGCGCGGCAGTGGGTTCGGCCGCTTTGCTGCCGGGGGTCGGCACACTGGCTGCGCTGTCCGCGGCCGCCGGGGAGACGGCGGTGTTCCTGGAGGCCACCGCGTTCTTTGCGCTGGCGATCGCGGCGGTGCACGGTGTTCCGGCCGAAAATCGGGAACTGCGCCGCGCCCTGGTGCTGGCCGTACTGGTTGGCGATGACAGCAAGAACGCCGTCGGCGAACTGCTCGGTCCGGGCCGCACGAGCGGTGCGTGGTTGTCGGAGGGGGCGGCATCGCTGCCAATGCCCGCGTTGGCACAGTTGAATTCGCGGTTGCTCAAGCGCGCAGTCAGGCGGTTCACGCTGCGTCGCAGTGCGCTGCTGTTCGGCAAGATGCTGCCGATCGGTATCGGCGCCGTCATCGGCGCCATCGGCAACCGGTTGGTGGGCAAGAAGATCGTGCGCAATACGCGCAAGGCGTTCGGCACTCCCCCGGTTCGGTGGCCGGTCACGCTGCACCTGCTGCCCCCGGTTCACGACGCCACCTAGCGCGGCGACGATGCAGAGCGTCCCTGTCGCAGCGCGGACCAGGCTGGTCAGGACGCGTGGCGGATTGTCGGCAAAGGGTTAGCCTTTATGAGGCGGAAACGTCGGGGCCGCCGCAGGTGAGATGCGCCGACACCGTGTGCAGGAAGTGGCAAGCGTCACGTAGCGGGCTTGCCGGACAGAGGAATCGAGGCGAGCAGCTGCCGTGAGCACTACGAGTTCACCATTCGGCCAGAACGAATGGCTGGTCGAGGAGATGTACCGCAAGTTCCGCGAAGACCCCTCGTCGGTCGACCCGAGCTGGCATGAGTTTCTGGTCGACTACAACCCCGAGCCGACGGGCGACGGTTCGACGACAGCTGACGGGCCGCCCGCCTCGGCCCCGGCTGCCGGGGCCGTACCCGCCCCTGCCGCCGCGCCGTCACCTCCTGCTGTGACCACCGCCCCCGTCGGCAACGGCATGACCAGCGCACCGCCGGCCGTGGCGCCTGCGCGCCCCCTCGGCCCGGCGCCGGTCGACGGGGATGAAGTCCAGGTGCTGCGGGGTGCGGCCGCCGCCGTCGTGAAGAACATGTCGCTGTCGCTGGATCTGCCGACGGCGACCAGCGTTCGGGCCATCCCGGCCAAGCTGATGATCGACAACCGCACCGTCATCAACAACCAGCTCAAGCGCACCCGCGGCGGCAAGATCTCCTTCACCCATCTGCTGGGCTACGCGTTGGTGCAGGCGCTCAAAGCGTTCCCGAACATGAACCGGCACTACGCCGAGGTCGACGGCAAGCCCACCTCGGTCACGCCGGCTCACATCAATCTCGGCTTGGCGATTGACTTGCAGGGCAAGGACGGCAAGCGCTCGTTGGTGGTTGCGGGCATCAAAGGTTGCGAGACGATGCGATTCGCGCAGTTCGTCACCGCCTATGAAGACATCGTCCGCCGTGCCCGTGACGGCAAATTGACCGCCGAAGACTTTGCCGGCGTGACGGTTTCGTTGACCAACCCCGGCACCATCGGCACCGTGCACTCGGTGCCGCGGCTGATGGCGGGCCAGGGCGCGATTATCGGCGTGGGAGCCATGGAGTACCCGGCCGAATTCCAGGGCGCCAGTGCCGAACGCATCGCCGAACTGGGTATTGGCAAGCTGATCACGCTGACCTCGACCTACGACCACCGCATTATCCAGGGCGCCGAATCCGGTGACTTCCTGCGCACGATCCATGAGATGGTGCTGGCCGATGAGTTTTGGGACGAGATCTTCCGGGAGATGGGCGTCCCGTACTTGCCGATTCGGTGGAGCACCGACAACCCCGACTCGATCGTCGACAAGAACGCCCGCGTGATGGAGTTGATCGCGGCCTACCGCAACCGCGGCCATCTGATGGCCGACATCGACCCACTTCGGTTAGACAACACCCGCTTCCGCAGCCACCCGGATCTCGAAGTGCTGACCCACGGCCTGACGCTGTGGGATCTCGACCGGGTGTTCAAAGTCAACGGCTTCGCCGGCGCTGAGTACAAGAAGCTGCGGGACATTCTGGGCCTGTTGCGCGACGCCTACTGTCGCCACATCGGCGTGGAGTACACCCACATCCTCGATCCCGAGCAGCTGGAGTGGCTGGAAGAGCGCGTCGAGACCAAGCACGTCAAACCGACTGTGGCCCAACAGAAGTACGTTCTGAGCAAGCTCAATGCGGCCGAGGCATTCGAGACGTTCCTACAGACAAAGTACGTCGGGCAGAAGCGGTTCTCGCTGGAGGGCGCCGAAAGCACCATCCCGCTGATGGACGCGGCGATCGACCAGTGCGCCGAGCACGGGCTCGACGAGGTGGTGATCGCGATGCCGCACCGCGGCCGGCTCAATGTACTGGCCAACATCGTCGGCAAGCCCTACTCGCAGATCTTCTCGGAGTTCGAGGGCAATCTGAACCCCGCGCAGGCGCACGGCTCCGGTGACGTCAAATATCACCTCGGCGCCACCGGCCTGTATCTACAGATGTTCGGCGACAACGACATTCAAGTGTCGTTGACCGCCAACCCGTCGCACCTGGAAGCCGTGGACCCGGTGCTGGAGGGTCTGGTTCGGGCCAAGCAGGACCTGCTCGATAAGGGTGACGGTGAAGACGGCTTCTCGGTGATGCCGCTGATGCTGCACGGCGACGCCGCCTTCGCCGGCCAGGGTGTGGTCGCCGAGACGCTGAACCTGGCCACGCTGCCCGGCTACCGGGTCGGCGGCACCATACACATCATCGTCAACAACCAGATCGGGTTCACCACTTCGCCGGAATACTCCAAGTCCAGCGAATACTGCACCGACGTCGCGAAGATGATCGGAGCACCCATCTTCCACGTCAACGGCGACGACCCGGAGGCGTGCGTATGGGTGGCGCGCTTGGCCGTGGACTTCCGGCAGCAGTTCAAGAAAGACGTCGTCATCGACATGCTGTGCTACCGGCGGCGCGGGCACAACGAGGGCGACGACCCGTCGATGACCAACCCCGCCATGTACGACGTCGTCGACACCAAGCGAGGGGTGCGCAAGACCTACACCGAAGCGCTGATCGGTCGTGGCGACATCTCGATGAAAGAGGCCGAGGACGCGCTGCGCGACTACCAGGGTCAGCTTGAACGGGTCTTCAACGATGTCCGCGAACTGGAGAAGCACGGAGTGCAGCCGAGCGCATCGGTGGAGTCCAACCAGATGCTCGCGGCAGGGCTTGACACCGCGGTGGACAAGGCGTTGCTGGCCCGGATCGGCGACGCATTCCTCGCCCTCCCAGAGGGATTCACCGCGCATCCCCGAGTCACGCCAGTGCTGGAAAAGCGCCGCGAGATGGCCTACGAGGGCAAGGTCGACTGGGCGTTCGGTGAATTGCTGGCGTTGGGTTCGCTGGTGGCCGAAGGCAAGTTGGTGCGGCTATCCGGGCAGGACACTCGGCGCGGCACGTTCTCCCAGCGGCATTCGGTGCTTATCGATCGCCGCACCTGCGAGGAGTTCACGCCGCTGCGGCTGCTGATGACCGATCGGGACGGCAACCCGACCGGCGGCAAGTTCATGGTCTATGACTCGCCGCTGTCGGAGTACGCCGCCATCGGCTTCGAGTACGGCTACACCGTCGGCAATCCGGACGCACTTGTCTTGTGGGAGGGCCAGTTCGGCGATTTCGTCAATGGCGCCCAGTCAATCATCGACGAATTCATCAGCTCCGGAGAGGCGAAATGGGGCCAACTGTCCAGTGTCGTGCTGCTGCTGCCGCACGGACACGAAGGCCAGGGTCCTGATCACACCTCCGGCCGCATCGAGCGCTTCCTGCAGCTGTGGGCGGAAGGTTCGATGACGATCGCGGTGCCGTCGACGCCGGCCAACTACTTCCACTTGTTGCGCCGGCACGCCCTCGACGGTGTGCAGCGCCCACTGATCGTGTTCACGCCGAAGTCCATGCTGCGCAATAAAGCCGCGGTCAGCGACATCAGGGACTTCACCGAGACCAAGTTCCACTCCGTGCTCGAGGAACCCACCTATCAAGATGGCATCGGTGACCGCAGCAAGGCGACCCGAATGCTGCTGACCAGCGGCAAGATCTACTACGAGCTGGCGGCGCGCAAGGCCAAGGACGGTCGCGACGACGTCGCGATCGTGCGTATCGAACAGCTCGCGCCGCTGCCGTTCAAGCGGATCCGCGAAATGCTGGACCACTACCCGAACGTCAGCGAGTACTTCTGGGTGCAGGAAGAGCCCGCCAACCAGGGCGCCTGGCCCCGGTTCGGCTTGGAGCTACCCGAGCTGTTCCCAGGCAAACTAACTGGGATCAAACGCATTTCGCGGCGCGCCATGTCGGCACCGTCGTCGGGCTCGTCGAAGGTGCACGCCGTGGAACAGCAGGAGATCATCGACGAGGCATTCAGCTGAGCGAAGCGGAACGCCGCTCGCTCAGGCCGCCCGGACGGCGTCCACGTGCCCGCGCCGCGGTTCGCTGCGGTACCGGGACGGCTCGCCGTCGATCCTGCACATCCGCCACATCAGCCTTGCCGCCCAATTCATCAATCCAGTCTCGTCACAAAGCATTCGGACGTCGGCGAACATGTCGCGCAGCAACCGGCGTGATTCGGGCGCGCGGAAGAACACCTGCTTGCGCACCTTGCGCGGGATGCCGAATTCTCGCCAGAAGGCCTTCGGCGGCACCACCACCGCCAGGCCAAGCATACGCATGATCACCGGGATGTACAGGGACAGCAACAAGCGCTTCCACCAGGCCAGACCGGGAAGACGCTTACGCAGATACCCGTCGGCGAACGAAATATGGCGGGCCTCCTCGGCCACGTGGATGGCCATCACCCGTCCGACGATGGGGTGCGTCGTCTCGGCTTCGCGAAGGATGTTCCGCTGAATGTGGTCAAAGGGCTCCTCAACAGCGAGTACGCCGAAGAAGAACGCATTCGGCAGCGGACCCGCGAACATCGGGATAACCGGTAAGAGCCACCGCAGGTAACGCGGCACGCCGGGCACGTCGGCGCCGATGTGGTTCACCATCTCCTGGAACATCATGCTGTGGTGGCACTCTTCGGCCGCCTCGTGCAAGCAGTACCGGTACTCCGGTGACCCGTTGGGCACCCTCAACGTGTAGTTCATCAGGCCGCGGATCAGGACGTTCTCGAAATGCAAGCCGACCTTGGCGACATTGGACTGACGCCACATACCCATCTTGATTTGACGCTCCCGCGCCTGCGCCCGGTACCAGGGATGCCGACCCAGCGGGTCGGTCGACGGCAGAATCCAGCGCGGATCGTTGTCGGTCACCCCGAACTCGGGCGAGTTCCAGTCGATGTCGATGTACGGATTGAAATTGCGCCGCACCGACGCCTGGGAGAGTGTGGTGAGCATGTCGACGTACGGCGTGTCATCCAAAACGTCCGTATTGTGGCGGCGACGCCGCACCGTCGCGGTCTGAGCCGTCTTCTGGTTCACCTGGCCGCCTCCCCCCTGAACTTTTACATTGGATGTGTTGTGTCCAGCGGCACCTGCCGATAGTGCGGTACCGCCATTAAACCAGACCCCACACGACGGTAAAGGCCGACATCAGCCGGTATCGACGCGCTCGTTACCGTCGCGGTGCATAACCGTAAGCAGCGGGCGACCTCCGGCAAGACCAGTTCCGGCCAATGTCGGCAGTGACGAGTGCGCGAGGCGTCATGCTATTGAGTAATCGCTCAACGGGAATCGGTCCTGCTCCTTGACGGCGCTGAGCACCGACGTCGGCCGGAAAAGCGGTGCCTCCCCGCTGTGGTTGAACCAGTACGACCGCGAGGTCGCACAGTTGCCGGCATAGAACACCGATTTGTCGAGCAGCTCGGTCATCCGGTCGAGGAAGCGGGCATTGGCCTGTTCGGTGACCTCGAAGGTGCGGGCACCGCGGCGCTGTAGTTCGCCGAACAGCCGATCCATGTGTCGCATCTGGTATTCCACCGTGTTAAACCACGACAGACCGACCCACGCGTAGGGGCTGGCCATCGACAAGAAGTTCGGGAAGTAGGGCACCGAGACGCCTTGATACGCCTGGAACCTGGTGTCCCGCCACCACTTTCCGAGGTCCCGGCCCTCCCGGCCGATCACCTCGATCGCCGGCATGTTGGCGTCCCACACGTCGTATCCAGTCGCCAGGACCAGGGTGTCGATAAACCGCTTGCTGCCGTCGCACGCGACGATGCCGTCGGGCTCGATCCGCTCGATGCCACTGGTTTCGAGATGCACGTGCGGCTTGGTGAATGCCCGGTAGTAGGAGTTGGACATGGTCGGCCGCTTGCAACCGAAGTCGTAATCCGGGTTCAGTTTGCGCCACAGCTGCGTGTCGCGCACCGACAGCAACCGATAGAGTTTGGACAGGTCTGCGACGGCGAAGTTGACTCGCTTGAAGTACCGGAATTTCCACATCGCGATTACCATCATGAACTCGATGGCGGTGTCGGTGATCCACCGCACAATGCGTTGCGCAACAGGCAGCCGGGCGAAAATCCGTTGCACCGCAGGCGAAAGCGCGACATCAGGCTTGGGCATCACCCAGATCGGCGTGCGCTGATACACGGTCAGCTCGGAAGCTTCGTTGGCCAACTCGGGAATCACCTGCACACCGGTGGAGCCGGTTCCGATGACCGCCGCCCGGCGTCCATTTACCGAGTAACTGTCGTCCCAGTCGGCGGTGTGGATGATGCGCCCAGCAAACGTGTCGATACCGGGGATATCCGGCAGGCGGGGCTGCGACAAGAACCCGGTCGCGGCGACCAGAAACTGTGCGTCCAGCGTCTCACCGCCGGCAAGCGCGACCCGCCAGAGCTGGGCATCGTCGTCCCACCGGGCACCTTCGACGGTCGTGTTGAACCGCATGTAGCGGCGCACGTTGTACTTGTCGGCCACATGCTCGGCGTAGCGCTTCAGTTCGGCGCCCGGAGCGAAGAGGCGCGACCAGTACGGGTTGGGCTCGAACCAGTAGGAATAGGTGGTCGACGGGACGTCGACGGTAAGCCCCGGATAGTGGTTGACGTGCCAGGTTCCGCCCAGGTCGTTCTCGCGTTCGACGATCACGATGTCGTCGTAGCCCAACCGGTTGAGTTGGATCGCCGCACCGATTCCACCGAAACCCGCGCCCACGATGACGACGTCGAACTGCTGGGTGCCCATAATCCGTAGACCGTACTCCACACGGCGCCGCCTTACAGCGCACTCAGCCGGTCGAGCAGCAGGTCAGACAGCGATTCAGTTGCCGTCAAGGACGCCTTGGGTGGTCTCGAATCGTTCGTGTGTGGCCGGCTGGGGACAGCCGTCACCGGCGTTGGGCGAGTAATCCTCGCGACAAGCTGGCCAATAACCGGGACAAGCGGTTGGTTCTCAGGTAATTTTTAGCCTCAACCGACTCGGTAGGGGGCCACTATGCACGCGTCCGCACGTCCTTGCGCCATCGCGGGGTCCGCCCTGCTGACGTCCGGCATGCTCGCTGTGATGCCGACCGTGCAGCCAGCCGGTCTCCGCGTCGACAACATGGACGTGCGCCTGGTGGACGCGGGCAGTTTGCTGACTGATGTGACCGGCGCGCTCGGCACTGTCGACCCGCTCACCAGCCTCGGTGGCCTCAGTCTCCCCGACCTCGGGAGCCTCGATCTTGGTGGCCTAAACCTTGGCGGCATCGAGAACATCCCGTACAACCTGTTCGCTGACATCGTGAATATCCCTGCGAACGAGATCACCGCCTTAGGAACTTATGCGGCGGCCCTCGGGCCGGCCGGCGAGAGCACTGTCGCCGATGTTCCCGGCTTATTACAAACCGTAGATCTTCCCGTTGGAGCCGGCGGCGCTATGGAGCCCGTGATCGAGGGTGCCGTCGGACCCGGCGGCGCTTGGGAGCCGCTCGGGATCGCGGGGACCGGCAGTTGGTACATGGAATCCATCGGCAACACGTGGGGTTGGGACGACGGCAACTTCGCGCAGGTGGACGCGATCTCTAACCTGCTGGTGCCGTTCCCAGCGTTCAGCACAGCCGTCGCCGACGAAGTGCAGGTCCTCACGCAGAGCGAGATCGTTGATGGAGCCGCAAACAATTGCGAGTTCGAATGCGCCAACGTCCTGGGTTGGTTCGGCAGCTGGTTCAACACACCGCTGACGCAGCTGCTTTCCGGCTTCTCGTTTGGGAACATCGTGGAGGACACCGTCGGGTCGAATAGCACGACGGGCGTAGTCAATATCCCGGGGGACACAATCTGGTCCCCCTCGGTCTTCGGCTCACCCACGACAGTGGTCCTGAACCCACTGTTGCCCTTCGAAAGTCTCGCCGATAATTTGACGGGGAGTCCGGCTTCGAACCCGATCGAGATGCCCAACGTTGAAACCCTGTTCACCAACCTGGGAAACGTCTCCACTGACTTCCAGACTGACTTCAATCCGTTTGAAACGGGCAGTTTCTTGTACTGGGGGGCCCCGACCGATTACAGCATCCCGGCCGCCTTGGCCGGCTTCGTCGAGGACTTCACGGGCATACCGAACCAATTCATCAACCCCGACATCAACCCCATCCCCGACATTGGCTGGCAACCGTTGGGCGCGGAGCCCATTACGGGGTACACCGACGGCCCGTCGTCGCTGCTGACGGGCCTGCCGGCGGGGTTCGAGTACCTGGTGCAGGGCCTAGTCGGATACCTGGACCCGAGCATCTACCTCGACGCGATAGAGAACGACGTCAGCGGACTGACCGGAGCCCTGGAGAACCCTGCTTCACTGCTGAGCGACATCCCCTTAGCAACGTTCTTGCTGGGCGACCCCAGCTCGCTGCTCGGACCGCTGGACCTAAGCTCGCTGGTCGGGTCGACCGATCCAGGCTCGCTGCTCGGGTCTACCGACCTAAGCTCGCTGCTCGGGTCGGTCGATCCAAGCTCGCTGCTCGGGTCGTTCGACCCAAGCACACTGGCCGGCGACCTCAGCACACTTCTGGCGTCCGGTGCAGCCAACACGGCTATAACGACTATCCCCGACCTA
>NZ_DATMLH010000213.1:0-14335 GCF_035570115.1 Mycobacterium sp.
TGCTGTTCGCCTTCGTTGCCGACGAAGAAAACGGCGGTAAATACGGGGCGCAATGGCTGGTCGACAACCGGCCCGACCTGTTCGACGGCGTCACCGAAGCGGTCGGGGAGGTAGGCGGGTTCTCGCTGACGGTGCCGCGCCACGATGGCGGCGAGCGTCGGCTGTATCTCATCGAGACCGCGGAAAAGGGCCTGTACTGGATGCGGCTGACGGCGCGCGGCCGGCCGGGGCACGGTTCGATGACGCATGAGCCCAACGCCGTCACCTCGATCGCCCAGGCGGTGGCGCGCCTGGGCCGCCACCGGTTCCCGCTCGTCGTGACCGACACCGTGAAGCAATTCCTGAAGGCCATCACGGAGGAGACGGGCCTGCCCTTCGACGCCGAGTCCTCCGACCTCGAGGGGACGATCGACAAGCTCGGTCCGATGGCCCGCATGCTCAAGGCGATCCTGCACGACACCGCCAACCCGACGATGCTCAAGGCCGGTTACAAAGCCAACGTGGTACCGGCGACGGCGGAGGCCGTGGTGGACTGCCGGGTGCTTCCCGGCCGGTTAGCGGCGTTCGAGGCGGAGGTCGACGAGCTGATCGGTCCCGACGTAAGTCGCGAATGGATCACCAACTTGCCGTCGTACGAGACCACGTTCGACGGTGACCTCGTCGACGTGATGAACGCCTCGCTGCTGGCGGTGGATCCCGACGCCAGGACCGTGCCCTACATGCTTTCGGGTGGGACGGACGCAAAAGCATTCTCGCGCTTGGGTATTCGTTGCTTCGGCTTCACCCCCTTGCGGCTGCCGCCGGACCTGGATTTCGCGGCGTTGTTCCACGGCATCGATGAACGGGTACCCGTTGACGCGCTGAGGTTTGGCACCGAGGTACTGACACACTTCTTGACACACTGCTAGCCGCACGTTGAGCCAATCAATCGAGAGAGGACCGATCATGATCGCACCGCCCGACCCATACGCCGCACTGCCGAAACTGCCGTCGTTTCACTTGGAGTCGGCGTCGATCACCGACGGGCAGCCGCTGGCGACGCCGCAAATCAGCGGGATCATGGGCGCGGGCGGCGAAGACGTCAGCCCGCAGCTGAGCTGGTCCGGTTTTCCCGACGAGACCCGCAGCTTCGCCGTGACCGTCTATGACCCGGATGCCCCGACCTTGTCCGGTTTCTGGCACTGGGCGGTGGCCAACCTGCCCGCCTCGGTCACCGAGTTGCCCGACGGTGTCGGCGAAGGTAGTGACCTACCGGGTGACGCGCTGACGCTGGTCAACGACGCCGGTATGCGCCGCTATCTCGGCGCCGCGCCGCCCCCCGGCCACGGGCCGCACCGCTACTACGTCGCCGTGCACGCGGTCGATGTCGAGAAACTCGACCTGCGCGAGGACGCCAGCCCCGCATACCTGGGCTTCAACCTGTTCCAACACGCGATCGCCCGTGCGGTCATTTACGGAACCTACGAGCAGCGTTAGTAGGGCATCGCGACGACGTCAGCTCGACCTCCGAGGGGCCGCGGATCCGACGGCCTCGCTCAACGTGGAAAACCCACCTTCGCGCAGCCGATGCGCGATGCCGTCGTGAATGTGCTTGGCCCACAAGCCTCCGCCGTAAATGAAACCGGTGTAGCCCTGCAGCAATGAAGCGCCTGAGGTGATGCGGTCCCAGGCGTCGTCCACGGTTTCGATACCGCCGACACTGATCAGCGTCATCCGGTCACCAACCCGACCGTAGAGTCGCCGCAGCACCTCGGCGGCGCGTTGCGCCAGCGGCGCCCCCGAGATGCCGCCGCTGCCGAGTCGCTCGACACCCGGGGTGCGCAGCCCATCGCGCGACACCGTGGTGTTGGTTGCGACGATGCCGGCCAAACCCAGCTCGACCGCCAAGTCGGCAATGCCGTCGACGTCGGAGTCGGCAAGATCCGGTGCGATCTTCACCAGTACCGGCGTCGAGGTCTCGGCCAGCACCGCCGACAGGATGCCGCGCAGTGACTCGACCGCCTGCAGATCGCGTAGCCCAGGGGTATTCGGCGAACTGACGTTGACCACCAGGTAGGTGGCCAGCGGCCCGACCAGCCGGGCGCTGGCCCGGTAGTCGTCGGCGGCCTGCTCGGGCGGGGTGGACTTGGTCTTGCCGATATTGACGCCGATCGGCACATCAGGGTTTTGCCGTGCCAGCCTGGACGCCAGCTGAGCGGCGCCGTGATTGTTGAAACCCAGCCGGTTGAGTAGCGCGCGGTCGGCAGGCAGCCGGAATAGCCGCGGAGCCGGATTGCCCCCTTGGGGGTGCGCGGTCACGGTGCCGACCTCGGCGTAGCCGAATCCCAGCGCGCCCCAAGCCTTCAGCCCGATGCCGTCTTTATCGAAGCCCGCAGCCAGACCCAGCGGCCCGGGGAAGCGCACCCCGAACACCGTGCTGGCCAGCACGGGGTCGGTCGGTGCCAGCTGCCGGCTCAGCCGCCGCCGCACCGGCGCCGTGGTGGTGAGGCCACGCAGCGCCGCGAACACCAGCTCGTGGCTGCGCTCGGGCGGCACCAGGAACAGCAACCGGCGGAGTGCGCCGTATATCTGATGACGGTCGTCGCGCGCGGTGCTCACCGTCACAGTTTCGGCTGGTCGAGCCGGGCGCTATCGATGCGAGACTTCTTGCGGCGCAACAATACCCGCCTACTCCCATCGGTATAGAGTCGCACCCGGGTCAGCTCCCAGCCGCGGTACTCCGCTTCGATGGACAATCGGGTCGAGGCGCTGAGCCTGGTCACCTCCGGCGGCAGGCGGAGCGGCGCCCATTCGTATTCGTCGGACATCTCACTGTCCCAACCCGCCGGCAACCGGCCGCCTCGTGCCGTCGTCAATGTGGACCCGCCGCCGCATGCTCGATGATCTCAACGCCCCCGCCGGAACCCGACACCACATACAACGTGCCTGCGTCGTCGTCGAAGGCCAGCGTGTTGGGTTGCTGCACGGTTGGGTACCGTACCTTTTCCACAGGGATTCCGGTTGACAGATCGTAACCAATAACCAAATTCGCCGCTGTTTGCGACACCCACGTCAGCCCGCGAGACCCGGTCAGGCCGTAAGGGGACTGGCGCACCGGGTACGCCTGACGCAAGATCAGCGGGTCGACGCCGAACACCAGCAGCTCGCTGCCCCGGGTGTCGGTCACCAACAACCTGCCCGCGGGATCGGCCACCATTGTGGTGGCACCCTGGCCTGCGCGTAACGCCTGCCCGACCTTTCCATCGGGACCGACCGTGGTGACCGACGTCTGGCCACGATCCAACACGGCCACGGTGTTTCCTTGCACCGCAACGGAATCAACGTGTCCGAAGATTTTCGTCCGATTGCTGACGGTGGCTGCGGGCGCGATCGTGTAGATCATGCCGTCAGCGGTGCCCAACGCCACGGTGCCGTCGGCGCGACGGGCTATCGCGGTGAAATCGACGCTCTCGGCGCCGCTGACGCCGACGCGCGCGACACGTCCAGCCGACAGATCGGCCACGAAGTAGCCGCCGCGGGTGGACAGATAAGCGTTGCCACCGCCGTCACCGGCCAGCCCGGTCACCGGGCCGGGCAGGTCGATGACGCGCGATGATGTGTGCTGGTGGCCGATCGCCGTGATTTTGGCGGGTGCCGTGGCGGCTAACCCAGAGGTCAAGATCACCAATTGCGCTGTGTGGCTGTCGAATATCGCGGCCTGGGGCTTGCCGTCCAGCGGATGGACCAGACCTGCCGGAACCTGCGACAGCGGCGGCGAATCGGCCGGCCGCGCAGGCTCGATCGTCGGTGGAGCTCCCTCGAGCGTCTTGGACGAGCAACCCACCACGAACGTCAGCAAAACCAACAGGCCAGCGGCCTGGCGACGAACGATGTGTGCACTGCGTTTGCGGTGTGGTGGCACAGGGTAACTCTCGGATATCCAGGGGGCAGCCGGTGTGTAGAAGGAGTACGCGCATTGGAGTCCGATACTAGGCAACGCCGCCTGTTACCACCCGAGCCCGTCGCGCGAGCCGTGAGTCGGCGACCGGGTATGGTCGCCGATATGAGCGTCGCCGCCGATCGCCATGTCACTAACCCCGAGTTTGCTATCGAAGACTTGTGGGTTGGGGTCTTTGGGGCAAAGGTGCTGGCCAGCGGGTTCGGGCAGGCGGCTGACGGCCGTAGCTTCGCCTTCCGCGTTGAAGGTCCGTGGCTTCTCGTCGAGGTATACCGGCCCCGGTTGAGTGGTCCGGTCCCGCAGCCCGAAGATATCGTCGCCACCCTTCGGTGCAGCGTCATCGACGTCGACGTCACCGACGAGCGCAGCCTGACCGCGGCCGTGCGAGACGCGGTCGCCCTCACCGAGGTCGCCGACTAGATCACCCGGTACGGTCGTCGTCGTGACTGTGGCGCCGGCGATGTCTTGGTGGCAAGTTGTCGTCTTGTCCGTGGTGCAGGGTCTGACCGAGTTCTTGCCGGTGTCGTCGTCTGGCCACTTGGCGATCGTGTCGCGGATCTTCTTTGCCGACGACGCCGGCGCGTCGTTCACCGCCGTAAGCCAGTTGGGCACCGAGCTCGCGGTATTGGTCTATTTCGCCCGCGATATCGTGCGGATCGTCAAGGCATGGTTCAGAGGCCTTTTTAAGGGGAGGCAAGTCGCCGCGCACCGCGATGCCGATTACTGGCTGGGTTGGTACGTCATCATCGGGACGATTCCTATTTGCATCCTGGGTCTGTTTTTCAAGGACGAGATCCGCTCCGGCGTGCGCAACCTGTGGGTGATAGCGACAGCGCTGGTGGTGTTCTCGGCGGTGATCGCTCTTGCCGAGCGTCTTGGTCGGCAGAGCCGACACATCGACCAGCTGACCTGGCGCGATGCGGTCGTCGTCGGCATTGCCCAGACGCTGGCGTTGGTCCCGGGAGTCTCCCGGTCCGGAGCCACCATCAGTGCGGGGCTGTTTCTCGGGCTCGATCGCGAATTGGCTGCCCGATTCGGGTTCCTGCTGGCCATTCCGGCGGTGTTCGCGTCCGGATTGTTCTCGCTGCCGGACGCCTTCCACCCGGTGCTCGAGGGGATGAGTGCGACGGGACCGCAGCTGCTTGCGGCTACCATAATCGCGTTCGTGGTCGGTCTTGCTTCGGTGGCGTGGTTGTTGCGATTTCTGGTGCGGCACAGCATGTATTGGTTCGTCGGCTATCGGGTGGCCGCTGGTGCGGGCGTGCTGATCCTGTTGGCGGCAGGGGTGGTGAGTCCGACGTGACCGCCGGCGACGATGCAGAGCGGAGCGATGCCGAGGAGCGGCGCATGACCTCCGCCGGCGACGATGCAGAGCGGAGCGATGCTGAGGAGCGGCGCATGACCTCCGCCGACGACGACGCAGAGCGGAGCGATGCTGAGGAGCGGCGCATATGACCGTCATCCTGTTGCGGCACGGGCGGTCGACATCGAACACCGCGCATGTGCTGGCCGGTCGTGCCGAGGGTGTCGACCTCGACGACAAAGGCCGCCAGCAAGCTGCGGAGCTGGTCGATCGGATCGATGAGCTGCCGATTAGGGCGGTGGTGTGCTCACCGATGCTGCGATGTCGGAGCACGGTCGAGCCGCTCGCCGCTGCGCTTGGCATCGAGGTGGAAATCGACGACCGGTTCGCCGAAGTCGACTACGGCGAGTGGACCGGCCGCAAGATCGGCGATCTGGTCAAGGAGCCGTTGTGGGGCGTCGTTCAGGCGCATCCCAGCGCGGCGGTGTTTCCCGGCGGTGAGGGCCTGGCGCAGGTGCAGACGCGTGCCGTCGCCGCCGTGCGTGACCATGACGCGCGGCTGGCCGAGCAGCATGACGGCGACGCGCTGTGGCTGGCTTGTACGCACGGTGACGTCATCAAGGCGGTCGTCGCCGACGCGCTTGGCCTACACCTGGACGGCTTCCAACGTGTCTCCGCCGATCCGGCATCGATGAGTGTGATCCACTACACCCGATTTCGACCGTTCGTACTGCACGTGAATCACACCGGCCCTCGACTGACATCGGCGCTGACGGCTGCTCCACCACCGGACGGTGAAGCGCCGCCAGGCGATGCAGTGGTGGGCGGGTCTACCGACTGAGCGAGTCGCGGCCAACAATTACGACTCAGCCGCAACTGCCGGTATTTTGGAATTGCCATGTCTCGCGCGATTCACGTCTTCCGCTCACCCGACCGCTTCGTCGCCGGGACAGTCGGCCAGCCCGGAAACCGCACTTTTTACCTGCAGGCGGTGCACGACGCCCGGGTGGTTTCGGTGGTGCTGGAGAAGCAGCAGGTGGCGGTGCTCGCAGAGCGCATCGGCGCCCTGCTGCTGGAGGTCAACCGCAGGTTCGGCACACCGGTCCCTCCGGAGACCAGCGAGGTCGAGGACCTCAGCCCGTTGATCACACCGGTCGACGCGGAATTTCGGGTCGGCACCATGGGCCTTGGATGGGATTCCGAGGCCCAAACCGTGGTGGTCGAACTGCTGGCCGTCAGCGACACCGAGTTCGACGCATCTGTGGTTCTTGACGACACCGAGGAGGGGCCTGACGCCGTGCGGGTGTTTCTGACGCCGGAGTCGGCGCGGGAGTTCGCCACCCGTTCCAACCGTGTCATTTCCGCGGGCCGCCCGCCGTGCCCGCTGTGCGATGAACCGCTGGACCCCGATGGACACATCTGTGCGCGGACCAACGGCTACCGGCGCAGCGCGCTGCTCGGGCCTGACGATGACGCCGAGGACTGACGAACGCGAGGTCCTGCGTCGCGGCGAGCTGACGGTTCTGGGACGCATTCGCTCGGCGAGTAACGCCACCTTCCTGTGCGAGTCGACGCTGGACGCCTGCACCGTGCACTGCGTGTACAAGCCGGTCGCCGGTGAGCAGCCGCTGTGGGATTTTCCCGACGGCACACTGGCCGGCCGAGAGCTCGGCGCGTATCTGGTGTCAGCGCAATTGGGCTGGAACATCGTGCCGTACACCATCATTCGCCACGGCCCTGCCGGTCCGGGGATGCTACAGCTGTGGGTGGACCAACCCGGCGACGAACCTGGTTCAGACCCCGGACCGGGACCAGACTTGGTCGACCTGGTTCCGGCTGACAGGCTGCCGCCCGGCTATCTGCCGGTGCTGCGGGCGTATGACTATGCCGGGGACCCGGTCTCGCTGGTTCACGCCGACGACATTCGACTGTGGCGAATGGCGGTGTTCGACGTGTTGATCAACAACGCCGACCGCAAGGGCGGCCACGTGCTGCGCGGTGTCGATGGCGATATTTACGGTGTCGACCACGGGGTATGCCTGCACGTCGAGGACAAGCTGCGCACGGTGCTGTGGGGGTGGGCCGGCAAGCCCGTCGACGACAGCACTCTGGACGCGGTGTCAGGGCTGGTCGACGCGCTGGGCGGCCGGCTCGGCGATGGTCTGGCCGAACACATCACCAGCGCCGAGATTGCGGCGCTACACCTGCGCGCTCGCGCGCTGCTGGAAAACCCGGTGATGCCCGGCCCGGATCGGCACCGGCCGATTCCCTGGCCTGCGTTCTAACATCGCCGCTGCCGGCCGTACCGGATACTGGACCGGATGAGCCCAGACGTGACCGACGCGGCGCTGGCTGCTGACCTGGCCGAGGACGCCGGAAAGCTGTTGCTGGCGGTGCGCGACCATGTCGGCTTCGACCACCCGTGGCTGCTCGGCGATGCCGGTGACAGCCAAGCCAATTCGCTGCTGTTGCGGCGGCTGCGCGCTGAGCGCCCCGGTGACGCGGTGCTCAGCGAGGAGGCCTACGACGACCTGGCACGATTGCGGGCTGACCGGGTTTGGATCGTCGACCCGCTGGACGGCACGCGGGAATTCTCCGAGCCGGGGCGTGACGACTGGGCCGTGCATGTGGCGTTGTGGCGGCGCCATGGCGGCCCCAGCGGAGCGATCACCGACGCCGCTGTCGCGTTGCCTGCCATGGGGGAGCTGTACCGCAGCGACACCGTCAGCGCGCCGACAACGGCGCATTCCGGCCCGATCCGAATCACCGCGAGCTCAAACCGGCCGCCCGCCGTGCTCTACCACCTGGCCAGACGGCTCGACATCGAATTCGTGCGGATCGGCTCGGCCGGCGCCAAAGCGATGTCGGTGGTGCGCGGCGACGCCGACGCCTACATCCATGCTGGCGGGCAGTGGGAGTGGGATTCGGCCGCCCCGGCGGGAGTAATCCTGGCGGCCGGCATGCACGCATCGCGACTGGACGGCTCCGAGATGGTGTACAACCGTCCCGACCCGTATCTGCCCGATTTCCTGATGTGCCGCCCCGAACTCGCCGACCTGCTGCTGGGTGCCATCCGGTTGGCCAGCTGAACCGACGCACTGGGTGGATTGCCCGGCTCCGTCTCGGGCCGTTGCACGGCCCGCATCGTCGCCGGCCGTGAGCTGATTGCCCGGCTCCTTCTCGGGCCGTTGCAGGGCCCGCATCGTCGCCGGGCCTAAAGTCGACGGTATGCGGTCCTGGCCATCGGCACCCTTACCGGCGCTGCCTGGACGTGGCCCGGAGTTGCGGCTGTATGACACCTCCGACCGCCAGGTGCGTCCGGTGGCTGCCGGGCCGACGGCCACCATGTACGTGTGCGGGATCACACCGTACGACGCCACCCACCTCGGCCACGCCGCCACCTATCTCGCGTTCGATCTGGTCCAGCGGCTCTGGCTGGACCTCGGACACGATGTGCACTACGTGCAGAACGTCACCGATGTCGACGATCCACTGTTCGAGCGGGCCAACCGCGACGGTATTGACTGGCGCGACCTGGCGGCCCGCGAGGTCGCGCTGTTCTGCGACGACATGACCGCGCTGCGGGTGCTGCCGCCACGCGAATACGTCGCCGCCACCGAGGCGGTGGCTGAGGTCGTCGAGCTGGTGGAAAAAATGCTGGCCTCGGGGGCTGCCTACGTCGTCGACGATCCCGAATATCCCGATGTCTACTTCCGCGCCGACGCCACGGTCCAATTCGGCTACGAATCCGGTTATGACCGCGACCTCATGCTGCGCCTGTTCGCCGAGCGCGGCGGGGACCCGGACCGCCGGGGCAAGACCGACCAACTCGACGCGCTGTTGTGGCGCGCCGCGCGGCCCGGGGAGCCAAGCTGGCCGTCTTCGTCTGGACCGGGCCGACCTGGTTGGCACGTCGAGTGCGCGGCGATCGCGCTCAGCCGTATCGGTAGCGGCCTGGACATCCAGGGCGGTGGCAGCGATCTCATCTTTCCGCATCACGAGTTCACCGCCGCGCACGCCGAATCCGTCAGCGGTGAGCGACGATTCGCCCGCCACTATGTGCATGCGGGCATGATCGGCTTGGACGGGCACAAGATGTCCAAGAGCCGCGGCAACCTGGTTCTGGTGTCTGCGCTACGCGCTCAGGGCGTTGAGCCGTCGGCTATCCGACTGGGCCTGCTGGCCGGCCACTACCGGGCTGACCGCGATTGGAGCGCCGACGTGCTGGAGTCTGCCAATACCCGGCTGCACCGGTGGCGCACCGCGACCACGCTGCCCGCCGCACCTGACGCCGCCGACACCATCGCCCGGGTGCGCCGCTATCTCGCCGACGACCTGGATACGCCTAAAGCGCTTGCTGCACTTGATGGTTGGACGACCGACGCGCTGGAGTACGGCGGTCATGACGCCCAGGCGCCGCGGGCGGTCGCGACGGCGATCGATGCGCTGCTGGGAGTGGACCTGCAGTTGCCGCAGCGGTAGGTTGCGGCCATGACGTCAGTGAACTCGCAAGTCGTATTCATCACCGGTGGTGCTCATGGCATCGGGGCCGAGGTGGCCCGAAGATTGCACGCAAAGGGCGCCAAGCTGGTGCTGACCGATCTGGACGAGGCGGCATTGGCGGCGAAGTCCGCCGAGCTGGGCGGCGGCGACCGGGTGCTGACGGTAGTCGCTGACGTGCGTGATCTCGCCGCGATGCAGGCCGCGGCCGACCAGGCCGTTAAAAAGTTCGGCGGTATCGACGTCGTTGTCGCCAACGCCGGAATCGCCAGCTACGGCTCCGTGCTGAAGGTCGACCCCGAGGCGGTCAAACGGGTGTTGGACGTCAACCTGCTCGGTGTATTTCACACAGTGCGTGCCGCGTTGCCGTCGGTGATCGACCGCCGCGGCTATGTGTTGATCGTCTCCTCTCTTGCCGCGTTCGCGCCGGCGCCGGGAATGGCGCCCTACGACATGTCTAAGGCGGGCAACGAGCATTTCGCGAACGCGCTGCGACTCGAAGTCGCGCACCTTGGTGTGGCCGTCGGTTCGGCACACATGTCCTGGATCGACACGGCGCTGGTCCGCGACACCCAGGCCGACCTGCCCTCATTCCGCGAGCAATTGGCAAAGTTCCCGTGGCCGTTGAACAAGACCACCTCGGTGGACAAGTGCGCCGCAGCCTTCGTCGCCGGCATCGATGGCCGCAAGGAACGCGTGTATTGCCCGAGATGGGTCGCCGTGTTCCGTTGGCTGAAGCCGTTTTTGTCTACCCGCTTCGGCGAATCTTTGGCCCACAGAGATACTGCCGCCCAGTTGCCCCGAATGGACGCCGAAGTCGCCGCGCTGGGGCGTTCCACCAGCGCGCATACCGAACAGCTGGAAAAGCACTAAGGGAGCTGCGGCGATTCCGCCAGCGCCCGAAGCCCGGGCGGCGGCGGGCTTAGCCAGCGCCGTTTGTCTAGGGTCCGACGCATCGCGGAATGGCCTGCAAGGACACGAGTTAATTCAACCGCTGTCTAATTAGCGGCTAAGCGAAATTTTTGCTGGAAGTTGTGACATCCGGCGCGAACCAGGGCGGAGTCGGGTAGCGTGAAAACCCGTCGGGCACCGGGGAGGTTCAACGTCCGATGGAAACGGGGAGTGGGTCAGCGTGGCCGTTGGTGGGCCGCGATGACGAGGTCCGTCAAGCGTTGACGGCACTCGACGACGCTTCGCAGTTCCAGGGCGTTCTGTTGGTGGGCGACAGCGGGATCGGCAAATCGACCCTGGCTCACACCCTCGCCGATAGTGTCAAGTCGCGCGGGCTTACGGTGCGCTTTGTGCTGGGCACCCAAACCGGGTGCGCGGTGCCGTTGGGCGCCTTTTATCGGTCGGTGACCGTCGACGCTCCGCGAGAACCCGCCGCGATGCTGGCCGCCGCCCAAAAAACCCTGGAGAAGGAAGAGCGCCTGGTCGTCGTCGTCGACGACGCTCAGCTGCTCGATCCGTTGTCGTCGACGTTGGTGTACCAACTTGCAGCCAGTGGCAGTGCACGGCTGATCGTGACGATCCGGTCGCGCAACAATGCGCCCGACGCGGTGATCGCGCTGTGGAAAGAGCGACTGCTGCTTAGTCTGTACATCAAGGCGTTGACCTGGCCGCAGACGGAGGAGCTCGCTCGCACCGTGCTCGGCGGTGCCGTCGAGACCCGGCTGATCAACGAGTTACACGTCCGGACCGCGGGCAATCCGCTGATGCTGCGGGGCCTGCTGAATGCAGGCCAGGAGAGCGGTGTGCTGGTGCGCACCGAACACAGCTGGCGGCTTCGAGGCGCGCTGCGTGCAGATCGCCAACTCTACGATCTGCTTGAGTTTCGCCTGCGATCCTTGGGCGCCGAGGAATTGGAGGCGGTAGAGGTTTTGGCTGCGGCGGAGGTGCTGGACTGGGAGACCCTGCGTGGACTTTGCGATGCTGACGCGGTGGCAGATCTCGAGCGCCGCGGATTAATCCAACTGGTTGCCGACAAATCACACACTCTGGCTCGGTTGTTTCACCCCATCGTGGGTGAAGTGGCAATCCAACGCGCTGGGGTGGTGCGCTTGCGGCAGCTTAACGGCATGCTGGCACAACATCTTCGGAAGCACCTGCAGACACATGAGCGGCCGTCGAGGTTGCCTGACGTGCGGACCCGGATACAGCTGGCGCGGTTCATGGTGCACAGCGACCTGACGCCGGACCTCGACATGATCATTGATGCAGCGGGGCGCGCGGTGGCTATGTCGAACATGGCTCTCGGCGAAGAGCTGGCGCGGTTCGCGTTCGATCACGGCGGCGGCCTGCCGGCGGCGCTCGTGCTTGCTGACGCGCTGAGTTGGCAGGGCCGAGGCGACGAGGCCGAGGCAGTGCTCGGTGACGTCGATCCTGATGGTGCCGATGGGTGGCTGACGGTGCGATGGGGCTGTCTGCGCGCGGTGAATCTGTTCTTTGGTTGCGAGCAGGTTGAGCCCGCCCGGCAGGTACTCGCCGACGTGAGGGATCGCGTCGATTCCGAGGCGGGCGTCCGTCTTGTCAGCACGCTGGAGGTATCGTTCGCGTGCTTCTCTGGTGACGTTGCGACGGCGATTGACCTAGGGCTGGCCCTGTGTGCAGCCGATGCGCAACCGCCGGCGACGACGTGGGCGGCGGCGTCGACGTGCTGGGCGTTGGCGCTGACCGGGCGATTTAGCGAGGTTTACCGCATAGCGGATGGGGGGCGGGCAGCCGGGCCAGACCAATTGGGACCGCACCGGTTTGTCATGGGGTTGGCTTTGGCCGAGGTGATCGCGGCGACGGTCGCCGGTGATTTTCCGGCGGCCGAGCGGGTTTGGCAACGTTATGCTCCGATGGCCACGGTGGGCTCTGAGGCAGCCGCCTTCGTGCACGCGATGAGCGGACTCGTGCAGCTTACCCATGGTGCGCTGCCGTCCGCTTGTGCTGCATTTCATGACTCGATGTCGGCGATGTCGCAGGGTTTTCCACCGGGCTGGTTGATGGTGGTGGCGGCCTGGTGCGCGCAGGCGGAAGGTGCGCGGGGAGATGGTGAGGCGGCCGCTGCCGCGTTGCGCAGTTCGGAGCAAGCCTATGGACCGCAGGTCGCGGTCTTCTTGCCCGAACTTGAGCTTGCCCGGGCCTGGGAACGGACGGCCGTCGGCCAGATCACGGCCGCCCGAATGCATACGGTGCGCGCCGCGCAGATCGCACAACAATCCGGGATGCACGCTGTGGAGATGCGCGCGCTGTATACGGCGGTCCGGTTCGGTGACCGCTCGTGTGCCGCACGGCTGCAGGAACTCGCCAGGACGCTGAACACGCCGCTGGCGGAGGCGATCGCCACCCAAGCTCGTGGTTTGGCCGACCACGACGGAGACCTGCTGGACGCCGCGGCAGGTCGGTTCGCCGATCTGGGGGCACTGGCACTTGCTGCGGACGCGGCGGCCCAGGCGGCGGGCGAACACATCCGCACAGGCCACCGCGGCAAGGAAGTAGCTTCGTCGGCCCGGGCATACCGGCTGGCCAGCCAATGCGGCCTACACACACCGGCAGTCGAGGCCGCGGCCCACCCGCTGCCGATCAGCGGCCGGGAACGCGAGATCGCGATGCTGGTCGCGGCCGGCCTATCCAACCGCCAGATCGCCGATCGGTTGGTTGTCTCGGTACGGACCGCGGAGGGACACCTCTACCGCATCTTCGCCAAACTCGGCATCAACAGCCGCGACCAGCTCATCCACCTATTAAGCCTGGATCCGGTCGGGATATAAAACGATCGGCGTGCGCGACGCACGATTTGGCCCTCGCTCTCCTGCCCAGAAAACCGCGGGCCGTCGCTCGTGCGGCGGTAGCTTAGTAATGCGGGCCAGATCAGCAACGGCCAGCGCGGAAGCCGTCGGTCTCATGGCCGTCAAATTATTACTCCACCTGTGTCAAATCCGCTGAAACCAGCTCGACAAGTCCTACTTTTACCCGCATGACACCGGATTTCGAGGACTAGCCGACAGGGGGTTCGACGTATGCGAGCGGTGAGCGGGTCGGGTTGGCCGTTGGTGGGCCGCGATGACGAGATCCGCCAGGCGTGGACGGCGCTCGAGGACGACGCGGAGTTTCAGGGCGTCGCGTTGGTGGGTGATAGCGGGGTCGGCAAATCGACCCTGGCTCGGACCCTGGCCACGATCGCCAAGTCGCGCGGGCTGATGGTGCGGTATGTGCTGGGCACCCAAACCGGCTCCGCCGTGCCATTGGGCGCGTTCTATCGATCCGTGACTGTCGACGCTCCGCGAGAACCCGCCGCGATGCTGGCCGCCGCGCAACAAACCCTGGAGGGGGAAGAGAACCTGGTCGTCGTCGTCGACGATGCCCAGTGGCTCGATCCGTTGTCGTCGACGCTGGTGTACCAACTTGCCGCCAGCGGCGCTGCACGGCTGATCGTGACGATCCGGTCGGGCGACAACGTGTCCGACGCGGTGACGGCGCTGTGGAAAGAGCGGCTGTTGCTGAGTCTGCGCATCGAAGCGTTCACCCGGGAGCAGACCGGGGAACTCGCCCGCGCCGTGCTCGGCGGCGCCGTCGATACCCGGCTGATCAACGAGTTACACGACCGG
>NZ_DATMLH010000214.1:0-6495 GCF_035570115.1 Mycobacterium sp.
GTCGTAGGGAGACAACTCCACCACCACCCGGTCCTCGGGCAGGATGCGGATGTAGTGCTGCCGCATCTTGCCGCTGATGTGGGCAAGCACCTTGTGGCCGTTCTCCAGCTCAATGCGGAACATCGCATTGGGCAGGGGCTCCACCACGCGGCCCTCAACCTCGATGGCGCCGTCCTTCTTGGCCATAACTTTCCAGAAATCCTCGTCTTTGGTTTCGTTGCTTCTCCGGCCGGATCGGCGCAGCATTGACTGGCTTTGCAACGTGAGCCGGTGACAGGAAATTCCTAGGACTGGGCACGCAAGAAACCAGCGCGATGACGCACCGTTGCTCCACGATACCCGCTAATTCCGGCTGACCAAAATCGCTCTGAGCGGAATCGGACCGGCGGACCTGACCCCACACACCAGCCCTGACAAGCGCATACTTAACGCCGATGACAAGTCCCGATCCCCACACCCGTAAACCCGTGATCTTGACCGTCGATGACGATCCCGCGGTATCCCGGGCGGTTGCCAGGGACCTGCGCCGCCACTACGGCGAGGACCACCGGATTGTGCGGGCGGAATCGGGCCCGGATGCGTTGGAAACCCTCAAACAGCTCAAACTGCGCGGTGACACCGTCGCGACGCTCGTCGCCGACTACCGGATGCCGCAGATGACCGGTATCGAATTCCTCGAACAGGCAATGGACCTGTATCCGTCGGCGCGACGGGTACTGCTCACCGCCTATGCCGACACCCACGCCGCTATCGACGCAATCAACGTCGTCGACCTCGATCATTACCTGCTCAAGCCGTGGGATCCGCCCGAGGAAAAGCTCTACCCCGTCATCGACGCCCTGCTCGACGCCTGGAAGCTGGCGCCGGAGCACCCCATCCCGCACACCAAGGTGATCGGGCACCGCTGGTCGGCGCGGTCGTGGCAAGTGCGCGATTTCTTGGCGCGCAACGGGCTTTACTACAACTGGTTCATGGCCGACGAGCCCGACGGCGAACAGCTGCTGCGGGCCGCCGGCGAGGACGGCCTGCGACTACCGATCGTCGTCACCGAACGCGGTGACACCCTCATCGAACCCACCGACGCCGAACTGGCCGACACGTTGGGCCTCACCACCACGCCATCGCAGGAGTTCTACGACCTGATCGTGGTCGGCGGCGGACCCGCAGGCCTGGCCGCCGCCGTCTACGGCGCCTCCGAGGGGCTGCGCACGGTGCTCATCGAACGCACCGCGACCGGCGGTCAGGCCGGCCAGAGCTCGCGGATCGAGAACTACCTGGGCTTCCCGGACGGGGTGTCCGGCGGCCAGTTGGCCGATCGGGCGCGCAGGCAGGCGGAGAAGTTCGGCGCCGAACTGATCACCGCCCGCGCGGCCACCGCCCTGGAGGTCAACGGGCCCAAGCGCACCATCCGCTTCGCCGACGGCGGCTCCATCGACGCGCACGCGGTCATCCTGGCCACCGGCGTCACCTACCGCCAGCTGGCGGCAACCGGCTGCGAAGAGTTGACCGGCCGCGGCATCCACTACGGGGCCGCCATCTCCGTCGCGTCGGATTGCGCGGACGAAGAGGTCTACGTGGTCGGCGGGGCCAATTCGGCCGGCCAGGCCGCGATGTATCTGTCCCGCCAGGCGAAATCGGTGACGATCGTCGTGCGTGGCCCGTCGTTGGAGGCGTCGATGTCGTACTACCTGATCCAGCAGATCGAGCAGAACCCCAAGATCACCGTGCGCACCTGCACCGAAGTTCATTGCGCAACCGGAGACGATCACCTGGAGAAGCTGACCCTCGTCGACAATCGGACCGGCGGTACCGAGGACGTCAGCTGCGGCCGGATGTTCATCTTCATCGGCGCCGCACCGCGCACCGACTGGCTGGACGGGGTAGTCGCCCGCGACGACCACGGCTTCATCCTCACCGGTCCGAGCCTGCGCAACGTCTGCGGATGGACGCTGGACCGGCCGCCGCACCATCTGGAGACCAGCGTGCCTGGCGTATTCGTGGCCGGCGATGTGCGCGCCGAGTCCGCCAAACGGGTCGCCGCCGCGGTGGGAGAAGGATCGATGGCCGTGATGTTGGTTCACCGTTACTTGGCGGAGTCATGACCGCACCCCCCTGCGACGCCGACGAGCTGCGCACCCTGTTCTTGTTCGAGGCGCTCTCCGACGAGCAGCTCGAGACGCTGTGCGTCAACGGGCATATTGAGGAATGCCAGCCGGGACCGATCATCGTTGAGGGTGAGCCGGCGACCTGTTTCTACGTTCTGATCGAGGGCGAGCTGGCGATGTCGAAGCTCTCCGGCGGCCAGGCCATCGAGACGAACCGGACATCACAGCGCGGCGTCTATTGCGGTGCCTGGCGGGCGTTCACCGGCGGGAAGCAAAAGCTCTACGACGCGTCGGTGCACGTGACCAAGCCGTCGCGGTTCTTCGTCATGGACGCCCCGGTGTTCGCCACGTTCATGAAGGACCAATTTCCGATGGCGGTCCACCTGCTCGACGGGATCGCCGTGGGCACCGACCGGACCCGCAGGATCATCGACAACCGGGAGAAGCTGCTGGCGCTGGGTCGGTTGTCGGCCGGGCTGACCCATCAGCTGAACAATCCCGCCGCGGCCATCGCACGGGCCGCCGACGAGCTGCGCGGCCGAATCGCCCGCATGCGGGGGAAACTGGTGATGCTCGCCGACGGCACGGTCAGCGCTGAAACGCTGAACGCACTGGTGCGGCTGCAGGAGGCGGTCGCCGAGCAGGTCGCCAAATCGGCGTCGCAGCACCTGACCGCGCTCGAATCCGCCGACCGCGAGGACGCCGTCGGCGAGTGGCTGGAGGGCCACGACATCGACGGCGGGTGGGACATCGCGCCGACACTCGTCGAAGGTGGCGTCGACACCGACTGGCTGGAACGGATTGCCGCAACCGCCGAGGAATTGGATGCTTCGGCCTCGTTGGAGGAGGCGGTCCGCTGGATCAGCTACACCATCGAAAGCGAACTTCTGATGAATCAGATTTCGGAAGCGAGCAAGCGGATTTCGGCGTTGGTCGCCGACGCCAAGCAATATTCCCGGATGGACCGGGCCCTGTTCGACGTGGCCAATGTGCACGAACTGCTGCGCAGCACGCTGGTGATGTTCGCCGACCGATTCAGCAAAGAAAACGGCAAGAATGCCGGGGCGATCACGGTGGTCAAGGAATTCGACCAATCGCTGCCCGAAATCCCTTGCTTTCCAGGCGATCTCAACCAGGTCTGGACCAACATTATCGACAACGCGCTGGCAGCGATGCGCGAGAAGGGCGGCACACTGACCGTCCGCACCGGTAGGGAAGGCGAGAAGCTGGCGCGCATCGAGATCTGCGACACCGGGCCCGGTATCCCCGCTGAGGCGCGCGAGCACATCTTCGAGCCGTTCTTCACCACCAAACCGGTCGGCGAGGGCACCGGCCTCGGGCTGGATTTGGCGTGGAACATCGTCGTGAAGAAACATCGCGGGGATTTGCGCGTGGAGTCTGCGCCGGGCAATACCCGCTTCATCGTGTTGCTGCCCCTGGAAAAACCGCGCGTCGAGGATTTGGCGGATCCCGACCTGGATGCAGAACTGACGGAATAGCGGCATCGCGGCACAGGTTGGAGACACCATGACTGATGCAGCGAATAAACCCAATCTTGGTCGGTTCGGATCGTTCGGCCGCGGCGTCACCCCGCAGCAGGCCAAAGACATCGAAGCGCTGGGCTACGGGGCTGTCTGGGTAGGCGGCTCACCACCGGCCGAGCTGGAATGGGTGGAGCCCATCCTCAAAGCCACCACCACGCTGCAGGTGGCCACCGGCATCGTCAACATCTGGTCAGCAGCGGCCAAGCCGGTCGCCGAGTCTTTTCACCGCATCGACAAGGCCTACCCCGGCCGCTTCCTGCTGGGTATCGGCGTGGGGCATCCCGAAGCGGTCACCGAATACCGCAAGCCCTACGACGCGCTGGTCGAGTATCTCGACCAACTCGACGACTACGGCGTGCCCGCCAACCGTCGGGTGGTTGCCGCGCTGGGTCCGCGGGTGCTGAAGCTTTCGGCGCAGCGCAGCGCGGGAGCGCATCCCTACCTGACCACGCCGGAGCACACCGCGCAGGCCCGCGAACTCATCGGCCGGTCGGCCTTCCTGGCACCCGAGCACAAGGTGGTACTGACCACCGATGCGGAAAAGGCTCGCTCGGTCGGCCGTAAGGCACTCGACATTTATTTCAACCTGGCCAATTACCGCAACAGCTGGAAACGGCTGGGGTTCTCCGAGGACGAAGTCAATCGGCCCGGCAGTGACCGCCTCGTCGATGCCGTAGTCGCCTACGGCACAACCGACGCGATCGCCGCGCGCCTGAACGAACACCTCGACGCGGGCGCCGACCACGTGGCCGTCCAGGTCCTGACGAAGGGTGAGAACCTGGTTTCGGCGCTGGCCGAACTGGCGGGGCCGCTTGGACTGAATCAGTCGTGAAAGGCTTCGTGAAAGACACAGGGGGACCTAGATGACCGAGGCGGTATCACTGAAACCTGACCTGGGCCGGTACGGCGTATGGCTGGGTTTCCGTTCGATCGAACCCGGGCTGGCCGCGCAAATCGAATCGCTCGGTTACGGCGCCGCCTGGATCGGTGGATCGCCGGATGCCGAACTGGACTGGGTGGATCCGGCTCTGGCGCAGACCAATTCGCTGCAACTGGCCACCGGGATCGTCAACATCTGGTCCGCGCCGGCGCCCGTGGTCGCCCAGTCGTATAAACGCATCGAAAGCGCCCATCCGGGAAGGTTTTTGCTGGGCATCGGCGTAGGCCACCGCGAGCACACCGAGGAGTACGTCAAGCCCTACGACGCGCTGGTCGGCTACCTCGACGAGCTCGACTCCGACATGGTGCCGACCAGTCGTCGCGTGCTCGCCGCACTGGGCCCCAAGGTGCTGAAACTGGCCGCCGAGCGCAGCGCCGGCGCGCATCCGTATCTGACCACGCCGCAACACACGGCCAAAGCGCGCGAAGAGATGGGCAACTCGGTGTTCTTGGCGCCGGAGCACAAGGTGGTGCTGACCACCGACGCCGACGAGGCGCGCAGGATCGGCCGCGAGGCCGTCAAGCTCTACCTGGGCCTGAGCAACTACGTGAACAACTGGCTGCGGCTCGGGTTCAGCGAAGACGACGTGCGCAAGCCCGGCAGCGACCGGCTGGTCGACGCGGTGGTGGCCTACGGCAGCCCGGAAGCCATCGTGCAGCGGCTCAACGAGCACCTGGAGGCCGGCGCCGATCACGTGGCGATCCAAGTCCTCGGCGGCTGGACCCCGGAGACACTTCTGCCGGTGCTGAGCGAATTGGCCGGGCCGCTGGGGCTGACGCCCACCAGCTGATCAGGCCGACCAGGTGGTCACGCGGGGCGTCGCACGCATCGCTTGCGTCGTCTGCGCGGTGGGCGCGCTATGGCTAGCCTTCTCGACTTACAGCACCGTGGTCTTGGCCGGCTTTCCCGACGGACACGTCACCGACTACGACAAAGCGGCTGATGCGCCGCTACGGGTTTTCAGCTACGTGGAGGCGGGATTCGGTCTGCTATTCCTGGCGCTCGCTTTTTCGCCGATCAAGGCCCGACGGCGTGCCGTCGGGCTGCTCGTGTGCCTGATCGCATTGGTCCTTGTCGCAGTGGTCGCACAGGTCGGCGTCCCGTGGTATTTCGGCACCCATCGCGGTCTCGATAACGGAATTGGCGGCTAGCCCGGGGCCGGCGAAGTCGCCGGGCTAAGGTCTGTCCATGCGGCTGCTGGTGACCGGCGGCGCCGGCTTCATCGGCGCCAACTTCGTGCACACCACCGTGCGCGATCATCCGAACGACGCCGTGACCGTGCTCGACGCCATGACGTATGCCGGGAGTCGCGAATCGCTGGCGCCGGTCGAAAACGACATCAGGCTGGTGCAGGGTGATGTCACCGATGCCGAGTTGGTTTCGCGGTTGGTGGCCGAGTCGGATGCGGTGGTGCATTTCGCGGCCGAAACCCATGTGGATAACTCGCTGGCCGATCCGGCGTCGTTTGTGCACGCCAACGTGATCGGGACGTTCACCATTCTGGAGGCGGTACGCCGGCACGGGGTGCGGCTGCATCACGTTTCCACCGATGAGGTGTACGGCGATCTGGCGCTCGACGATCCGCAACGGTTCACCGAGTCCACGCCTTATAACCCGTCGAGTCCCTATTCGTCGACCAAGGCCGCCTCCGACATGCTGGTGCGGGGTTGGGTACGTTCCTACGGCGTGCGTGCGACGATCTCGAACTGCTCCAACAACTATGGGCCTTATCAGCACGTGGAGAAGTTCATTCCCCGCCAGATCACCAACGTGCTGACCGGGCGGCGGCCGAAGCTGTACGGCGAGGGCGCCAACGTGCGCGATTGGATTCACGTCGGTGACCACAACGACGCGGTCCGGCGCATCCTCGACGGCGGCCAGGCCGGGCGGACCTATCTGATCGGCG
>NZ_DATMLH010000215.1:0-2523 GCF_035570115.1 Mycobacterium sp.
AACACCAAACGATGACCACGTTTCATCATCGGCCGCGGCAGAAAGCTGTCCTCGGCAATGAAACTCGTCAGCGCGGGAAAACCGTTGAAGCTGGTATTCGCACCGAAGAACAAGATCGCCGCGCTGGCCGTCTGCAGCAGCAAGTACGTGATGTTCCCGATCACCCCGTTGCCGAAGACCGCCCGGCCAACCTCGGACAGCATCGACGGATATTCAGCGACAAACGGAGTGGCGTGGGTGGCATGCACCAGGTAGATGACACCAACCAACAAGAACCCGAGGATGCAGGCCATTCGGGTGAGGACCCGACGCGCGTTGGGGCCTTGCGGCTGACGAAAGACATTGACCGCGTCGGTGATCGCCTCGACCCCGGTCAGCGAGGTGCCGCCGTTGGCGAATGCCCGCAGCAACACCAGAATCGTCGCACCCATCACCAGCCCGTTGCCCTGATGCACCGGCACCGCCCCGGCAATGTGCGCCGGATCGTATTGCGGCAAAGTCCAGAAGATTTTGCGAATGACGCCGGTCACGATCATCACCGTGAGCATGACGATGAAAGCGTAGACCGGCACGGCGAATATCCGACCCGCCTCCCGCATTCCGCGCAGGTTGGCGTAAGACATGAGTAGCAACGCGCCTACGGTGATTTCCAAGTGGTAGGGCCCCAGCGCCGGTACCGCGGACACCACCGCAAACGTGCCCGACGCGCACTGCACCGCCACGGTCACCACATAATCGATCAACAGCGCGGCCGCCGAGATCTGCGCAATGCGCGGCCCGAAATTGCTCCGCGCCACCACATACGAACCGCCCCGTTGCGTATAGGCCATCACCACCTGGCGGTACGACCCCGTCACCAACGCCAGAATCAGCAAGATCACACCGGCGATCGGAAGCACCAACACGAACGCGGCCACCCCGGCAGCCGGCAGTAGTTCGACCATGATCTGTTCGGGACCGTAGACGGTCGACGAGATCGCATCCGGCGAAAGTGCGCCCAGCGCAACGGTATTCGACAAACTCTCGTGCTCTAGGTGCTCGCTGATCAGCGGCTTCCCGAGAAAGAATCGTTTCCACCCGTCGTAAAAAGTCGACGGGATCGTCTCCTCGTCAGGCAAATCTGTCACGGCCATTTCATTCCCGCCCCTTGAACGTGCCGGATGGTTACGCCCGTGTAGAGTAGCGTCTCCGCCCGCGAGCGGCAGTCCTTCGGGAAAGGCCCGAACGCTGAGGTCGATCGAACCCTAGCGGTTTTCCCAGGTATCTCGCGCCAATAGGCCGATCCGGCCGCTCGCCGCGGCCCCGGGCCTTCAGATGACTGGCGTGGTCGCCTCGATCTTTTCGGTGGACTCCAACCCTCGATCAGGCTGTTTATCGTGTCCGCGACGGGCGGCTTGGGCTTCTGCGATCCGCGACGATATGTCGTAGGCGACGATCTGCGCGCTCGCACCTGGGATCCGGCTGATCACCGCGGCGATCTTGTCGGCGGTGCGGTCATGCAGCAGCCGGCCCAGCAACGCCGAATACGTTCGACGCGGCAACAGCACCGTCACGGTGGTGTCGGGATGATCCCGCTTGACCTGGCAAACCAGGTCTTGCGCCCCCCGGCTCAGGTTGCGATCCAGGCACTCGACCAACCGCAACTCGGTGACGTGCTCAAAGTGCTGCCAGCGCCGCTGCAAGCGCGCGGCATGAGCCGCGTCCAACACGAAGTGCACCGCGACCAGCTCCTCGGCGTGCAGCCCTTTCGCGTAGCGCATCGCCTCGATCTCCGCGAGGTCGACGCTGTCGACGAAGACGAACACCCGATGCCGATCATGCCTGGCCAAGTCGGGAGGCTCGGTAAGCGACGTCTCCAGCACGGAAGCCTCGGCGCGGTACTGCCGGTTGAGCCGCATCAGGGCCAACACCAGAATCGGGAACACCACTACGACCAGCCAGGCGCCCTCGGTGAACTTCGCGATCGCGAAGATGGCCACCACACTCGTTGACAAGATGCCCGCCGAGAAGTTGATCACCAGTTTGTAGTGCCAGCCGGGCCCACGATGGGTCAGCCAGTGTTTGGTCATGCCATAGCCGGCCATCGAGAAAGCGGTGAACACGCCCATCGCGAACATCGGCACCAGCGCGTTGACCCCGCCTCCCGTCGCGACCAACAGCGCCACCGCGAGCACGGTCAGCAGGATGATGGCATTGGAGAACACCAGCCGATGACCGCGCTTCATCAGTGGGCGTGGCAGGAAGCTGTCCTCGGCAACAAAGTGAGTCAGCGCCGGAAACCCGTTGAAGCTGGTGTTGGCACCGTTGTACAAGATGGCCGCGCTCGCCGCCTGCAACAGAAAGTACAAAACGTTGCCGACGATTCCGTGGCCGAAGACCGCTCGGCCGATCTCGGAGAGCATCGACGGATATCCGGCAGAAAACGGAACGGAATGAGTGGCGTAGCCGAGCCAGGCCACACCGGCCAACAACAGCCCAAGAACCGTAGCCATCATGGTCAGCACCCGGCGCGCGTTAGGGCCT
>NZ_DATMLH010000216.1:0-24035 GCF_035570115.1 Mycobacterium sp.
TCGGTGACCCCAGCCGCTGTCGTCGAAGTCATGCCCGACGGTGTGATTGACGCCACCGGGACCTTCCACGAACTCGATGTACTCATCCTTGCGACAGGGTTCAAAGCGACCGAGTACTTGCGGACCCTCAACGTGCGGGGCCGCGGCGGGCGGTCACTGAAATCGGTGTGGGCCGGTGAACCATCAGCATTCCTGGGCATGACAGTCCCGGGGTTCCCGAACTTCTTCATTGTCTACGGGCCCAACACCAATGGCGGTTGGTCGGTGATGACACAGCTGGAACGCCAGGCCGAGGTGATCGCCAGAGCCGCCGCCAAAATCGCGCGGGGCCGAGCCGACATCATCGACACCCGACCGCAGGCGGCCGCCTGGTTCGACTCGTGGGTACAGCGCCAGATCGCTGACAAACTCAGCTCGACCACCGCCGGCGCGTGCCACAACTACTATCACTCCGCGGCCGGCAAAAACGTTACCCAATGGCCGTTGTCGCACACCGCCTACTGGGCAGCCCTGCGGGTGTTCCCGTTGTGGGGGTTCGTCACGACCCGCTCCGACCGGCGTCGGGCGGCCGAGCCGTTACGAGCCCGTGCGGACGCAGCGCAGTGACCGTCACCTTCGATTTCGCCGGCCGGACGGCGGTGATAACTGGTGCCGCGCAGGGCATCGGGCTCGCGTTGGCCCAGATGTTCTGGAAGGCCGGTGCGCGGGTGGCGGTCGCCGACTGGGACGGCGAGCAGTTGGCGGCGAAATGGGGTACGGCAACCGACACCGTCTTACCGATACGCGTGAATGTCGCCGACGCATCGGCCGTCGAGCACGCGGTAGATCAGGTCGTCGGCTGGTCCGAGGGTATCGACATCGTCGTGAATAACGCCGGGATCGCCCGCGACGCGGTGGTCTGGAAGATGACCGACGAGCAGTGGAAGGCTGTCCTGGACGTTCATCTCGACGGGACATTTCACTTGACCCGCGCCAGCGTGCCGCTGATGCGCGCCCAAGGCTACGGCCGCATCATCAATGTGACCTCCTACACCGGCCTGCACGGCAACATCGGACAGTCAAACTATGCCGCTGCGAAGGCAGCCATTGTCGGCTTCACCAGGGCAGTCGCCAAGGAGACCGCCCGGATGGGCATCACCGTCAACGCCATCTCGCCCAGCGCGGCCACCTCGATGGTCGCCGCCATGCCGCCCGACAAGCTCGAACAGGTCGAGGCCTCCATCCCGATGGGCCGCATCGCCAGCGCCGATGAAATCTGCAGCAGCGTAGGGTTTTTGGCCTCGGAAGAGGCCGGCTACATCACCGGCGTGGTTCTGCCCGTGGACGGAGGGCTGGCAATCTGATGGGGCCGTCGGTGTCGCCGCCGAAGAGGAAAGAAGACGGCTTCGTATCCAGCGAAATGCTGCTGGCGCACGACATCTGGCGGGATTTCGCGACGTCCGCCGCCCAGCTTACGCTTGGCGAAACGCGCAGAGCACTAGACCAGCTCATGCTTTCGTTCGGCGCGCCGCAGGACGTCGTGGCAAGCTCAACCGAGCTTGGCGGACTGCCGGTCGTCGACGTCGTGGTGGCCCGCGAGAACCCGAATCGCGTGATCCTATGGTTGCACGGCGGGGCGTATTGCATGGGCAGCGCGACGGGATACCGGCACTTCGGCGCCCACCTCGCCCGGGTCGCAAACGCGCGGGTGATTTTGCCGGAATATCGTCTTGCTCCCGAGTATCACTATCCCGACGCCGTCGACGACGCCTGCACGGCGTATCTCGCGTTGCGCGCCGGGGCTGACGGTCGTGAAACGGTCATCCTCGCAGGAGATTCGGCGGGCGGCGGTCTGGCCATGGCGACAGTGCTTCGCCTTCGCGAGCGGGGTCATGTGTTGCCCGCCGGTTGTGTACTTCTGTCGCCCTGGCTGGACTTGACGCTTTCAGGTTCGACTCTGGTCTCCCACGCCGACCTCGATCCCTTGCTCAGCAGGGCGATGCTGGCGGGCGCGTGTCGGACCTATCTCAACGGCGCCGACAGCGGCTCGGCGCTGCTGTCACCCTTAGATGCGGACCTGTCAGGGCTTCCACCGATGCTGATCCAGGTAGGCGAGCGCGAAGTACTGCTGGACGACTCGAGACGCCTCGCCGAACGCGGCGCCGCACAGGGGATCCCGGTCACATTGCAGGTGGAACCCGCCGCCCCGCACGTTTTTCAATTGTTCGCGTCATTTCTCCCGGAGGCCCGTTCAGCCCTGCGACGGATCGGGGAGTTCATCGGCGCCGCGACGGCAAGGCCAACCTAACGCCCCGACAGAAGGGAACAGTCGGTGAGCCACGCACACCCTCGCGCCGCCGAGGCGGGCGACGCGGAACAGTTCCGTGCTCATGCCAAAGCGGTGTTCGGTGATGTCGCACGCAAGGTCGGCTGGAGGACACGAGCCGCGGCAGGCACCGGCGACAACTACGATCGCGAGCGACGCCGCGACTTCGACCGGCTTCTGGCGGAGGCGGGATGGGCCGGGATTGCCATTCCGAAGGAATTCGGCGGCGCGGGACGCGGTTTGGCCGAGTTAGCTGTCGTTTCTGAAGAGCTTGCAGCACTGGGCATTTCGACGCCATTCAACCGGGTGGCATTGGGCATCGTGGCTCCCGCACTGATGCTGTTCGGCACCGACGGTCAGAAGACGCGCTACATCAACCCCATGCTGTCCTGCGACGAAATATGGTGTCAGGGATTCTCGGAGCCCGACGCAGGTTCCGACCTGGCCGCCCTGCGAACTTCGGCTGAACGCACTGACCGGGGCTGGTCGATCAGCGGGACCAAAGTGTGGACCACGTTGGCCCACGACGCCGACTACTGCTTGCTGCTGGCACGGACGAGCATCGAGGCAACCAAGCACAAGGGCATCACGGCCTTTCTGGTACCGATGGACCAACCGGGCGTGTCCGTCGCGCCGATCACGCAACTCAACGGCGAACAAGATTTCGCCCAGGTACTTTTCGACGGTGCCACCGCGGCCACCGACGCGGTCCTCGGACGCATCGGTGAAGGGTGGAAGGTCGCGATGGCTGCCCTGTCCTACGAACGCTCCCTGCACCTGCTTCAGAGACAGCTCAGGCTGAGCCGAATGGCGGCCGAGCTCGGCACGTCGGTGAATTGGTCACAGGCTGAGGGCGGCGCCAAGGACCGGATGTTGGACGCGATCATCGCCATCCGCAGCCTGGAATGTTCCGTGCAGACTCAGCTCGGGGTCCTCAACGCCGGCGGTCAGGTGGGCGTCGAGGCCAATGCGTCAAAAGTGTTGTGGAGTGAGACATATCAGGCCGTGGCCCGACTCGGCCTGGACCTTGCGCTCGCCGGGCTTGGTCCCAACGTGGCGGCATGGTCTGACGAGTACTACGCCAGCCTCGCCACCAGCATCTACGCCGGGACGAACCAGGTTCAACGCACGATTGTCGCCGAGCGTGCGTTGGGGTTGCCCCGGTGAGTGCCGCGCTATCGTTTGACGACGAGGTTGACGACCAAGTCGCAGCCGCGGTCGCCGACGTTGCGCGTGCAGTGTTCGCCGGACACGCCGCAACGCCCCGCGCCGACCTCCTGGGAGCGCTCGGAAAGTCCGATTTGCTCGGACTCGGCGTACCGCAGGATCAGGGTGGCAGCGGTGGCAGCGCGTTGCTTGCCGGTCTGGTCGCCGAGCAGGCGGGCGTGGCGCTGACCCCTCCAGACGTCCTGCACCAATGGGTCGGCGTGGTGGCGCTGGCCGCAGCGGGCGCGGATGTCGAGGACATCGCCGCGGCTTCGGCGGGGACCCTGCCGATCATGGTCGGATTCACCGCAGCCACGGCCAGCGAGGTATCGGTCCCGTTCGTCGTCGATGCCGATCTTTTGTTGCTGTGCACCGACAGCGGGCTCGTCACGTCGCCGGAAGTCGCGGTCGATCCAACCCGGCGCGCCGCCGATTGCTGGAACGCTCCAGACTGGTGGGAGACGACCCTCGCCGTATCTCCGACGGCATCGACGGTGCCGTGGCAGGCAAGGTCGCATCGTGATGTCTGCAATTTTGCGGGTGCGCTCGCCGCGATGTACATGATCGGCGCCGCCGCCGAACTGCTCAGGCAGACGGCCGCCTACGCCGGTGTGCGCACCCAGTTCGGTGCCCCCATCGGCAGCTTTCAAGCCGTCAAACACGCCCTGGCCGACGCGTGGATCGGCCTTCACCATGCCCGCGAACTGGCGGTTGGGGCATTGAAGGGTGGAGCCGGAGGCCTCGATGATTTGTCCCTGGCGGCGCTGGCCGCCGGGTCGGCGGCCCAGGGATCCGCCGAGCGTTGCCTACAGGCGATGGGTGGCATCGGCTTCACCTGGGAGTCCGACGTCCACCGTTACCTGAAAGCCATTGTCCGGCTGCGGCATTGGCCGCTTCCCGAGCAACGGCGGCGCGGGGAACTACGGGCCGCGCTGCTGCCATCGCGTTGACTACCCGCAGAACACCTGGTATTAACTAACTGACCGTTAAACGAATATGGGGAAGCTGGTGTCGCAGGCAAAGCCGAACTATCCCGCGGGTCACGACATCCTCGCGGGCCGCACCGTGGTGATCACCGCGGCCGCCGGCACCGGCGTCGGCTTTGCGACCGCAAAGCGGTGTGTCGAAGAAGGTGCGCGGGTGGTGATCAGCGATCGCCACGAGCGGCGACTGGGGCAAGCTGCCGAGCAACTGTCCCAGATCGCCGCTGTGCCGGTGGTAGGGGTCCCGTGTGATGTCACCGTCCAAGGCGATGTGGATCGACTCTTCCAGACGGCGACCGCCGAAATCGGCCACATCGATGTCCTGGTGAACAACGCGGCGCTGGGAATCATGAGCTCGATCGTGGACATGAGCGACGAGACCTGGTTCAAAGTCCTCGACGTCACACTCAACGGAACGTTCCGCTGCACGCGAGCGGCGTTGCGGCACATGATCCCCCGGTCGTCAGGGGCCATTGTCAATCTCGCGTCCGTCGTCGGCTGGCGGGGCGACGCCAACGCCGCGCCCTACGCCGCCGCCAAGGCCGGGGTTATGGCTTTGACCCGCAGCGCGGCCCGAGAAGCGGGCCCGTCAGGTGTCCGCGTCAACGCCGTGGCCCCCAGCATCGCGATGCACGAGTCATTGTCGAAGGCGTGGGACGCCGCCACTCTCGAAGAGCTGCTCAAACAAGAAATATTCGGTCGGGGCGCCGAGCTGTGGGAAGTCGCCAACACCATCGTCTGGTTGGCCAGCGACTATTCGTCGTACCTGTCCGGTGAATCCATTTCTGTCAGCAGCCAACACCCGTAGCCGCCCGAGCGATCCATCCATGCCAACAGGAGGCAACATGTCCGACCCGTATGACCAGTATTCAAGCTTGGGTTTCGAGCGGCCCGCAGACGGCGTCCTCAAGATCATCCTGAGTGGTCCCGGCCTGAACTCGGTGTCTCGCGACGTTCACCGCGAGCTCGCCGACGTATGGCTGACCGTGGATCGCGACCCCCAGACCCGCGTCGCACTCATTGTCGGAGAAGGACGGGCCTTCTCAGCGGGCGGTAGTTTCGACCTGATTGACTCGGTCAGTTCTGATTATCAGGCGCGGACCGCTGTCATGCGCGAGGCCCGCGACCTGGTGATGAACATCATCAACTGCACGAAGCCGGTGGTGTCGGCCATCCACGGTGCCGCGGTGGGCGCCGGCCTTGTCGCCGGGTTACTGGCGGACGTGTCGATAGTCGGACGCACCGCGAGGATCATCGACGGACACACTCGCCTGGGCGTCGCGGCGGGGGACCACGCGGCGATCTGCTGGCCGATCCTGTGCGGGATGGCAAAGGCGAAGTACTACCTTCTGACCTGCGATGTGCTCACCGGCGAGGAGGCCGAGCGCATTGGCCTGGTCTCCCTGTGTGTCGATGACGACCAGGTTCATCAACGCGGATTGGACATCGCCGTCCAGCTCGCCGCCGGAGCGCAAAACGCCCTGCAATTCACGAAATACGCGCTGAACAACTACTACCGATCGTTCGGCCCGATCTTCGACGCTTCCCTTGTCTATGAGTTCTACGGCTTCGGTGGCCCCGACGTTCTCGAAGGCGTGGCCTCGCACCGAGAACGCCGCAACCCGAATTTCATTTCGTCAGCGACCTGATCCAATGTCCGCTCTGCGCAACGCAGACGCCACGGTAGCCACGGTGGCCACCGTTGACTGTCCTCGCCTGTTGGGCCCGGCTTCGGGCTTGGGATCCGGCCTTGCGGCCGCGATCACGCAGCCCGCCAAGGTCGTTGAGCTTCTCGATGCCGCCGATGTCCGCGGTCGCGGAGGGGCGAACTTTCCCACCGCGACCAAGTGGCGTCTGGCGATGAGCCGGCCGGGGCCGCGGGTCGTGGTCGGCAACGGCGGTGAACACGAACCGGGCAGCGTCAAGGACGCCTACCTGCTTTCCGAGCACCCTGACATGGTGCTGGAGGGCCTCCGCATCGCTGCCGCGGTCCTTGGTGCCGGTAAGGCCGCGCTGCTTCTCGCTAGTCGACTCGCCGGACTGGCTCCCCGCCTCGAAGACACAGCTGAAGAGCTGGTCAAACTCGTTCCGGACGGCCCACCCGTTGACATCGTCGTCGGGCCTGACGACTACCTGGTCGGCGAGGAGACCGCCCTCATCGAAGTCCTCGAAGGTAAGCCCGCCAGGCCAAGGTTCCGGCCGCCGCTTGTCGGAGTGCGCGGCTACTGGAGTTATCCCACCGTCGTGCAGAACGTGGAGACGCTGGCCAACGTTGCCTGGGTGATGCGGGCCTGCGCACGCCACGAGCCGGCGCCCGCAGTCGACACGTTCCTGTGGACGGTGTGGGGGACCGGCCGCGAACCCGTCGTCGGCGAGTCCCGCTTCGGCACGTCGGTCGGTGCGCTTCTCACGGCGGCGGGAGTTCAGCAGTGGCAAGCAGTGACCCTGGGCGGCTACTCCGGCGGCGTGCTGCGGGCCTCCGAAGCCTCGACCCCGCTGATACCCGCGCAGTTGACGGGCGAGGGTCTTTCACTGGGCTCGGCCTCTTTTCGCGTGATCGGCGAAAACGAGTGCCTCGGCGCGCTCGCCGAGGAGGTTCTGACCTTCTTCGCCCAGGAGTCATGCGGCCAGTGCGTCCCATGCAGCCGCGGGCTGCACGATTCGGCTGCTGTCCTGGGCGGTGGTGCGTCGGTGCAGATACCCAGCCTTGACGCCGTCGACGAATATATGACAGAGCTGCCGGGGCGCGGCGCGTGTCGACTACCGGACGCGGCTAGCGCAACATATCGGGCGTTGTGGGCTCGCTTCAGTGCCCAGATCGTCGCCCATCACGACAAACAGTGCAGCTGCCACCGGTGACGTCATCAAGTCAATTGCTGAAAGCGCCGTAGTCGATCATCTTGAGAAACTCCTCGCCGATCGTCTCGACGTCATAGTGTTCGTGGCTGTACCAGCGGTAGACCCAGTTGCACATTCCCAGGACCGCCAGCGACGCGAGTCGAGGGTCAAGATCGGCACGGAATGTACCCTCCTTGATCCCATCCTCGAAGATGTCCTGGACGGCGATTTCGAACTTGCGCTGCCTGCTGACGATCCTGCGCGCACGCGCTTCCTTGCGCAGCGAGGTCTCCTGGAAAAGCACCGCAAAGACGGCCATGTTCTCGGCGATCGAGGCGACGCCGCCGCGGACGAAGCGTTCCAGACGTTCCTTGGCCCCCATCGACGAATCGGTGACAATGGTGGTCTCGTAGGCGAATTCCAGTGCCTGATCACAGATGTCGAAGAGGATCTCCTCCTTACGTTTGTAGTAGTAGTAGATGGCTGCCTTGGTCACCCCCAACGCAGTGGCGAGGTCCTCCATCGACGTTTGGGAATATCCACGGTCCCGGAAGATTCGAGCAGATTCGGCCAGGATGCGGGTACGTTGTGCTTCGTACCGCTCTTCGTTGCGCATTCGTGCCATACATGAACTCCCAAGTTCCGGACACGCCCCTTGACTGGGCCGCCCCGGTCAGTATGTTACTAGCTGCCCGGTGAATTATAGGGAAGGGCGGCGTTGGGTTACGACACTCTCGGGGTGACGACGGACGGCGCCGTGGCAACCATCAGGCTTGACCGGCCCGATCGCGCCAATAGCGTCAACGTCCGAATGGTCACCGAACTACACGACGCGGTAGCCGAACTGGCAGCGGCTAGCGCGGTCCGTGTCGTCATTCTCACCGGATCTGGGCGGTGGTTCAGCCCGGGCGGGGATGTCAAGGCATTTGAGAACGGCGAGTTCGCCGCTGAGGTCGAACAGGGCTACGACCCCCGGAGTTGGCGCATACCCGAGCTGCTGCACGGGATGCCGCAGATCACGATCGCCGCGGTGAACGGGCCCTGCGCCGGAGCGGCCTTCGGCTGGGCCTGCGCCTGCGATATCCGGGTAGCGGCGCGCAGTGCGACGTTCTCGACCGCCTTCCTCGGTCTGGGCCTATCGGGTGACATGGCCGTGCCGTGGACGCTGTCGCGCATCATCGGCAGCGGTCCAGCGAGGTGGCTGTCGTTCATTCCCGATCGCTTCGGCGCCGATCGTGCCTACGAACTCGGCCTGGTCAGCCAACTGTTCGACGACGAGGCACTCTCCGCCGAAGTCGCGGCGCTGGCCCGGCGGCTCACTCGCTACGACGGCCAAGCGCTTCAGCGCCTCAAACAGCATTACCTGATCGCGGAGACCTCGACGCTGCCGGAGTCGAGCGACGTCGAGATCAAGAGCATGGATCTGCGGCAGATGGCGGCAGCCTTTACAAAGCCCGCGTCCGACCGCGGGTGACACAAACTCACCTGCTTGCCCTATAACTGGCCCTCCGGTAAACTAATAAGGTGCTCAGCAATGCTTCGAGAGCGCCATCGATCGAGGGAGGCCGATCAAGTGCCACGCGTTGAGCCAATTGGCACGTTGTGTATGGGGCACGGAATGTGCGTTGAGCTTGCGCCGGAAGTGTTTGAGCTGTCCTACGGCTGCGTCGACATCCCGAAGCCGAACATCGACGCCAGCGACCCGGAGCTGGTAGCGAGGGTGCGCCAGGCGGTTTATCGCTGCCCCGCAAAGGCCTTGCTCATCAGTTCCGAGTGAGCCGCACGACCATTCGCCACAGCACACTCGTCAAAGCCAGAGAGGGTTCCCATGGCCACCACTGAAATGCCGATGCGCATCTACGCGCCAGGACAGTTCGAGGCCGACACCCTACCGGGCGGGGAGTACCGAGAACTCGTGATCAGAATGTGCAAGGAAACCGGGGAGATGGCCTCAAACCCGGAGTTTTTGAAAAACGTCAAGATCCTGGCCGACAAGGTCGACCTCGCCCCCACCGCAGCCGACCGAGTCAGGATGGCAAGCTTTTACGCCGATGAGATGCGCCACGGCTACATTTTCGAGTCGCTTCTTGTTGAATTGGGCTACGACACAACGGATCCTGCCAACTACACCAGCATCGAGGCGCTCAATCTGATCGACCAGATCACCACCTGGTGCGACTTGGCCGTTTTCAACGCGATCATGGATCGCGCCGGCGGGATCATGCTTCGTGACTACACCGAATCCAGCTACGGCCCGCTTGGCCGGGCCGGCGCCTGGGTCGCCCGCGACGAACGAGGTCACGCCAACATGGGTGTCACCCACCTGCGCTGGTGCCTGGAGAACCTCGACGACGGGTTCGAGCAAGCCAATAAAAGCCTCAAGCGCTGGTATCCCATGGCCCTTGACTTCTTCGGCCGCAGCAACAGCACACGCCAATGGCGCTACATCGAACTGGGCTTTCGCACCAAGACCAACGAGCAGCTGCGTCAGGAATACACCGAGGAGGTCAACTCGGTTCTCGAGGGCCTCGGCCTGACCATCCCTGATCCCACGGCCAACCGCCACTTCGTGTGATGGATACCCGAATCGTCCGGCCGGGCCTGCAGATCCGAGTCAATCTTGCCCAATGCACCGGTGCCGGCGACTGCGTGAGGGTCTGTCCCGAGGTATTCGTGATGGATCGCTACGGCTATCCCATCGTGCAGCATTCCGTTGACATGCAGGACCGCCAGCTACGGTCCAGGATCATCGAGGCGCGCACCCGCTGTCCTGAACAAGCCATCGTGGTCGAAACGCTTCAGGATTAAGCCCGTGTCCAAGATCCGGTCGGATATCGCCTGGAGCACCCCGGACCGGATCACGATCCGCGGCAAGGATCTGCCTGGCGAGATTCTCGGCAAGATGAATCTGGCCGAATTCTCCTTCTTTCAGCTGACTGGCAGCGAACCCACCACCGGTCAGTCACGTGTCTACAACGCGATTCTGATCGCGTTGGTGGAGCACGGCCTGACGCCCAGCGCCCTGGCTGCCCGGCTGACCTACGCCGGCGCTCCCGAGTCGCTACAGGCGGCCGTCGCTGCAGGCCTCTGCGGGCTGGGCAGCGTGTTCGTCGGAACCACCGAGGGCGCCGCGGTGATGCTCCACCAGGCACTCGCCGAGGATGACGGCACCCTGGACCTCGCCGAGACCGCAGCCAGGATCGTCGCCGACTTCGGCGCCCGTGACGCGATCATTCCCGGCTTGGGCCACCCCTTTCACAAGCCAATCGACCCCCGCACGCCGCGCTTGTTTGAGATTGCCGCCGACAACGGGCTCTCGGGCCGCTACGTCGAGCTCATCCAGCGGGTCGGCCATGAGGCCGAGAAATCAATGGGCAAGCCACTGCCGGTAAACGTCACCGGTGCCATTGCGGCGCTGACCGCCGAACTGGGAATTCCGCCACGCATCGTCCGCGGGCTGGGCGTGATGGCCAGGGCCATCGGGCTTGTCGGACACCTTCTTGAAGAAAGCACACAACCGCTCGCGCTGGAACTCTGGCACCGCACCGACAGCGAGGCCAGCGCGCATCTACGCCCGCACCCGCCACAGACCGCGCCGGAAACTGCCCACCGCAGCGGTGGTCCTGGATCGCTCAACGAGCCGACATGACGCTGCGCGCGCTCGTAGCCGTGCGCGACATGCGGCGCGGGTCAACGTATCCGCAATTTCATGCCGAAGAAACCCTCCCGCGCGGCGGGCGAATACGTTATCTTACTATCCATCCGGTCAATTTTTGGTGCGGTCGGCAGCGCCCAACGGCAGCATCGCGACGCGGACGCGTAAACCCGCAGCCGACCCCACCACGACGAGAGGGCTGCTCATGGTAGATACCCAAGCCGGCGTGGCGCCGCAGCTGGACGGTTACGACCCCACCAATCCAATGGAGTTCGTCAATCCTTTCCCCTCGTGGGCCCGGGCACGGGGGGAAGCGCCTGTCTTCTTCAACGAGACGCTCGGCTACTGGCAAGTCACCCGGTATGAGGACATCGCGACGGCGGCGCGCGACACCAAAGCTTTTAGCTCCGAGGGCTTCTTCTCAACCGTGCACATCTTCGAGGAGAACCGCGACCTCATCCCCAAGGGGCTGGCGATCTGGACCCCCGCGCTGGTCAACGCCGACCCGCCCGCCCACACCGGAGTCCGCAAGGCGAGCGATCCGGCGTTTCGCAAGTCGCGGATCTCGGCCCTCGAAGACTCGATCCGCGCGCAGGCCAACGAGCTGATCGACAAGTTCGTCGATGACGGTCAGACCGAACTGGTCGAGAGCTTCAGCGTTCCGCTCCCGTTGATCACCATTGCGCACATCCTCGGGCTGCCCGCCGACCGCTACAACATGACCGAAATGCGCCGCTACTCAGACGAACTGGTGGCGTCGGTCAACCCGCACATGACCCAGGCTGAACAGCGCGAGCTGTTCCAGCACTACGGCGGGTTCTACCAGTACTGCGAAGATGCGATCAACCATGCCCGCAACAATCCGGGCGACACGGTGCTGTCCGACCTGGTGACCGCTGCCGCCACCGTCCACAGAGAAGAGCTCAGCGACCAGGTGCTCGTCGGCGTGGTGGCCACATTGATCTTCGGTGGCAACGAGACCACCCGCAACATGATCACCACCGCGATCATGTGTTTGCTCCACAATCCCGAGGCGCTCGATCGCGTGCGCGAGGATCCGCAACTGGCGGCGGCGGCCGCTGAAGAGGCCCTGCGGTACAAGTCCTCGATCGCCGGCTTGTTCCGGCTGACCACAGAGGACGTGGAACTTGGTGGCGCGACGATCCCGGCCGGGTCGCTGGTGCAACTGTGCTGGGCGGCCGGCAACCGGGACCCGGAGGTGTTCGACAACCCCGATCAATTCCGGCTGAATCGGCCAAACGCCGTCAAGCATCTCGCATTTGGCCGCGGTGCGCACTCCTGTCTAGGAGCAGCCCTGGCGCGCTTGGAGCTGACAGTCGCGATTCAGGAGCTGCTGTCGCGCCTTCCGAATCTTCGGTTGGTCCGTGAGCCCGAGTTCCCGGCCGATTTCGTCATCAATCCGACGGTCCTCGGTGTGAAACACCTCGAGATTGCGTGGGACCCGAATTGACCGGCCACAGCAGCTAGCAGCACTAAGTGCGAGATCGCAGATCGCGAAGGAACCCTTCGACCGCCACGCAGAATATGTCGTTGTCATCACCGGCGACCATGTGTCCGGCCTCGGCGACGTCGACCATCCGCGAGCCTGGGATGACACTCAGTAATTCACGGGCACCCTCGGCCGTGACGACATCAGATTCGGCGCCGCGAATCAGCAAGGTGGGCACCCGAATTGAGCGGGCAGCGTTCGCGGCGCGCTCAATCACCCCGCGATCGGGCTCACGGCTATTGTGCGCGATGAATGCTGGATCCCAATGCCAGTGCCACCGCCCGTCATCGCCCAATCGGACATTCTTGCGAAGGCCATCAAGATTGGTTGGCCGCTTGCGGTGCGGGTTGTAGGCCGCGATCGCATCGGCGACATCTTGCAGAGAATCAAAGCCGTCCATCCCCGAGCACATGAAGGCGGTAATTTTCTCGATGCCGGCCAGCTCAATCGACGGGGCCACGTCAACAAGGACCAGACCGCGCAGCAGGCCGCCGCTCTCACCCTCGCCGACCAGTGCGGTCATGCCGCCCATCGACGCGCCGATCACTACCGGCTTCTCGCCGACCGCCGCCACAACGGACACCAGGTCCGCAACAAGGCTGTCCATCTCGTAATCGTCGGGCCCGGCGCCCCAGTCGCTGTCGCCGTGTCCGCGGGTGTCCATCGCTATCGCATCCCAGCCGGTTTGTGCCAATCGCTGGCTGGTACGCGACCACGAATGCCGCGTCTGGCCGCCCCCGTGTAGCAGCAACACGGTGCCCACCGGATTCGGGGCGGCCCAGCGGTCGCCGACCAAGCGCACGCCCGCGGATCCGATGACAGTGAACGGTTCAGATTGTGGCACTGGCGATTTAACCGGTTCAGATGTCATCTGTGCGCTAGTCGCGGGAGAGGATGGTGGCCAGTGCCGCAGCGCCATCGGTTCCCAGCCATCCGCCGCCGTTCTGTGCGATGCCGACTCTCGCCTGTGGGACCTGCCGCGAACCGGCGCGCCTGCGCAGCTGATCGGCGAGCTCGACGATCTGGGCGAGGCCGGTCGCGGCGATGGGGTGCCCTCGCGACAGCAGGCCGCCGCCGGGATTGACCGGAATTCGGCCCCGAAGACTGGTCGCGCCGGAGCGCAGTAGGTCGGGACCGCCGCCTGCCGGGCAGAGCCCCATAAGTTCGTAGTCGATCAGCTCAGCGGGTGCCGCGGCGTCGTGCAGCTCGACGATGTCGAGGTCATCGGGTCCCAGGCCGGCTTGGTCATAGGCCATCCGGGTGGCGATCTCGACTGCCTCGGGCTCGTCAGGATCCCGGTCTGTTCCCGATACGAGAATCGATGCCCGTATCCGCACGGCCCTGAAGACCCCGCGGGAAGCCAGCTCGGGGGAGCAGACGATGACCGCGGCGCCGCCGTCGCTGACCGGGGAGCACATCGGCAGGGTCAGGGGGTCGGCGATCGTCCGTGCCGACAGCACGTCCTCGACGGTGGTGGGGTCGGTGAAATGTGCGTAGGGATTGTTAGACCCATTGAAGCGGCTCTTCTCAACAACTTTGGCAAAATCCTCGCGGGTCGCGCCGCTACGTTCCATGTAGTTTCGCGTGTTGCGCGCGTAAAGCTCCATGAACGAGAACGGTGGGGCGCCCTCGTGCACCTCGACACCCGTGCTGATCGCTTGCTGCGCACGCTGTTTGTCTTCGTGCGACATCTTCTCCACCCCAACCGCGATCGCGGCTTCGACCTGACCGGAGGCCACCGCCAGCCAGGCAACATGGAACGCGGTGGATCCTGTGCCGCAAGCATTCTCGACGTTGATCACCGGGACGCCCAGCAGCCCGGTATTGCGCAACGCTAGCTGTCCGCGAATCATCTCCTGGCCGGTCATGATTCCGGCGACGGCGTTTCCGAACACGGCCATGCCGACTTCTTTGACATCGAGCCCGGAGTCCTCGAGGGCGCAGTGCACGACGTACTCGGTCATGTCCCGCACCGTGCGTTCAGGATATCGACCGAACTGGTTGATGCCCGTGCCGCTGATAAACACGTCACGCATGGTTGCTCCAATCCAGTTGGCGGGCGGGCCTTGACTGCGACGCGAAGGCCTCAGTTGAAGAAGACGCCGCCGTCGACGTTGACGATTTGTCCTGTCATGAAGTCGGAGTCGCTCGACGCAAGGAACAACGCGGCGCCGACAAGGTCGGTGGCCTCTTCGGGACGCTTCAGTGTCTGCATGGACACCACCATCTCACCGAGACCCTCCAACTCGGATTCGGCCATCATGTCCTTGCTGGCTTGGGTCATCGTGAATCCCGGCGTGATTGTGTTCACGCAGATGTTGAAGTCACCCAGTTCACGAGCGAGGCCGCGTGTCATGGCGATGACCGCGCCCTTGGAGGCGATGTAGTGCAGGACACCGGCGACTCCGACGAGCGCCGTACCCGAGGAGATGTTGATGATCTTGCCGTACTTCTGCTCCTGCATGGCAGGGGCGACCGCGCGGCATGTCAAGAACATTCCCTTGACGTTGACCGCCATCACCCTGTCCCACTCGTCGAGGTCGAGGTCCTCCCAGTAGGTGAACACCAGCCCGCTGTAGATGGCGGCGTTATTCATCAGCACGTCGATGCGACCGAAGGCCTCCAACGTTTTAGCGGCCATTTCGTTGGCGGAGTCGGGGTTGCTGACGTCGGTATGCAGGCCAATTGCCTCGCCGCCCGCGGCCCTGATCTGCTCCACCGTCTCGGACGAGTCGGCGATCTCGGCCACCGCCACTCTGGCGCCCTCGCGCGCGAACGCCGTGGCGTAGGCCTGACCGATTCCCTTCCCGCCGCCGGTGACGATGGCGACCCTGCCGTCCAGGCGGCCCATCAGACCGTCACCTCGCCGGCATCGATGGCTTCCTCGTAGGAGCTCGTCATGATCTCCACCGGAAGCGCGGTCAATGCAACCACGGACCCCTTCACCTTGAGCTTGCGACGCATGAGCGCCTGAGTCGCCGACAACTTGCCCGCGAACAGCTTGACCCAGTCATCGCTCAGCGCGGTCGCAGTCACGACCGGTGCCGAATCTGGTTCGCCTTCAACAAATTTCGCCCGCCCGCTGGCATCTATATGCCACGTGATGTCCGGATAGTCGATGGTGCCGAACGCCATGGTCTTGTTGGAGCCGTCCAGTCCCCGCATCTGGGGTTTGTCCACCGATCGCGCGAACACCGCGGCGATCGTTGCGTGGTATTTTTCCTTCTCCATGCCAGAACTCCTCCGTTCAGCTGTGTGGACTTTTGCCGCAACCGTTTTCGCCGGTCACTGCATGCGGTTGGTGAGGTAGCGAAATTCCGTGTATGCCTCCAGGCCCGCCACACCGAATTCACGCCCGATCCCGCTTTGTTTGAAACCGCCGAAGGCGCAGCTGATGTCGAGACCGGACATGTTGTGGGCGTTGATCCAGGTGGCTCCGGCCTGCAGCTCGCGACTGAGCGTGAACGCCCGGTCGGCGTCGGCCGACCAGACAGATGAGCCCAAGCCGTAGTCGGTCGAGTTGGCCAGGCGCACCGCCTCGTCCTCGGTGGCGTACGGGATGACCGGCAGGGCGGGGCCGAACTGCTCTTCCAGGACCAGTCGTGTCGAGTGCGGCACGTTGGTGACCACGGACGGCAGCAGGAAATAGCCGTCGTCGGTGTTGATTTCCGCCTGCATCCGGCCCAAGGGCGTAATCGCCGCACCCGCTGCGCGAGCCTCTTCGACAAGCTCGCGGACGCGGTCATACTGCATTTTGTTGTGTACCGGCCCCATCGTGACGTCCTCATCGAGGCCATCGCCGACCACGGTTGCGGCCAGCCCGTCTGACAGCGCCGTGACGAATTCGTCGTGGCGCGACTGCGGGACATAGACACGTTTGATCGCCATGCAGATTTGCCCGGAGGACATGAAGGTTGCGCCGATCAGTTGCTCGATGAAGTCCTCGTCGATCACGACGTCATCGAGCAGGATCGCGGCATCGTTGCCGCCCAGCTCGAGCAGGACGTCCTTCAGGCCCTGCGATGCTTCCCGCATGACGCTCTTGCCGTTCGCGACGCTTCCGGTGAACGACACCTTGCGGATGCTGTCGTGATGGATGAGGGCCTGGGCGACGTCCGCACCCCCGTGAACGACCGACAGGGCGCCCGGCGGGAATAGATGTGCAATCGACTCCACGACACGGGTAATGGCCAGCGGTGTCGTGGGCGCTGGTTTGAGAACAACGGGATTGCCGCAGATCAGGGCGGGGAAGAGCTTGAGCGCCGACAGTCCGACGGGGGCGTTCCACGGGGTGATGGCGGCCACCGGGCCGACCGGCACGCGGGTAGAGATGCGGCGCCCGGCTCCGTCGTCGAGCACCTCGTCGGCGAACACCTGCTCCGCGACGGTATTGATGTATTGGGCCTCGATCTGGGCGAAAGCAAACTCCACGACAGCTTCGGGCAGAATCTTGCCCTGCTCGCGGGTGAGCAGCACGTCCCACCCGAGGTCGCCCGCCTTTTGCTCGATGATCGCTGCGGCCGCCGAGGCGATTGCCACCCGCTCAGCGACGGGGACGGCCGCCCACTCCGGTGCCGCCTTCGCAGCGGCTTGTGCGGCGTCGTCGACGTGTTCCAACGTCGCCACACTCACCCGGCCGACGACCTGAGATGTCTTGGCCGGGTTGCGGATCTCCCATTCTTCCTTGCCCGTGACAGGCTCACCGGCAATGAGACTGAGGGCGCTCTGCTCGGCATATTTGGTCACGATGTGGTCGTTCCTTCGCTGTGGGCTAGCCGGTCTTTGGTCCGGCGGTTGAGGGCGTCGGCCCGCAAGTCGACCTTGCGAACCTTCATCGTCACCGTGCGGGGCAGAGCGGCGACGAACTCGATATAGCGCGGGACCATGTACTTCGGCAGGGATTCCTGCAGGTGAGCCCAGATGTCGTCGGCGGTCGGATTTCTACCGGCGACGGCAACGATGCAGATCTTGACTTCGTCCTCGCCGGTGTCCGACGGGACTGCTATCGCGGCGGACTCCAATACATCCGGGTGCCGGTTGGTGGCGGCTTCGACCTCGTAGGCGGAGATATTCTCGCCGCGGCGGCGGATGTAGTCCTTAAGTCGCTCGACAAAGTAGTAGTTGCCATGCTCGTCGCGCCGGAACCCGTCACCCGTGTGAAACCACCCGTTGCGCCAGGCGTGCGCCGTTTCTTCGGGCATCCGGAAATATCCGGCGTTGAGCGCCCACGGATGGCGTGTCCGGGCCACCAGTTCGCCTATCTGGCCGACGGACACCTCCATGTCGTGCTCGTCGACCAGACGCACCTCCAGGCCCGCCGGTCCGGCCACGGCGCGGCCACACGCCCGATAGTCATCGACGTGTGCGCCCGAAGCGAAAGCCACGCCCAGTTCGGTCATTCCGAACATGGTCCGGGTTCGCACACCGAACCTGAGATCGAATTCCCGATGCTCGGGGATCATCGGCACCGCGAAAAGGGTGCGCAGGGTGTGGTCGGTGTCGTCGTTCCTGGCCGGTTGCTGGTAGAGCGGTGCTGTGAACGCGAAGGCCATCGTTGCGCCGTACCGACGCACATCGGACCAGAACTCCGTTACCGAGTACCGTTTTCGGGTGACCAGCCGTCGACCGGTCAGCGCCATTTGTGCGACGCAGTGCCGGCCCAAGAGATGGTAAAACGGCAGCGCGCAGTAGTAGACCTCGTCGGCCAAGACCTCTTCAAGCGGAAAGGCGCTCCGTGCGGCGGCATCGAGCATTCCCCACGGAATCAGCACCCCTTTGGACGGCCCCGTGGTCCCCGATGTGAAGATGATGCACGCGATATCCCAGGGTTGGGGGGGAGCGAGGTCGGTGATCGGGGTGTCGCCGGCCTGGGCCAGGAAGGTGGCGAAGTCGTCGACTTTGCCGCGCAGCGAGACGGGCAGGTCGTCTGGCGCCGACGGCACGATCAGCCGGTCGACCGCCTGCACGGCAGGGGTGGCCGCCAGGTCGCCGAGCCGGTCGGGTAACGCGATAATGGCGCTTGGCTCAATAAGTTTCAGCGCCGCGTCCAGCATATCGCCGCGGTAATCGGGGTTGGTCGCAACGTCTATGGCGCGGAGCCAGGCCAGCCCCAGCCAGATGGCGACGGCGTCGATTCCGGTGGGCAGCATGGTGACCACCCGGTCGCCGGCGCTGATCCCGGCGGCCGCCAGCGCGGCCGTCCACCGCATCGCGCGGTTGTGCACCTCGCCGTACGTTGCGCTGGGTCCATCGACTTCCTGCAGGAAAGGCGCGTCGGGTGTCAGCGTCGCCTGCCTGGCGATGACTGCCGGGAGCATGGTCTGGGCCGTGCGATCGGGAGTTGGAGTGGACTGCCGCAGGCTTTCGGACACATCGTCGATATTCAGCACCGCGATCGTCCTTTGGTGATGGTTTCGCCGTTTCTGTGGTCGATCCGGTCTGGTGTCCAGTGGGTGCGGCAGCCGCCATGCGCGGGGACCGGGTCGTCGAGGGCGCTTTCCAAGGCCCGACCTCCATCGCACCGATGATTAACTATCTGACAAGTAAATCTAATGAGCGGGGGTGTGCGCGTCAAGCCACCGTCCGCGCAGACAGTGGCGGCGAGTCAGTTTCACCGCCCCGAGACGCGAACAACGCTCGACGCTCAGTAATGCAGTCGCCCCTTGGCAACCACGCCGCCCGCGCTGTCGTTGATTTGTACGGCAACTCGGTCCTGCTCATCGACAACGGAGATCTCAAGGGCTCGGCCTGGCAGAACCGGACCACGCATCTGGATGTCGAACGTGTAGCCGGCGTCGTCGCCTGCCGCGGAGCGCGCCGCCTTGTCCAGCAGACCCATCACAAACAGGCCAGAACCGATGACGCTGGGCAGACCTGCGCGGACGGCGGCCTGGTGGTCGACGTGGATGGGGTTGGGGTCGTCTGTCGCGATCGACATCCGCGCGAAGGCCAGTGCGTCCAGGATCGGAGTTACGTATCGGTAGGCGCTCACGGCGTTGCCTCGATGAAGGTGAACTTCACGGTGCTGATCGGTCGACCGTCTTCGTGGCGATAGGTCGTTTCGATCACGACCAGTCGCCGGGCGGCGCCGCTGCTGGAGACCTTGCTCTCTTCTCCGACATAGCGACACTCGCCAACAACGACGGCGGTCTCGAGCAAGGCTCCGGGTGCTACCTGACCTGTTGCGCCTGCGAAGGCCGTGTGCTCCGGTGACAAGCCCAGCTGATGCACGAAGTCGTCCATGACGCATGTTTGAAAAAAGGCGAGCATCGCCGGCGACGCCAGGCGCGCGGTAAATCCCTGATCGAGTGCGTCGCTCAGGTTGACATACGGTCCCTCGGTCGCCCCGAGTGCCCGTGCAAATCCCGCCGCACAGAGCACGTCGCTGACCCGAAAGGTACGGCGCGCCAGAACGTCCCCGATCTGAGGTTTCGCCGAGGTCTTGACGTCTGCTGACACCGCGTCACCCCCTTACGTTCGTCGCCGATCGGGCCGCCCGGCGGTCGTCCCGATAACTGGAACCTTGACGATAAATATTAAACGGCTGGACGATAAATCGACTGGAGTGATCACCGTAGTAACCCGAATCGCGCACCGAAGGCCGGCAGGTCGTTGACGGTCTTGTAGCCGGGCGTTGACTGCACAACCGCCTCGATTGCGTTGACGCAGCGGGCTGCGGTCATCGCGACAGCGTCGTCGAGGCTGAACCCAGTACCACCAGGAAGAGCCAAGGGAAATTCACCACGGTACGGGGGGAACCCGTCGATTTCGACACGATAGCCTCCTTCGCGCCCCATGTTCGGCCAGTCAGGCGCCATATCCGAACCCATCCGGTTCACGTGATTAATGGACAATCGTGGGTGACCGTTCACCATGCCGATCAGGGACCAACGCAATGCGCCAATGGTGCCCTCCTTGATGACAAGGCCGCTGTTGACCGTGACCGTCCGGGGTGAAAGGTAGTGATCAACCTCGAGCAGCACTTCGTCCACGGTGGCGTCGAATGCCTCCGCCATGGAGTAGATCGCGCCAGCCCACCCCGCTTTGAGCACGGCCGCCGTGGTTGTCGGGATATCTTCGGGAAGTCGGCCAAATCCCATTCCCAGCATGACATCTGGAGCCGGGTAGTTGGAGTAGTCAATGAACTCCCAGGTGCGGATCCGCTCGATTCGCCCGACCACGCTTGACATGGTGATCGCGAGTGCGTCGGTCACGAAGCCAGGATCGATGCCCGTGAAGTAGATACTCGAAGACCCCTTCTGACAGGCTTGGTCGAGCTCTTCGTGCAGCGCCGCGCCGTTGGAGAGCTGCCGCCAGTGCATGCCCGAGGCAATGGAACTGATGACGTTCTTGCCGCCTTCGAGGATGGGCAGGACCGCATCCACCCACTCGCGACCCGGGCTGTTCGGCAGCGTGGGATCGAGCTGGGTTACGTCGCGTGGCATGAACAAGACGCAATCGGCGTCAAGAGCCAGGAGTTGCTCGGCGCTTTGAGTTGCGAAGACTCCCACGGGTTTACGGCCCGCGAGGGTTCCTGCGTCCTGGCCGACCTTCCCATCGGTGAAACACTTGACGCCCACCAGGCTGAGGTCGTCACGGTCAAGGATGTAGCGCAGAGCTTCGATGCCCACTGCTCCTGTGCCCCATTGGATTACACGATGCGTCGTCACGATCCCATCTCCTATGTCGAATCGACGTCTGCCGCTGCCGCCGGACACTCAGGCCAGCGTGCGCAAGAACCCCTGATCCATAATCCCGTAGCCCACCGCACCGTCACTGGTGCGCACTTCGACGAAATCCTGATAGGAGGTGATGGCTTCGGGGCCGGTTGGCCGGTTGAATGGACAGAAGATCTGAGCGTCGGGTACCTCGAAATGCAAACCTAGTGTGGTGTCGTCGTCGAGGTGAAGGTCAAGCTCGGCCACCGATCCGGTCTCGTAGCGACGCCTAACTCTGCTCTCCGAGACAATGTTGTTGCGTGACCCTTTCAGTTGCCCATGAGGGGGTGTCATCCCGTCCCGGACCTTGTATTTCATGGTCGCGACATCGAAGTCGTCGAAAGCAAGCAACGTAGCGTAGTACTCCACCCAAGAGGCGATCTCCTGACGAAATCCCCAGCTGCGGTCGCGAATCACGCCGCCCTCAACTTGGGTGGTTTGGCTGCCGACGGTGATCGTGCCGTTCATCGTGCCCGTGCTCTGATAGTGATGCATCGGTTCTGCCTTGCTGAGCCCGGGCAAAGTGCGCGCTTGCGTGTAGTCGATCGGCTCGCGCACCGGCTCCACGGTGATGTCTACGGTGAAGTCGTCGCACTTGGCGTGCAAGTGACCGGTCAGGTCGAGTGATATGTGGTCGGAGGTGAACGTCATCGGCCCAAGGGGCTCATAGATCTCGGTGAAGCGCTTATCGAGAACGACCGAGCAGCGTGCGAACATCCCTGCGTTAGTCTTGCCGCCTTGCATATGGGTAATGCAATAGAAGGATTGCGCGCGGTCGTAGACCGCCATGAAGACGTTCTCGCGGAAGGGAAGTCCGGCGGGGTCGATGTCCCGATCGGCGTGCGGTGGTTCGGCGAGCGGGCCCCACGGACCTCGTGGGTCAGTCATGACGTCTCCTGTCCGTTGCTTGCGTGCTGAAGGATCGTGATGGTTCCGGTCTTTCCGTCAACTCGACAACGGTCGCCGGTTCGGATACGCCGACTGCCGGTCCCGGTGTTAACCACGCAGGGGACGCCGAGCTCGCGCGCAACGATGGCGGCGTGCGACAGCGCGCCCCCGATGTCGACAACCAGGGCAGCTGAGATGAACATGATCGACGCCCAACTCGGGTCGGTCGACGCGGCGACCAGGATCTCGCCGGGCTCCACTTCGTCGAAGTCGGGGTCGATGACGACGCGTGCATAACCCTCGACGACGCCGGGGGAGACGCCGACCCCGGTGATCACGTCGGATTCGCCGGCGCTGACCGAGAGGTCGATCGGCACTGGTCCGCCCGCCCACTCCGACGGCAGCTCGACCGAAAGGTAGTGGTCATAGCGCGCCCGGCGTCTGGCGATCAGATCCTGGACGTTGGCGGCTCTGGTCGCGGTCACCTCATCGTCGGTGAGAAAGAAGACATCGTCTGGGTCAGCCAAGACACCCTGGGCGGCCAGCAATTCGCCAATTCGGCGCGCAGATGCGCGCAGCACATCGAGCGACATGAGGAAGGCGTCTTTGGCGATGCCGCGCAACGGAATGCGTTGCGCGGCCAGGCGGAACAAGGTCCGCACCAGCGGACGACGTGATGCGGGCAGAGCGGCGAGAATCGCCTGCTCCATTCCACGACGCTGCGCCGCAAGTTGGGCTTCACGGACAAGCGGGTCCTGACTCTCGTCCATCGCGGCGAATTCGACAAGAAAACGCTGTAGGGGACCGTTGTCCTCGCGCCAGGATTTGGCCGAAAGCTCGCCTTCCCGCGGACCGTGATAGCCGTGTCGGGCCACGACGGCCGCCAAGTCAATCTCGCCGCGCGAGGCTTTCCACAAGTCGCCCACGACGGCCGCTTCAGGTACGGACCCGTAGCCGCTGGTCAGCGAAGTTAGGTCGCCGACGCCGGTGCTGACGGTGATGTGATCCAAGGCGTCGTAGATTGGCTGGACTACGCAGAACAGAGCTGTGCCTTGCAGCCGGGTGTTCTGCCAGAAGCGCTCTCGGGCCTGAACAAAGAGGGCCAGCGCGTCGGTCTCGGTCAGGGTGGCAGCAGAGGCACTATTGCGGAGCCACCAGATCTTCGTGTCGGCGGCAGCACGGCGAAGTTGTTGGGGCACCCGCATGAAGGTAAACGGCATCCGCACCGCGATCACTGGATAGCGACGGCGGCTTGGTCGGCCGAGCAGTTCAGCGGGAGCGTTGCCCAGTAGCTGCTCAGCAATGGCGGCTCCGGAGGTTCCCGGAATGCGGTTGCCCATCGTGGCCAGGAAGTCGACTCGGACCGCGCCGCGACCGTAGAACGCACGGGTGAATCGTTGGTCCCGGTCGGCAGGAACCACGCTTTCAGCACGTGTCGCCGCACCGAGGGCGTAAAACCCTCCACGACCTGCGATCTCGGCTCCCACTTCCCAGATGGACCATGTCAGTGGGGTAGCAACTCCCGGCAACGCCTCGCCGATGTTGGCGCGCGTCCAATGGCATCCGGCAGGGCTGGCGGCATGAAGTGGGTCCCACGGCGTCGGTGCGACCACTCCGGAGCCGCTGATGACGTCTGTCATCAACGGCCCTTGACCGGATGGGTCAGCCTCTCGGTGAGGCCACACGACTCAGCCGACATGAGCCGGCTTGGTCGAACCGATCGCTGAGTCTGCGGTAGCGTCCTCAGCTTGCTGCTGGTTGATCGCGCGTAGCACGTAGGCGGTGACCACGGCGATCCATATTGCGAACACCCCCAACGGAAGCCAGTATGCGAAGATCCCGTTCCACGCCAGTGGTCCGGTGTGGAAGTAGGAGATCGCCGTGCCGGGGATGAACAACGTTCCCGCCCAGAGGCTGAAGTAACCCAACCAGC
>NZ_DATMLH010000217.1:0-17220 GCF_035570115.1 Mycobacterium sp.
GAACAGCGCGCGAGCCGATTCCAGGAGCAGGCGCCTCCCATCACCGCGCGCCACTGGTTGGCAGTTGACGGTTGGCTTAGTGGGCACCCCGTCATTTTCGCACGCCGATGGCCGCTTAACGGCCGGCTTCGGCACACGCACGCCGAGTCAACTCGCAACCAGTTGGGTGGGCGTTAACGCCGCTACTTGCCGGCAGGTGGCCAACCCTTTGACAGACCAAGCACGGCTCTGTCATCGACCGTCAGAACACCGTGGCGTGCTCTGCCGCGCGCAACGCCTGGGGCTCGGGTTCAGCTCTTTGGGCACGCAGTGCGCGGAAAATCAGCCAGCTCTGGATGGTGATCCATACCGAGAACAAAGTCAGCGGCGACCAGAACACCAGCAGCCCGTTCCAGGCAAATGGGCCGCTACGCGGTATGAAGGCGATCGCGCCTGCCTCGAACATGATCGTTATCCACAGCGACATGTAGCCCCACCATCGCGGAAACGGGTTGTTCTTGACCAGTTGGGTGGCCGGGCGCAGCGCGATGACCGTGACGGCGATCCACGCGAAGATGTAGAACTGGTCGGTCGTCGTCATCGTCAGCGACGCCAATTCGTGCATCAGGGTGGTGACCTCGGAGTCTTTGCGGGGTGCCGTGTATGCCGCTACACCCCAGAACATCGGCGGGAGCATCAAAAACAGCGACATCATGGCACCGCTGACCAGCGTCAGCGCACTCCATATCTTCCATCCGCCGGTCTCGGCCCGGGCCATCTGAATTGCGAGCACGGCCAAGATCGGCATCATGAAGGCGCCAGTCCAGCTGCATAGGACGGCGCCGAGTTTGATCTTGCCTTGATTGTGCACGTACCAGGAGGCCACCTGGTCGGCGCTCCATTTGGGATCCTTCAGGGGAACCTGCTGCAGCAGAAAGATGAAGGCAATGATGTAAACGATGGCGAGGCCGATACCCCACCACAAGATGGCGCGCTGGCTCCGTTCGGAGAACACGCTGCGGCCCTCAGACATGGATTTCCTTTCGGTCGCTAAAGGTTGCTCAATTAGCGCCCATTGAGGCACCACGTTCCAGTTGCCTGGGTCCCATGGCGACTCCTCCTAATCGTGCAACTCCGGTGTGACGTCGGTCTCATCGGATGACTTACATGATAACGATCGTTCGCACGGTTTCGTCAATAGGCCGTTTCGACTGACCGCGATGCGCTGCCGCGGATCCGTGCCATGGGTGGCCTGGGCCACCGAGGCTCGGACGCCCAGCCGTGCAGCCCGTCGATTTGCGGGATGAGGGCGGCATCCAGTCCCCCGGGCTTGGGAGTGACCGCCGTGAGGCATGCCGCGGTCGCCGACCGCCCTGGGGCGACCCTGGACTCACTCGTCCGACATTGCCGTGGCCATGATCGACAAAAATCGTCACCCGAGTCGTGCTGATGCAGGTATGAGGTGTCGCTGACCCGGCCAGTCAACGTAGCGGCGCTATTGATACGGGTATGTGCGACAGTTATTGTGCGGCTGGCGCATTCGACGCCAAGATGGCGTTCCCGCTGGCTATCCCACCAGCACCAACCGAGGACGTTGCGGTGAGAGCGCCACCGGTAATCAACATCGGAGATCGACGTATACGACACCCTGACCGTGCCTGGAATATCCTGTAACCGTGCCTAGAAAAGCTGCAGCGGCGTCTAACGGCAAGATATCGACGGACGCCGAGTCCAAGTCCGCCCGCACCCGTGCCCGCATCCTCGATGCGGCGGCGCACGTCTTGAGCTCGAAAGGGTTCGCCGGGACGAGGCTCTCGGATGTCGCCGAATACGCCGAGCTTCAAGCGCCGGCGATCTACTACTACTTCGGGTCCCGCGAAGAGCTAATCGAAGAGGTCATGTACTGCGGCATCGCTGAGCTGCGTAAGCACGTGCAAGATGCCCTCGATGATCTGCCGCCGGAGACCTCGCCTCTGGAGCGGATCATGGTCGCTGTCGAGGCCCACCTGAGGCATGAATTGGAGATTTCCGACTACGCCACCGCCTCGATCCGCAATTCCCGGCAGATCCCCCACCGGCTCCGCACCCGACAGCTCAAAGAGGAAACGGCCTACGGACGGATGTGGCGCCGGTTGTTCGACAATGCACTGGCCGACGGGCAGATCCGGCCCGGCCTCGACCCCCGGTACGCGCACCTGCTGGTCCTCGGGGCGCTGAACTGGGCAGCCGAATGGCGCGACGCGCGCCGCGATTCCGTCGACGGCATCGTCGTCAACGCCCAATCATTGGTCCGCCACGGACTGTCCGCCGATGGGGAATCCCGGGCCCGCGGCACGCGGAAAGCGCGCTCAGCACCTGCCAAACGTTGAGCGAATGGCCACTTCGGGGCGGGTGGCCCGGCTTTTTATTCTATGTTAAATTATTCGGGTGACTGAGGCTTATATTGTTGATGCGGTTCGCACAGCGGTCGGCAAGCGCGGCGGCGGACTGGGCCACGAGCACCCGGCAGACATGGCCGCCCATGTCATTCGGACGGTGGTTGATCGCCACGACCTGGATCCGGAGGCAATCGACGACGTAATCCTCGGCTGCTTGGACAACATCGGTTCCCAGGCCGGAGATATCGCCCGCACGGCGGCACTTGCAGCCGGCCTGCCTGAGTCGGTGCCGGGCGTTACGGTGGACCGACAGTGTGGATCGGCGCAACAGGCAGTACATTTCGCCGCCCAAGCCGTGATGAGCGGCACCGCGGACCTGATCGTCGCGGGCGGCGTGCAAAAGATGAGTCAGTACCCGATCTTGAGCGCGTTCACCGCGGGTGAGCCTTTCGGCTCAAGCGATCCATGGACCGGCTGTCGCGGATGGGAGGCCCGGTACGGCACCCAGGAAATCTCGCAATTCCGCGGCGCGGAGATGATCGCCAGCCAGTGGAAACTCAGCCGCGAAGACAACGAAGTGTTCGCCTACAGCAGCCACCAGCGCGCGCTGGCCGCCATTGCCGAAGGTCGATTCACCAAGGAGATCGCCCCGTATGCGGGCGTCACCGTGGATGAAGGGCCACGTCCCGACACGTCATTAGAAAAAATGGCCAAGTTGCCGACCCTGGTCGAGGGTGGCGTGTTGACCGCGGCGGTGGCCAGCCAAATCTCCGACGGAGCCGCAGCACTGCTCATCGCATCACAGGACGCGGTCAATCGGTTCAGGTTGACACCGCGAGCGCGGATCCACCACATCTCGGTGCGGGGCGCTGATCCAGTGATGATGCTGACCGCCCCGATCCCGGCCACCCGGCATGCACTCAAGCGGACGGGGTTGTCGATCGACGAGATCGACCTAGTGGAAATCAATGAGGCATTCGCCCCCGTGGTACTTGCCTGGTTGGCAGAGCTTGACGCCGACCCTGAGCGCGTCAACGTCAACGGCGGGGCAATCGCTCTGGGACACCCGATCGGCTGCACTGGCGCGCGCTTGATGACCTCATTGCTGCACGAACTGGAACGCACTGGCGGCCGCTACGGTCTGCAGACCATGTGCGAGGGCGGCGGACAGGCTAACGTCACGATCATCGAAAGGCTCTGAGCGGTGCGCCGGACGCTGTATAGCCCCGATCACGAGGCATACCGAGAAACAGTTCGGGAGTTCCTGGCTCGCGAAGTGGTTCCGCACCACCCTGACTGGGAGCGTAACCGCCGGATCGACCGTGACGTGTTCGTCAGCGCCGCTAAAGCGGGAATATACGCATTGGAGATCGACGAGCGTTACGGCGGTGCCGGTGAACATGACTACCGCTACCGGATGGTGGTCTGCGAGGAGATCGCCAAGGTCAACGCGCTGTCGTTCGGCCTGACTGTCAGCCTGCAGGACGATCTGGTGCTGCACTACCTACTCGATCTCACCACCGAGGATCAGAAACAGCGATGGCTGCCAGGCTTCGCGTCCGGCGAACTGATCGGTGCCCTCGCGATGACCGAACCCGGCACCGGCAGCGATCTCAGAGGGATCCGCACCAGCGCTCGCCGCGACGGCGACAGCTGGATCCTCAATGGCCAGAAGACATTCATTTCGAGTGGCATTATGGCCGACCTCGTCGTGGTCGCCGCCCGCTCCGAACAGGAGGGCGGTTCACGGGGGTTCAGCTTGTTCGCCGTGGAACGCGACACACCCGGATTCAGGCGCGGACGCCAGCTGGAAAAAATCGGGCTGCCGGCTCAAGACACCGCCGAGTTGTTCTTCGATGACGCAGTGGTTCCCCTCGACAATCTGTTGGGAGAAGAAGGTCGCGGACTGCAGTACCTGATGGGCCATCTGCCCCGCGAGCGACTGGGAGTCACCGCCCAGGCCATCGCGACCACACGCGCGATCTTCGACCAGACCGTCGAGTACTGCCAACAGCGCAACGCTTTCGGCCAACCGCTAACCGCGCTGCAACACATCCGTTTCCAGCTCGCCGAGATGGCCACCGAGCTCGACATCTCCGAGGCATACGTCGACAAATCGGTGCACGCGTTCAACGCAGGCGAGCTCTCCGATGTCGATGCCGCGAAGGGTAAGTGGTACGTGAGCGAGCTCCAACGCCGACTCCTCGATAACTGCCTACAACTTCACGGAGGGTATGGGTACATGGTCGAGTACCCAGTCGCCCGAGCGTATCTCGATACCCGGGCCCAGACGATCTACGGCGGCACAACGGAAATCATGAAGGAGCTGATCGGCCGAGAGATTGCCGGCTCAAATCGGACTTCTCATCGTAATGAATATTGATCCGGAACCTTAATTTAATATATATTTAGATCGCGCACGAGGAGGTTTGCCGCACATGCCGCCGAATATCCTACCCAGTCCATCGGATTTTTCCGCAGGGCACTTCGCTGGTTGGTTTTTCACGTTGTATGCCGGCCTGCTCGTGGTCAGTATCGCCGTCATCTGGGCCCTGTGGACGGGGTTCAAGAAGCAGAACTGGCTGCCGTCGATGCTGATCTTCGGGGGATTCCTGTGCTCGCTGTTGGAGCCGATGCTCGACCTACTGGGCCATCTTCGGTGGGCCAATGACCTCCCGTTCTACGTCTTCACCAACTTCGGAATTCAGATACCGCTGCTGATCCCATTCTGTTACGCGGCCTTTTTGGGTCTGGAGCCCTATTTCATCTACCTGCTGTTCAAGCGCGGCCTGAACGTCAAGCAGGTGATGCTGGTCTACCTGATTGCGGGATTGACCGATGCCATCATGGAGACGCCCGGGCTGCTGATGCACGTCTACCAGTACTACGGCGTTCAGCCTTACACCTTCCTGAAATTCCCGTACTGGTGGGCGTTCATCAACGGTGCGTCGTTCATGACGATTGGGTTCTTCATTTGGTATTTGGAACCCCGGTTGAAGGGCTGGGGACGAGCCCTGTTCCTGGTGCTTCCCCCCATCGGGATGATGGTCGCCTATTTCAGCGTCGGCTGGGTGCACATCCTGGCGCTCAACTCCACTCTGCCGACCGCGGCCAAATGGGTGGCCACCACGATCATGATGGCCGGCTTCATTCTCTACATCCGCGGCATGGCCTACTTCGTCGCCGTGCCGGACGACGAAGCGGTCGATTGGCATTTCGGTCATCTCCTTACCTACCGGCTACTTGCCTTCCTGCCCTCAATGCGACAGCGCATGCTTGACGACGAGGCACGGCGTCGTTCCACAACAGATGCTCCGGCACGACGAGAACGAGCGCGAACGTCCTAGCCGGCGACCCGGACTTGCCGTGGCGGGTGAACATACCCCGCCACGGCATTGTTTCATCGAAACTACTTAATCGGAGATAGAAAACTGTGGTTTCGGCAAGCGTTACGTTGGATTGCGCCGAGTCCATGAACCGATTGCAGGCTCGAATCTCGGATAGAAATTGTGCCCGCACACGGGGGCGTGGTGCCGTTTACTGGCTAGAATTGGTCAATGACCAGGCGGACTGACATCGCGTCTGTGACGGGTCCGGCGTCCGCCGACATCGCTGAGTCCAAATCGACCCAGACAAGACGGCGGATCTTAGACGCGGCCGCCCACGTGTTGAGCGCCAATGGATATGCCGGGTTGCGCCTCACTGACGTGGCGGCACAGGCCGAGCTGCAGGCGCCGGCGATCTATTACTACTATCCGTCGCGCGATGACCTCATCGAGGAGGTGATGTGGGCCGGTATCGCCGACATGCGCGAACATGTCGCCGCAATACTCGACGGCTTACCTGCGGACGCCTCTGCGCTGGATCGCCTGCTCGCCGCGGTCAGCGCTCATCTGCGACACGAACTAGAGATCTCGGACTACACGACCGCAGCCATCCGCAACGCCGGCCAGGTGCCGCCGCGGATTCGAAAGCGCCAGGTCCTCGAGGAAGAGCGCTACGGCGAAGTGTGGCGACGACTGATCAACGACCTGGCACGATCTGGTCAACTGCGCGCCGATCTGGATTTATACATGGCTCAGATGCTGGTCTTGGGCGCGCTAAATTGGGCGGTCGAGTGGTGGGATCCTCGGCGCAGCTCTTTGGAAACCGTCGTCGCCAATGCGCAGTCGTTCGTCCGGTATGGATTAGCCGAGACGACGGTCGGTTAGCGCAGCGAGGATCTTATCCGTCACTAGCTGCGCCGTCTCTGCGCACGCCGTCGTGCCCCCGTTGGCGTATTCCTTGACCGCATCGCCGACATTCCACAGACCGGCGAACGGTGTGTCGTGCGGCAGATCGAAACCCGCCACCGCCCGTTGCGGCGGCCAGCCGTCACGGGTGACCGCAATGCTCAGTATCCGTGCACGCTCATCGAACTGATCGATATTGTCGCGCAGATCCGCCAGCAGGAGCTCGGTTTCGGCCGCCTCGTCGAAGTCGCCAATGGAGGGCTTGGGCACCGCCGTCCCGACGTAAAGATGCCATCCCCGCGGCGCCATCTCCGGGCAGGTATCGGTGAAGTTCGCGATGTAGGCCAGCCGGCGTGACGTGGCGAAGCTGAGCATGCCGGGAACGTCCACGAGGCGGTGGCGGCTCGCGAAGTTCACCGAGATCATTGCGGTCGGGCGATCACCCTTCTTGACCAGGTCCTGGTAGTCGGATGGCACGTTTTCCTCGCCGAGAAGCTCGATGGTGGCGGCGGGTCCGACATCGCTGACCACGACTGACGTTGCGACGCTGACCTTCTCGCCGGCGCGGTTCACCTCTACGCCGGTCACCCTGTCGCCATCGGAGATGATCTCGGTGACCGTTGTGCAAAGCCACACTTCGCCGCCGTGCGACTGGACGACGTCAGCCAGTCCGCGCCACAGCCCGATGGTGCCGTCGGGGTGAAAGCCGAACCGCTTGAACGCGCTCTTGCGAGTGAAATAAGTGAGGAACACCCGCGCCGGAAGGTCTTCTGAACCTACTGCGAAGATCGAGGCGCACATGTTGCGGAATATGCCGTGCACGCGTTCGTTTTTGGTGTAACGAGACACCCATTCGGCGGTACTGATCTGGTCTTCCGGCAGGCCGGAGTCGCTGCGCGCGGCACCGATGCCGGCAATCAACTTGGCGCCCTGGCGGGTGAGCTTGCTCAGCAGAAAACCCCACCCGCCGCCGGTCACGTCGACGTTTTTGCCGCCGATCCGGTACAGCAGCGCTGGCTTGGGTTCGCGGATGTCGAACGGTGCGCCGACCTCCTCACATGTCTGTTGGGTGATGCCGCCGAGCTCGATCACGATGGCACCGGTATTGACCTTGAAACCGTCGATGTCGTCGGTAGAGGCGCGTCCGCCGACCTTGTCGAGGCGTTCCACGACGAGGGTGCGATAGCCGTGGTGGGCAAGCCGGGCGGCGGTGAACAAGCCGCCCGCGCCGGCTCCGATAACGACCGCATCGAATTGCGTTCTGTGCACTCGGGTCTCGCTTTCTAATAGGACCGGGGCAGGCCCAGCGATGTTTGGGCCACGAAGTTGAGCACCATTTCGCGGCTCACCGGCGCGGTGCGCATCAGCCTGGTGACGAACCACAGCTCGGATAGCCCGTATTCCAGGGACAGCCCGTTGCCCCCATGGGTTTGAATCGCCTGGTCGAGCGCCTTCAACGCGGCCTCGGACGCAGCGTATTTGGCGATGTTCGCGGCTTCACCCGCCGGTTCTCCGGCATCGAAGAGCTCGGCGCTGCGCAGGGTCGCCATCCGGCCCAGTTCGACCGCGATGTGGCATTCGGCGAGCGGATGGGCGACGCCTTGGTGGGCGCCGATCGGCGTCGACCAGACGCTCCGGTGTCGCGCGTAATCCACGGCCTTACCGATCGCGTAGCGTCCGATGCCACTGGATAGCGCGCCCACCAGGATCCGTTCGGGATTCAGGCCGTCGAAAACCTGCCGAAGACCGTTGCCGGCGACCCCGATCAGCGCTTCTTCGCCAACTGCGACGTCATCGAGGAACACGGTGAACTGCTTGTCCGGTGACACGATCGACGTGGCGATGGGCGCAAACGTCAATCCCGGGGTATCGGTTGGAACTGCGAATAAAGACAACCGATTGCGCTCCGCTGTCGAATGATCCGCGTCCCGGGTGGCCAGCAGTATCGCGTCGGATTGGTCCACCGCGGAGATGTAGTACTTGGAACCGGAAATCCTCCAGCCGGTATCGGTGCGTTTCGCGGTTGTCTTGAGGTCGTGGCTGTTTGACCCGGCGTCGGGTTCGGTCAGGCCGAATGCCATCTTCTTGGTCCCGTCCGCGATGCGCGGCAGCCATTGCTGCTTCATTTCCTCCGACGCGTGACACGCTAGGATGCTGCCGCAGATGGCCGGCGAGATCACCCAGATCAGCAACGGCATCCCTTGCGCAGCAAGCTCTTCCACGACGACAACGGCATCAGCCATCCCTCCCCCGCCGCCACCGTAGTCCTCGGGCAGGTGCAGGCCCAATAGGCCGGCGGCGCCGAGGTCATTCCACAATTCCTCGATCCCCCCGCCCGTGCGTGCCCGCGCCAGGAAATACTCGGGTCCGTATCGCTTGGCGATCCCCGCGACGCTGTCGCGTATCGCCTTGTGCTCGGGTGAATCGTTGATCAGTCCCATGTCCTACCCTCCGGTGAAGCGGGGTGTGCGCTTCGCTCTGAACGCCGAAAGCGCTTCTGCGGCATCGGCGGTGTCGGCGGTGGCCTTCAGCGCCTCGATTTCTGACTGCAGTTGCGTGGCCAGGTCGTTGTGCCACGCACCGCGCAACAGCGCCCGCATCCTGGCAAAAGCTCGGGTGGGCCCGCGCGCCAAGTCGGTCGCCAGCGCCACGGCCCGCGCCCGTAGCTCGTCAGCCGGCACGATCTCGTTGATCAGCCCCCACTCCAGGGCCTCGGTCGTCTCGATCGGCGCATTCCGCAGATAAGCCTGGGCCGCACGGCGCGCGCCGATCAGGCGTGGCAGATGCCAGGTTCCGCCGCCATCGCCCGAAAGGCCAAGCGCTGCAAATGCTGTCAGGAACTTCGTGCCTTCGGCCGCTATCACTAGGTCGGCCGCGTAGATGTAGCCGAGCCCACCACCGGCGATTGCGCCATGGGCGGCGGTGACGATCGGTGCGTCGATGCGGCTGAGCACGCGAAAGGCTTCATGAAACGGTGTGGTCATCCACTCCAGGAGTTCGCCATACGGTGTCGACGCATCCGACGGAAAAGTATCGATGTCGCCGCCGACCGAAAATGACGGCCCGTCGCCGCAAATGAGGACGGCGCGAACGGACCGGTCATCGGCGATGCGGCGGGCGACGACGAGGGATTCGAAGGCCATGCGTGGGTCGATTGCGTTGCGCGCCTCGGGCCGGTTCAGGCACACGGTCGCGAGTCCGTCGACCACGGAATAGTCGATCGTTTCAAGCCGAGCCTGATCGTCCAGCGCTTCAACCCATGCGGCGGTGTCGGTCAGCTGATCCAGCGAGGTCATCCGGCCGTCGTCGGCGAAGCCGATCACATGATGAAACGCCGCTTCGAGCTTCTTGCCGGACCGCCGAGCCTCGCCCCGGTAATGGCCGACGACCAACAAGCGGCCGTCGTCGAGAGCGTGGAATTCGTCGGGATGAGCCGCCACCCGGTAGTGGCGACCGAGTTGCCACCACAGCTCACGGCGCATCGCCTCGGGACCGACGTGCTCGCCGCCCGCCCCCAACGGCAACCCCTCGGTGGCATGTCCAATGAAATCCGGGTGCAGCAGCTTTCCGAGCGTTTCCCGGTCGCCGTCGGCCAGCGCGCGATAGAGGCTCCGAACGGCAGCGACCCTGGTCGCCGAAGGCGGCGATGCGTCAGGCGACATGGCCGCTGACACCCCCTTTTGCGTTTGCGTCGCAAGAGCAACAGGAACGGCATTTTTTAATACTCATTAGGCGCGTATCAGACCAGATCAGCACCTGTGCACCCAGACTCTAGCAGAATTTTCTAGTGCATGTTAAATTATCGGTGTCGTGGATAGGGGCCCGCACCATGGACAACGCCGCACGCGTGACCGTCGATGTGGACGGCGCGGTAGCGCATGTCCGACTCAACAGGCCGGACAAGCTCAATGCGCTCGACACCGCGATGTTCGAAGGACTGGTATCGGCGGGCAAGCGACTCATGTCCGACCCCGACATTCGAGCGGTGGTGGTCAGCGGCAACGGACGCGCCTTCTGCGCCGGCCTGGACTTGTCGTCATTCGCTCGCATCGCCAAGGGGGGTGGCGAGCATCCAGCCATGCCTCCGACGACCCTCGAGCGTATCGGCGGTGCGACGGCGCTGGGTCCGCAAGCCGCGGTGGTCTGGTCGCAGGTTCCCGTGCCGGTCATCGCCGGCATTCATGGCGTGGCATACGGCGGCGGGCTGCAGATCGCCCTGGGTGCAGACATCCGGGTGGCGTCCCCGGACGCGGAGCTTTCCGTGATGGAGGTGCGGTGGGGACTGATACCGGACATGGCCGGAACACAGCTGCTTCCCGAGCTGGTCGGCCGTGACGTCGCCAAGGACCTCACGTTTACCGGCCGGAAAGTCAGCGGATCCGAGGCCGCCGGAATGGGACTGGTCACCCGATTGGCCGACGATCCGGTAGCCGCAGCGGTGCAGCTCGCACAACAGATCGCGGCCCACGACCGAAACGCGTTGCGGCACGCGAAGGCGTTGCTGGACATGGCCGGTCGGGTTCCGCTGGCGGATGGCCTCGATGCCGAGCAACGCGCCATCAAAGAGCTGCTGGCCTCGCCCGCCATCGCCGCCATCGCAGCGGATCGCCTTCAGCAGATGCGCGGAACGTAAACCGCGTCAAGGGCGCCTGGAATCGAGCCAACCTCGGGCACTGGGAGGAACTGTGACAACGACAACAGCACGCACCACGGTGGCGAGTGCACAGAACACGAGCACCGATTACACAATACTTCGCCTCGCGTTATGGTCCGTCTGCGTGTACGCGGGCCTAGGTCTGCTGGGCTTCGCGGTGTTCGCCGGCTTTTGGCCACCCCTGGGACAAGACCTCGACGCATCGGCCATAACCCGCTACTTCCAGACTCACCACACCAGCATCCAAGTGGGAATGGTGCTGATGGTTGTTGGTGCTCCCTGCTACTACACCTGGAGTGCTGCCATCTCTAAGGTCATCGGCCGGATGGAAGGCCCGATGGGTGTCCTGTCGACAACGGAACTTCTTGGTGGCCTGATGACGGGCGTCGTCACCGCCGTGCCGGCCGTAGTGTGGCAGACCGCAGCATTCCGCGCCGAAGCCCGCTCGCCCGAGACCGTGCAGACGTTATACGACTTGGGATGGCTGTTCTTCGACCTCACCTTCATGTTCTCGCTGTTACAGAGTGTGGCATTGGGTGTCGCCATACTGCTCGACCGTCGCACACAGCCTCTTTTTCCACGGTGGGTCGGCTATTTGTGCTTCCTGGTCGCGGCAATCTATGTTCCGCTGAGCCTGGTGCCATTTGTCCGGACCGGCCCGTTCGCCTGGCATGGCCTGCTGAACTTTTGGGCGGTGTTCGGCCTGTTCTTCGTGCTTATCGCCATCGTGACGCCCTATGCCTTCCGCGCGCTGCGTCGCCTTGAGCACGAAGACCTGACCTAAGGGGACTCAAGCGCGAAAGTCAGCCCGGCCACATGTAGGTCGGCAGATTCGCCTTCGACGATCCGACAATGCCCAGCCAGTTGAATGGCGGGTGATAGATCAATATGGTTGCCGCGCAGCAGAATCCGATCACCGCCAGAGTGCGAACCGCCGACAATCACCGCCCTTACTTTGAATGCAGATTCAACACCTTGATCGTCGAGGGTGGCAATAACGTCGTGGGGCGCCGCACCAGGCGGCCACCGCGGATCAATTCAGTTGCGGTAGAACGTCGGAGCCGATGAGTTCGACCATGTCGCGGTACTCGCCGGCGGGTTGGCCACCCATGTCGATGTAGATCAGGTTCGTGTCGCTGGTGAGCACTTCCGACCAGGCTTTGAGTCGGTCGGCCACCTCCGCCGCGCTGCCGACGATCGCGGGTCCTTTGGTGGTGAGGAACCCGAAGTCGAACGGCTTGGTGACGAACGCCGGCGGGTCGGGGTTGACCCGGGGAATCACGGTACTCATCAGCTCGAAGTAGGCGCGGTAACGCGGTTCCCACCGCTCGCGGGCCGCCTGGCTCGTCTTGGCGACGTTCACGTGCCAGCAGGCGCCGACGCGCGGCTGGCGCGGATGCCCGTAGGACGCGAACTTTTCCCGGTAGCTCTCGACCACGGGCTTGAACATCTGCGGGTTGCCGAAGGCCGAGGGCAGCATCAAGTCGAGACCCAGGCGCGCCGCCAGTTCCGTCGACGATTCCGAGGCGCCGCCGCCGACCCACAGCGGCATCGCGCCGACCGGCACGGGCTGCAGCACGAACTCACTGATCGGGGCGCGATGGCGCGAGCCCGCCCAGTTCACTTCCTTACCGGCCCACAACTGGGTCAGCAGTTCGACGTTCTGCGCGAACAACTCGTGGGAGTCCTCCAACCGCTGCCCAAAGAGCGTGTAGGTGGACACGAAGAAGTTGCCCCGGCCCACGACGACCTCGCAGCGTCCACCCGACAGCGCGTCGACCGTCGCGTAGTCCTCGGCCACCCGGATCGGGTCCAGGTTCGCGGCCAGCGTCACAGCCGTGGACAGCCGGAGTCTGGACGTGCGTTCGCCGATGGCCGCGAGGATCACCGGCGGCGCCGACGTGGTGTATTCCAGCCCGTGATGTTCGCCGATGTGCACGCCCTCGAAGCCTGCTTCGTCGGCGACGACGGCTGCCTCGACAATGGCCCGGTGCCGTTCGGCGGCCGTGGAAGCGAGTCCGGTGACTGGATCGGCCACCACGTCACCCAGGGTCATCAGACTCAACTTCATGTCGGCTCCTTACTGTGCCGGATATCAATCCTTGTTGGGTTATCGATCGGCGTGAGAGGTTGGCTATTTCCGCTGCGGGCGTTGTCAATTCACGTTGAAACCGTGGCGGCGCAGCCAGTCATGAACGTGGTCGGCCGCCCGTGACAGATGCGATTGTTGGTCTTCGCCAGTGAAGTAGTGGTTGGCGTCCGGCAGGTCGACCCGCTCTTTGTCCTGGTGACCGATCGCATCGAAAACCTGTGCCTGATGGCTGGTGGGCACGGCGTCGTCGCACCCGTTGACGACCATGAGCACCGGCACCGAAACCCTCGGCGCGGCATCCCCGGCGTCCACCTGGGCGGTGTCCAGGCCCCATTGCGACAACCAGCTGCGCGCGGTGGTAAACCGCATCAGCGCTCCGGGGCTGGTGTTGGCGACCTCGGGGTCGCCCAGATAGCTCCACCGCGGCCGGCGTCCGTTGGGTTCGATGGTGGGATCCAGCCAGCGCGGGTCGGCCATCGTCCCGTGGACGACGAAGGAGTGCTCGGCGTGCGGTTTGCCGGCGTTGCGGAAGTCCCGCAGTTTCTGCTGCGCGTAAGCGGTGATCCGGCGGTTGCGCTCGCGTTGTCGTTCGCGGTAGGCGGCGAGGAAGTCGGCCGAATACGGTGGCTGATTCGGGTTCGCGGGGTCGTAGAGATCAAACTCCGCGGCGCGGTCGCGGTCTGGCTGCAGCTCGTCGGTGATCGACGCATCGAGGAACTCGGTCAGCAGCCGGTGCCGGCTGCGCGGAGCCGCCAGCTGCATCACCGCGTCGGCAGGCGGTAGCGCGGTCTCGGCAAGCGACGACGGCTCCCCGGCGGCGGTCTGGGTAATAGTGGGCTTCTCGGCTTCGGCCTGGTAACCCATCATCGGCGATCCCCCGCCGCTCCAGCCGGCCAGCACGACACGCTCATAGCCGAGCCGTTCTCGCGCGTCGCGGACGCAGGCACCAAGGTCGATCAAATGGTTTTCCATTTGCAGCGCCGAGTCGCCAACCGAATACCGGTTGGCGTAGCCGATCACGTGCAGCCCGGTGCGTGCCAGTTCGGAGAACAGCGGGAGGTAGGCAGGCGATCCGATCGGATGAGATGCCACGATCACCGTGTCGGAGTCGCGGTCGCCGCGCAGCAGCTGCGCGTACCGCACTACATGGTCTGCGACGGTGCCATAGACGTCGTTGCGCGCCGTATGCTCTTGCGACACCACCAGGTAGGGGGTGCGCCGGTACTTGATACGCGCGACGGCCGGCGTGGTACTGGTCGGCATTTCGATCTTCGGTGTCATGAGCAGCGCATCTCACGCCAGGGCCTCATTTCGGAGGTACCTCCCTCGATCGAATTAGCCAGGTCGGGATCCCGCCGGTCTCGCGTCGAGTATAACCATACACCGTTTGGTTCTGGCCCGCCCGCGATCCACGAAAAGTGGGTTACCCGCACCGTCGTCTCAATCGATCACATCGAAAAGGAGATCCAGCTCCTCTGGGCCGTTGGCGATGCCAGGCGCCCAGCGCACTTCGGTGGCCGGGTCCGCGAAGCGCAGATTTGTCAGCCTGTTGAACAGCTCGTCGAAAGCGATCGCAATCTGAATCCGGGCGAAGTGCGAACCCAGACAACGATGGATTCCCAGTCCGAAGCCGGCCGAACTACTGCGCCGCCCATCGAACTTCAGGCGCGAAGCGTCCTCGAAGCGAGCGTCGTCGCGATTGGCCGAATCGAAGCGAATCAACAACTGCTGGCCTTGTCGGATCGTCACCCCACCGAGTTCGACATCCCTGGTAGCGGTTCGGCCGAGACAGCCAACCGGCGACTCCAGCCGGATGAACTCATCCATGTCCTGACGGATCCAGGCGGGATCGCGGAGTCGTTGTTCGAGTTCGGGCTGGCGCGCTAGGTGGTAGGCGATCGAACCCATCGCCCCCCGGGTGGTGTCGAGACCACCCAGGAACAGGACGGTGATGACGCCGAGTCGTTCCTCTTCCGTCAGCGGCCTGCCACCTTCCACCGTGCCGGTGGCGATGGCGTTCAACACATCGTTTCGTGCAACCGGGTTCGCCTCGCGCTCGGCGATGTACTGCCCGGCGAGGACGGCGAGTTCGAAAAACGCTTCATCGGTGACGTCGACCGCCAGCCGGATCACGACTTCGGCCGCATGGTCCATCTTCTTCGGGTCGTCCTCGTTGAAGACGACCCTCGACAAGGCATTGCCCACGAAGGGACCCGCGAACTCGCGGACGAATTCGAAGCGCCCGTTGTCGATGAAGCGTCCGATGAGGTCGGTGGCATTTTTTCGCAGTTCGGGCTCGAATCGCAGCAGGAAGCTGCGGGTGAACAGCGGATTGAGGATTTTGCGTAGGTCAACCTGGTAGGGCGGATCGGCGTCGAGCGGATTGAGTCGCACCGGCGACGGGCGGGGCGCAACGCCGGCCGACGAGAAGGTCTGCGGATCTTCGAGGACCCGGCGAACGTCGTCGTACCGGGTGACGACATATTGACCGCCGCCTTCGGCATCCGTGTGGGCCACCGGGCAATGGCGCCGTGCGTACGAAAAGACATCCCATTTGGCCTTCTCGTGTTGGGGATCCCACATGTTGTAATGCGGCAGCATCGCCGCGGCCGAGATGTCGGATTCGGCCTGCGCTTTACCCATGACGCACTACGCTAATCCAGCGCTGTTTGGTTAGTCAACGTTTTGGGATGTACACGGGGCGCACCACGCGCTACGTTATCGAACAATGATCGGTTAGATACGGCTGTGGCGCAGCGACGCCGGTGAGTGGGAGGTCCGCATGGGAGCGTTGGACGGCAAGGTCGCCTTCATCAGCGGTGGAGCGCGCGGCCAGGGCCGCTCCCATGCGGTGCGGCTTGCCAGGGACGGTGCCGACATCGTCACGTTCGACATCTGCGAGCAGATCGACTCGGTTCCCTACCCGCTGGGAACCGAGGAGGAACTCGCCCAGACCGTCGAAGCTGTCGAGGCGCTCGGCCGTCGGATTGTGGCAGCCAGAGCCGATGTGCGCGACGAGGCGGCGGTCAACAAGGTTGTCGACGAGGGCCTCGCGGAGTTCGGCCGGCTGGACATCGTGATCGCCAACGCCGGCATCATGCCCGTGCTGGGTCCCACATCGACCGTTATCCAGGCGTGGCACGACTGCATCGACGTCATGCTCACCGGCGTCGTCTACACGATCGAGGCGGCCATCCCCACGCTCGTCGAACAGAACCAGGGCGGCGCTATCGTCATCACCAGTTCGGCGGCCGGCCTGAAGGGAACGACGCGCAGCCTACGGTCCAAGACGTACGGGATGTTGGGCTATACCGCCGCAAAGCACGGCGTCGTGGGACTGATGAGGGCCTACGCAAATGCACTGGGCAGCTATAACATTCGGGTGAACTCCATTCACCCCACCGGCGCCGACACTCCCATGGTCAACAACGAGTCGTTTCTGGGTGCCGCGCCCGACGTGCCCGAGCTGTTCGAAGCGATGACCAATATCCTTCCTGTGCAGCTCATCCAGGCTGAAGACATCTCCAACGCGATCGCCTGGTTGGTCTCCGACGAAGCCCGATACATCACCGGCGCGACGATCCCTGTCGATGCCGGTGCGACCGCACGCTGACGCGCCACCCGACGGCAGTGGTTGATCCCGCCGAGAGCGCGGAATCGGTGCATTGGTGGCAAAAGATCTTCGCCCTGCGGGAGATCGCTGCCAACACCTACGAGACCGACCCCATACGCTCGGGTCTGCCACGTCTCTACGGTGGCCAGGTTGGGGCGCAGAGCCTGCTGGCCGCTGCGGCGACGGTCGATACCGACCGTGTCGCCCACTCGTTGCACACCTCGTTTTTGCACCCGGGCGACGACACCCATGCCGTCACCTACGACGTCAAC